>PBLQ01000023.1 GCA_002721815.1 Myxococcales bacterium
TAACAGGCTGATACTGCCCAAGAGCTCATATCGACGGCAGTGTTTGGCACCTCGATGTCGGCTCATCACATCCTGGGGCTGGAGCAGGTCCCAAGGGTATGGCTGTTCGCCATTTAAAGTGGTACGCGAGCTGGGTTCAGAACGTCGTGAGACAGTTCGGTCCCTATCTGCTGTGGGCGTAGGAGATTTGAGGGAAGCTGACCTTAGTACGAGAGGACCGGGTTGGACGAACCCCTGGTGAGCCGGTTGTCACGCCAGTGGCACAGCCGGGTAGCTATGTTCGGAAAGGATAACCGCTGAAAGCATCTAAGTGGGAAGCCTCTCCCAAGATAAGATCTCCCTGAAGGTTCCTTGAAGACTACGAGGTGATAGGCTGGAGGTGGAAGTGCAGTAATGTATGGAGCTGACCAGTACTAATCGACCGTATGGCTTTAATTCTTTTACCTTTCAAGATTAAGGTTGATGCGTTCAATGCCCTATTGCGGTGTTGAGAGACTACGCTAGTGTTATTTCGTTATTTCCACTTTCCGGTGGTTATGGCGGCAGGGCTACACCCGATCCCATCTCGAACTCGGAAGTTAAGCCTGCCTGCGCCGATGGTACTGCAGGTCTTTCCTGTGGGAGAGTAGGTCGCTGCCGGAGTTATCTTGAGCCCCCCAAGCAATTCTTGGGGGGCTTTTTTTTTGAAAAGCGATGTACATCTCTTGAAAGTGGTTGGAATTTTCCGCTGACGGATGCAGTATCAAATGCAGCTTAAATACCTTTTGGCTTGCTGGGAGCAAAAGTGGGGAACAATACAATAATTAAGGTCATTGCAATTAACTTGGCGTTTCTTATCTTTGCCGTCGGGGCTGCTGAAATGATTGCTATGCAAATGGAGGGTAAGGATGACGAAGAAAACATCGTCATCACTGCCCAAGACGATGAGTTGGGCTGGACTGCCAAGAAAAACTTTAAGTTTAAACATAAAACCAGCGAATTTTCGGTTTTGTATTGGAGCAACGAGCTGGGCATTCACGATGAGCCCATTGGCGACACGCCTGATACATCTAAACTGAGAATTTTAGCGCTCGGTGATTCTCACACTGCAGCTACGGGCGTGAGTACGGATAAAACTTGGCCTAATGTCTTGGAGCGCATGTTATTTGAGGACGTGGAAGCAGGCACGGTCTATAATTCCGGAATTGGCGGCTACAGCGTGGGACAAGAATTGATGATGGCGCGTCGCTTGATTCCTTTGGTGAAGCCCCAGATTGTTATTTTAGGATTTTCAATCGCCACTGATTTTTTTGATGTGGCACCTCCGGGCCGCGCCGGTTTTACCTACGGGGCGGGTATTGGCCGTGTCTATTTTGATTTAGACCCGAATGGCAAGCTCATCGAAAAAAGAGACATGATCGGAAAAGAGGTTGGACAAGCGACGGCAAGCCAAACAAACAACATCACGACACTGTCGAGAATAAAATCGGCTCTGGGTTATTTTGCTCTCTACCGGCTCTTGAAGCGATCAAAAATGGCCATGTGGGTCGCCACGAATTTCTCATTCGGCGATGAATCTCTTTGGCCTGGTTTGGATACGGCTCTTAAGAAAAAACCATCAGTGGATGATCAGTTTCGCATTGATTTGGCAACACAAATTCTCATTCAGTTGGCAGACGAAGTGCGCGCAGCGGGTGCCGTACCCGTCTTAGTTCAGATCCCATATGTGGCTCAGGTATACGACTCTGTATGGGATGTGTCTTTTGGCAGTCAGCCAGACAAGTACATTAGAGATGGTGGCACCCAAAAATTATCTCAAATTGCCAAAAAGGCAAAAATGCATTTCGTCGACACCACACAGGTATTCATCGAAAAGGGTGGGGCAACAGATTATGCATACCACCATAAACTGGATGCACACCCCAATGATGAAGGGCAGCAAGTTATTGCGGAGACTGTAGCCGCCAGTCTCCAGAGTCTTAATTTATTAAAACCGCAAACCCCAGAGGCACCGGATGCACAGTCGGGACCCAAAGAGCAGCCCGAGGCGCCAAGGCCCTCAGAATCAGGTAAGAGCGAATAGAAACGAGTCAGTTTTTAGATCATGAAAGAAGAAATCAAAAAACAATTTGTACCGGTTCTGCTCTTTGTTTTGCTGGGTGGCATGGTGGGCTTAGCGGCGGCGAAGTGGATGGCGCACCAAAAAAAATTAGCGTCCGAAAACAAGTCTCGGGAAAAAATTGAGGCGCTTTACGACATTGCTTTGGCGTCCGCTGCTGGAAATTTTGGGTACGCCAATGCCCAATTAAAAAGCATCGAATTAACCAATCCATCACAGTTTTTGCTCAAACAAACCCAACGATACGTACAAATCGCACAGGTATTTGAAGCGGCGGAGTCTAACGCTGCAGCTGGAAACTTAGACGAAGCCATTGCCGGCCTTCAGGCGTTAAATTTAGATGACATCTGGCAAGAACCATTATCGTCATTCAAACAAAAAAGAAGCCAAAGATTACAAAATTGGAAACGCCAGCGGTTCGTTTTAGCCCAAGAGGCTTTTGTTTTGGCGCTGGAGCGCGGGGACGAGGCTGCCGCAAAGAAATATTTAGAAACGCTCGGCTCTTCTCCTGGCGAAGATGTCAATTTGGCACCCATGAAAAAACAGCTCGAAACTTTGTTGGAGCCGGCACCTTCAGAGGCCCCGGCAACGAACCATTCGCCCCCGGCGCAAAGGTCCCCAAAGCCGAAGCCGAGAAAGATACCCAAAAACTATTTGTCTAACTCCAAGGCCCAGGCCCAATTTGTGAGCGCTTTGGAGGATTTTCGTCAGGGTTCGGATGAGGTGGCTTGTCAAAACCTGAAAACCTTGGTTGATAAAGCGCGCCCTCAGTCTGTATGGTGGGAAAAGGCCCAATCTTTTCTAAAGAGAAAATGTCATTAACATGATGAAAAAACGTAGCCTGAAGCATATCCACCTATTCATCCTCTCGGGATTGATTGCGCCAGCCTTATCGGGCTGTGCTTTTTTCCATAATGCCTCCGGAACCATTGAGGCAGCTGCATCCGGGAAAACAGTGGAACGTGACCACATATTCGAAGTGAAACACCAAGGCAGGGTGATGGCCAAGCTGAATGGACGTTTTTATATGGCCTCAAATCGGCAAGACTTGCCGGTCGTCTTGTTTGTGCCCGGTTCTGGCAACCCATCACATTTGGGAACACAAAAAGGAAACGGACTCGACACCTATACTCAGCCTGTTAACGTTTCTGAACTATGGGCTGAGGCCTTAGCGGCTGAGGGTTTTTCTTCTTTCACCTACGACAAACGCACCTGCCAGCCAGTGCATGGAAGCGGGTGTCATAAAAACCCCATCGACGATATTTACGAAGAAGGCCCGGTGGCATTAACCAAAGATGTGGATGCGGCCTGTTCTTACTTGCAGCAACAGTTGGCGATTCCAAATCAAAACATTATTTTGTGGACCCATGGTCAAGGTGGCCAAGTGGTGATGGCATCTGAGTGTGGACGCAACGCAGCGTTGAATGTGATCACGTCTCCCATTACCGAACGTGTGGACCGTGTTTTGGTGCGATCGCTCCACCAACAGTCCGTTGTTTTACGGCGACAGGCAGATGATGCACCCGAGGCAAGGGTTGAGAGCTTAAAGGCGCGGGCCCGGAACATTGCGAACAGGGCGGCAAGCTTCGAGGCCACATTTTTGTCGTTGGATTCCGATCGTTTTATCGAGGGCGCAAAATTTTTAGGTGTTCCTTTATCGTTTTGGTTCGGTTGGCGAAATTTGACCGAGGATGTCGATCTGCAGATGGCCAAACATCAGGGCCAGTTAATTGTGCTTTCGGGAGAAAACGACAGTTCATTAGCTACAGAAGATATTCGGAACCTCAGAAGGTTCAACAAGCAGAAGAACATTCAGGTTGTCTTTGTGCCCAAGGCCGATCATCACTTGGTTCAAAAAAATCAAATATCACCGGAAACCAGCCAAATGGTTATCAAAACCATTAAAGATGCCTGGGAAGAGTCACGCCTTTAAATTCAGCCGATCAGGCGCTCCCATAACCAAAACAGACCAAATGAAAATGCAAAGAGCGCGAGGGCGCCCCGAACCTGTGGCCAAAAACGCTTGGTGCGCAGGGGCCACAGCAACACGAGGCAGACCACGAGAAACAACACTTGGGCGACCTCTAGACCCACGTGAAAAGAGAAGAGGGCCAAGTAAAGAGATTTGGTTTGAGCGAGCAGCTCGGCCAAGAAAGACGCAAACCCCAACCCGTGCAACAGCCCAAAACCCAAAATGATCAGAAATGCTTTTGTCGTGGAAGAATGGGCTTGTAATGGCGCATTTCTTTGTTTCCAGGCTGGCCATGCCGCGAGACAAATAGATAATGCGATGCCGCATTCAATCCAGTGTCCTGGGATTTGAACGAACCCCAAATAAGAAGCCAATAAAGACATGGCATGGGACAGGGTAAAGGTGGTGACCCAAAGGACCAAGGTTTTGAATGTGGGGCAACTTAAAAATAGTAACAATAAAAACCACAGATGATCCCAGCCCGTGATCAAATGCCAAAATCCTTCCTGAGCAAAAGACATGAAAGTCTCTGCCGGTGACGAGGTCTTGATGGAGATAATTTCTTTTCGGTGGCGGTTCGAAAATGCCCAGGCTTTTAAGATTTGGTCATCTGCTTTGAGCTGGGAAAACGAAGTGTGCTTGAGGGGCGTTGCGACAAAAAGTCCCCAATCCACGCGCAGGGAGTGGTTGTGCGCCACCTTGGAGGGTGGACAGAAAGCAACCGCAAAAATTTCTATGTTGCGGTGATCGGGTTGTTCCATTTGCTTATACTTGACGGGGCAGCTGGCCCCCGCGGGAAGCATCTCAATCCGTAATTGCTTCGGGAGGGTGTAGGTCAAAAAGCGTTCCGCAGCTTGTTGGTTTTTGTCGACATTGTTGGGAGAGCCCAGATCGATGCCAGCCCAATCCAGAAAATCCAAATTGTTCATGCCGATTTGGATGTTGATGGTCCCATCTGAAAAAAATGTGAAGAAACTTTTGCCTTTGGAGCGATCGTGGGCTTCAAGGGACAGAGGTAGAAAGATGCAGGCCACAAGACTGCACGCCAACAAAAAGCGGAAGGAACGGGACACGCTAGTCACCCAAGACCAGAGCTTGGTATTCTTCGAAGTGTGCACGGGCGGCCGCTTGGAGATCGATCCCTTCGGGGGCATGCTGAATGTCCATTTGTGCGCCCACCAGATCGAAGCCAGAGGCGAGCATTTGACCGGCGTCCAGCTGGTGAAGCTCCATAAAGGACTGGAGGGCTTCTGGGGATGTGGCCAAAAAGCCTGCTAACTGGTTTAAATTCAAAGGCGTGCCTGCTTGCGTCCCTTGCAATCCCAGGTGATAAAGGCAGAAGATTTCAAATTTGTCGAATTCGCTCATGTTCAAAGGTCCATTTCGGTTTTATTGATATGTCATTTTTGTTTAGGATGGGAAAATGAAATTATTTGTCTGGCCCATCATTCTTTTTCTTACCGCCTCCACCGGGGCTCAAAAAATCCGGGTGGGTGAAGCCTACGTTCAAAAAGGCCACCCCAAAAGAGCGGTGGGGATTCTCACCGACGTGCTCAAAGAGCCGGGCTTGAAAAACGATCAAATGGCCCGGGCATCCATGGCATTGGGTTTGGCCTATTTGCAGTTGCAACAGCCCGATCAGGCGATTTTTTATTTGGATAAGTCAGCGTTTTTAAAACCCAAGCATGAGAAGACGTGGCTGCTCATGGGAATGGCCCATCACGAAAAAGACGATATTTCCGGGGCCATTGAATCGTATATGAGAGGGGTTGAAGCCCAGCCGAAATCGGTGGCGTTGCACTGGGAGCTGGGAACATCCTTGCTCATGGCCGACCGGGCTAATGAAAGTGTAAAATACCTTAAAATTGCAGTGAAAATGGAGCCTTACGATGCACAACTGTGGGCAGATTTGGCCCATGCACAAGTGCGCATTGGTGCGTTCGAAGAGGCCCGCGAGTCCGGCGAGCAGGCCATCTCACTCAATCCAGACAGCCACGATGCATTTTACACTTTGGGCGATGCCTGGGCTGGTCTGGGCGATCGGGAGCAAGCCCGTCGGCAATACCGACACGCCATTAGCCGTGAGCCCATGTTCGTGCCGGCCCTTTACCGTTTGGCTTTGTTGGCACAGGCCGATGAGATGTGGGGTATGGCTTTGGGCTTCTACGCCAAGACCCTTACCATTGAGCCCGATCATTTAAGGGCCCAGGGCAGACTTCAGGCCTCCTTGGCCGCCCTTAAGACAAAACCCATCTCCGACCAGGTCTCCGCATTTGAGAAGGCCATCAGCATTGAAGAGCAGTTCATGCAAGGGTACGAAGAATTGGGAGAGTTGAAAGCCCAGCAAAAGGAATGGGGGGCCGCCATTGCGGCATACAAAAAGCTGGCCACCCTGAAAAGAC
Organism: Myxococcales bacterium; assembly: GCA_002721815.1. Classification (GTDB taxonomy): domain Bacteria; phylum Myxococcota; class UBA727; order UBA727. The sequence continues at coordinate 6,473 of PBLQ01000023.1, forward strand.
GAACCGCTCAAATCAACCAAAAAATTAGATTGTGGCAGTCCGAAAAACGAAAAAGCGACGCCGCCAATAAAGTAAAGCCGGCGCCGTCCCCGCCGACAAAATGATGGAGCCAGCTCGTGCGTAATAAATATCCGTCAATTGTATTGTTACTGCTTTTGTTCTTTTCGTTTTCCGCGTTGGCGAACGAGACCACCGCGGTTTCTGTGGTGGTGAACAAAAAAGAGTTGCGGTACACCAAGCCCTGCACGTGGTCGGTCTATGAGCAGTCTCGCTACGGGTTGCCTGAACCCGTTTCCGAAAAAAATGCCATCACGCAATCCGTCGACTTGTCTTTTGGTGTGTATTTGGCTGTGGTGGCATGTCCAAGCAGTGAGGGAACGCTGCGTAAAACCAAAAGTTTTCGACTTGAGAATTTTCAAAGCGATATTGAATTGGCATTTAATCTAGCCCCCGCCTTTTTACTGGTCGAGGTTTTGAAGTCCGATGAATCATTAGGTTCTGATGTTTGGATTTATGATCAATGGGGAATCCGAGTGGCCACCGGTATTGACAAGGCCTATATGGTGGTCCCGGCCGAAAAATTATGGGTCTACGCCTCGCCCAACGACGAAGAAAAAGGCCGTTTCGATCAAAAAGGGATCAAAACAAGTGGCCAGGTGAATCTGAGTCCCATGCAAAAAAAGAAATTGCGCTTGGACATCACCGAAGCGTCATTGAGAGTAAAGCTGACGAATAACGGTCGCCCAGCTCAAGGATTGGTCACCCTGCTTACTAAGGGGGGAAAATCCATTATGGACTGGGATACCACCGAAGAGGTCTCTGTGCCTCCGGGCGTGTATCAAGTGACGGCCCAACTGGCCGAAGGGCACAATGTGGGCGGTGAGAAACGTAAACCCATTACGCTGAAGCCGGGTCAGCATCATAATCTAACCTTGCAATACCAAACTGGGACCCTACGCCCGGTGGTTTTTTTCAAGGGTCAAAGTGTTAAGACAGGCCATCCCAATTTTGATGAAGTCGAAGTGGCATTGCATCGTGCCGGCGCCCCGCGTGCATTTAATTCCGTTTCATCCGGGAAGGCCGCGGTTTTAACGCCCGGGGCTTACGATTTCATTGCACAAATGAAAGAACAAAACCTTGATGATGGTTCTCCATGGCAAGTTAAAAAACGGGTGAATGTAGATGCGAGAAGCGATTATGCACTAGAATTCAATTTGACCCCGAGCGCTCTGGTCTTAACCACCCGCCTTGGGGACGACGGCGCATCCTCTGCGGTGAGCGTAATTCGTATCGATGACGATGTAAAAGTTCTCGATGGCAAAACCAATTCCATCGGGCGTGCCCGTTTTAATTTGCCGGCTGGTGGATACCGTTTGCAGGTTAATCCAAACCCCAAAAACCCCAAATTGATTCAAGAGCAGCTCATCGATCTTCATGAGGGCAGAGATACGAAAGTGGATATTGAGATTGATTTGGGCCGGGTCATGGTTCAGGTCTTTAGCGAAGACGGCGTGGCTTTATGGTGCGATGTGGGCCTCTATCGCGATGGTGCGACAAAGCCTTCATGGGTGTTCAAAGGTGGTGAAGAGATTTGGGTACCGGCTGGTAAATACGAGATTGAAGTTCGTCGTCGAGGTGCGCGACAAGCTTTTGGTGCCGTGCGGATTAGCGCGGGCCGCACTGCTGAGCGCAACGTGGTCTGGCAGCCTTAAGGNNTCTTCTGNNNTGGCNNTGCNATTTTTNTATGTNCTAAAACTTTAATTTGAAGNCCCGANAGNANCTGCGTGGCNGTGACGCCCAATTGAACCATGCCTTGTGGGCTCGAATCTCCGGTGGCGAATTTAAGCCGGTTGGGGCCTGCAGGAATTTCATTGAAAGTGGGATCTACCGGTACAAAACCCTGGCCATGGACATACACTTCAATCCATTCATGGTAACCCATTTTTCCGTCGGCAACGATGAGCCCATCGACCAAGCGGGTGGGAAAGCCCTGTGCGCGTAAAATGGAAGAAGCCAAAATGCTGTGCTCTGTACAATCCCCCGTTTGGGATTCAAGGGTTTCCAGGGCAGAGGCCGCCCCGCGGTCGAGGCTTTTGTTGGTGATGTGCTCAAAAACATATTGGGAAACCGCTCGGATTGTGTCCATGGGTTTGGTTTTTTTTAGCTTTTGGGCGAGTGTCTGAATTTGAATGTGTTGAATGGGCTCAAGAGCGGTACTTTGGCGTAGACGTTGTTGTTCTTTTTTGCCAAGGCGAAATGCATGAGGCGTGAACCGGCTGACGTGTACAATATGTATGTTGTTGGTGCTGGACGTGATGGTTTGAAAGGCGTCGGTGTGTGGGGTGAAAGGCACGTCTGGAGGGACGGTAATTTCGTAGGTAACGCTTTGTAGTGACGAGGGAAGCTCGGGGGCTTTCCACGATGAGATCGCCATGATGTCCAAGGGCTTTTGGCTGGCGTCCGGTGGTTTTTGCCCGGGGACCATGGCCCAGAGGTCCATCTGAATGGTATGCGCACTTTGCAGTTGGCCTTTGAGATTATATTGCTCTTGGGTTTCCATGTTGAGTGCATGGTGAACCATGCGGTAGCCGTCCGCTTTTTTTTCTATTTGACTGGATTGCTCGGTGAAGGTGCCCAGGTCTTCATGGAAAATAAGCGCATCGAATTTTTTAAGATGATCACGGTTTTGCCAAACGTAGAAATCATAGGAAAGAGAAGAGAGGGTGTCTTTCGGGAGGGGAATGCTTTGGGATGTGGTGTGGCCTGCGCGGGTGGTTTCTAAAGTTAAAGTGTCGTCCTCTACTTTTCCGCTACTTTTGATCACCAGCTCGCCTTCTTTTTTGATCAGTTCAAAACTTAGCAAATTTAATTTGGGGCCACTAAAGCTGTGCAGCTCAGAAGAGATGACCAGGCGATGAGGCCCTCTTTGGAGCTGCATTTCCATGACGTAGGTGTGTTTATATTGGCCGTTGGGCAGCTTTTCGTCCCTTCGCATGATTTCACCCAGCGGATGGCCCTGGATGAACAAGTGATGGACGGCCTCTCGCAGCTTTTCACTTTTGGGGGCCGGATTGGCTTTTTGCCCCATAAGCAGCGGGAGCAGCGCAAAAACAAGCAAAGTGAGGGGGTGTAACATCTGAACCATGGTTCTCTTTGGACGGTTCGCGTGTGGGAAATAGTCATCCACCGGGGCATGATTTTGCCATTTTGGCACAACTATTTTTTGGGGAGGCTGCATCTTGCCAAGATGGCAGAATTAAGACCTGCCGGTCAAGTCTTAACCTCTTGAAAATACTTATGAAAATGATTATCAGACCTGGCGCGATTCTTGCGTAGTTCATGGGGTTCCCCCCAGGCGTGGATAANATGGAAGCACTGTTTAAGAAATATTTTTGGATCATTCACCTGGTGGCTTTGGCCCTGTGTGCCTTCATTCTTGCGCACACCACCAATGCGATTTTGGGCCACATGATCGAGGATAATTTAGGTACGCCTGTCGCAGCTCGTACCACGGCTCCCAAAAGCAAGCCCAAAAAGGCAGAGAAGCGGGATTACGATGCAGTGAACGATCGTAATATTTTTGGGGCCAAGCGTGAACAGATCTTACCGCCTGGTGAGGCNCCNTTGGGTGAAGGTGAAGAGCCGGAAGAAGAGGTGGCCACGGGTCACTGGAGTGAGGCCGAACCCACCGGTTTGCGTTTGAGGTTGGTGGGGACCGCCGTTTTTGAAACGGTGTCTTTTTCATTGGCTTCCATTCAAGATTCTGGCGCGGGCCGAAAAGCCCAGGCACGAACCTATTCGATCAACCCGTGTGAAGAAGAGCCTCCCACCCTAATTCTTACCGATGAAGAAGACCAAGAGGAGCCAGAAGAGAAATTCAACACCACGCGCATGAATCCCTGCAACATGATTGAAGAAGGGGTGGTGCTGCATCGTATCGAAGAAGAGCGCATCTATTTTTATAACGACAATGAAAACCAATGGGAATACCTCGACATCTACGCCGAACCGAAAAAAGGCGCGAAGTCAAAAGACCGAAGGATGGCGAAAAAGTCGAAAAAGAAAAAAGACGATGAACTCGGTAAAGGAATCAAAAAAGTCGGCGCGAATTCTTATGAAGTAGAGCAAGGCGAAATTGACGGGGCGTTGGCGAATCTTTCAAAACTTGCCACTCAGGCGCGTGTGGTGCCTGCGTTCGAAGGCGGCCAATCCATTGGTTTTAAGCTCTTCAGCATTCGCCCCAAATCTTTGTATGCAAAAATTGGATTGAAGAATGGCGATATCGTTACCCGAATCAACGGGTATGAGATCAACAGCCCTGACAAAGCCCTCGAGATTTACCAGAAACTCAAAGATTCGAAACAAATTAACGTGGACCTCAAGCGTCGTGGCAAGCCCACCACGCTCGATTATTCCATCACACCTTAACCGTTTACCCGCCATGGATAAGCAAATGAAAAAAACACGACGTACCCAACATTTAACCTGCTATTTTGCGCTATGGGCCTTTGGCACCTTTTTGATTGCCAGTCCGCTTTATGCGTTTGCACAAGGCAAGCCCAATCCGCCAACGCAGCTACGGGCCATGCCCCAAATGCCTAAGGTGAAGCCTAGGGTGAACAAACGCAACCTTCAGCCCGTTTCAGGTGAAAAGGCCTCGCCGGGTGCCTCTTCCACGGAAAGAACACGGGCGCCTCAATTGGCTCAGGCCAAAGGCAAGACCGAAGGCAGCGATATTAAGAAGGTGAAGATCAAAGAATGTAAGCCCGTGAAAGGCCGGTTCCCGTGGAATTTTGAAAAAGCCAAAATCCTTGATGTACTCGATCAAATTTCACGTTTGACCTGTAAAAATTTCATCGTNTCCTCGTCGGTAAAGTCCAGNACCGANCTNACCATTATTTCGCGAACCCCCATCAACGTGGATCAGGCCTATATGGCATTCTTGTCCGCCATGGAGGCCAATAATTTGGCCTTGGTGCCTGCGGGCAAGTTTCTNAAAGTGGTGGAACGTAAAAGTGCGGTNAAAGACGCNCTGCCNTTTTACGAAGACCCTTCNAAAGTGCCCAANACNGACGCGCAAATCACCTTGCTNTACCAATTNAAATACACCAGCAAAGATGCNGTNCAGTCTCTNTTGAAAAGCTTGATGAGCAAGACGGGCGANTTGCAGGCTGTGGGCGATGATTTTTTNATCATCACCGATAACGGNGCCAACATTCACCGATTGTTGAAAATCCTCGACAAAGTCGACAAATCGGGTTCCACCAGTCGTATTCATATTATTGATATCGTTTATGCAGAGGCATCTGAAATCCAGGGCATGCTCAACGAAATTTTTGATTTCGACAAAGATGGTGGAAAAATCGGGGTGGGGCCATCCACTGAAGACGGCGCTGGTTCTAAGTCGAGCGATCCGTTGAGTAAGGCAAGAGCAAAAGCCCAAGAAGGTGAAGAGGGTGAGTTTGACACTTCCATCGATAAAATTATTGCTGACGATCGTACCAATAAACTTATCGTGCTTTCATCAGAAGGCGCATTTGTTCGTTTGCGTGAAATCATTGAGATTTTAGACATTCCCGCCTCGGATTCTTCTTCTCAAGGCCAAGTTCACGTTTTCTATCTCAACAATGCAGACGCTACAAAAGTGGCATCCACGCTCTCTTCCTTGGCGCAGGCAGCGAAATCGGGCAAGAAATCAGGGAAATCCAAAGCCAAAAAAGGCGGCAAGGGCGCGGCGCTTTTTGAGGGCGAAGTGAAAGTGACGGCCGATGAATCCACCAACTCCCTGGTGATCATCTCAAGCCCTCGAGATCTCAAAGCGGTTCGGAATGTGATCGACATGCTGGACAAACGGCGCCCACAGGTTTTTGTGGAGGCGGTGATCATGGAGGTGGGCCTTCGAGAAACCATCGACTTGGGTCTGAACGCATTTTCTGGTTACACCGCAGAAGTGCCTGGCATGGACGGCGAGGGATTCGGCGTGGTCGCCAACCCGCGTGGCGAAAGTTTGGTCACGGGTGCAGCCTCTTCTTTGGCCACGGCTTCTTTGACGGGAGGGGGCGCCAGCGGTGGCTCTTTGTCTTCTGCGGCGGGTCTGGCAAACTTTATTGGATTTTTGGCATTTCGGGGCCCAGCCATTCCGGGTTCAGAAGATACCTTCGGGTTTGCGCTGCCCAGTTTTGGCGCGGTTTTAAACGCCTTGCAGACCAACACCAATGTGGACGTCCTTTCCACGCCGCACTTAATGACCACCGATAATGAAAAGGCAGAAATTTCTGTGGGTCAGCGTGTTCCTGTGTTGAGAGGCTCTTCTTTTGGTGGCGGTGGCCAAGGCGGTTTTGGTGGCTTTGGTTTTCCCATGCAGCAAGTGGCCTATGAGGATGTCAAACTGAAGTTCGCCATCACACCTCATGTGAGTGGCGATGACACGGTTCGTTTAGAGCTTGAGCAAGAAGTGAGCGATATTGGTGGCCGTCAAGACGTGGGCAACGGCATTACCCAGCCCATTATTACCAATCGTTCGGCGAAGACCACGGTGGTTGCTCGCGATCAGCAAACACTCGTGATCGGTGGTTTGATTTCAACCCGCCAATCCGATTCTGAAAGTAAGGTGCCATTGCTCGGAGATTTGCCTTTGGTGGGTTGGTTGTTCAAAGGCCGAAACGCAGATCAAGACAAAACCAATTTGCTGGTGGTGCTGACACCCTACGTGGTTCGCTCCTCCGAAGACTTTCGCAAAATTTATGAACGCAAAATGCAAGAGCGCAAAGAGTTTGTTGAGGCCTATTACGGTGACGCGTCCAAATACAATCCTTTCATCGACTACAGCAAGAAGACGGGACCTTTGGGCAAGATCGTATCGCATCTCGACGGAGAACTACAAAAAGCCGAAAATGGTGGCCCGGGTCTGCCCGGCGAAGTGGTGGTGCAGCCCAAACCCATTTTGGATGGGGCCGTGCCACAAGAAGCCCCACCTGCGCCTAACCCACAGGGAGGTAATTAATGGATCCCGGTGCCGGCGAAAAAACAGAAATCACCGCCATGAACGTGGGTGACGAAACTTTTGAGGTGCCCGCTGTGCCTTCCGGCTGGACTGGCGCACCCTTTGGTCGCATCGCCCAAGCCTTGCATCGCGTGAGCGAAGATCAAATTCATGAGGCCTTACAGATCCAAGAGGAAAAAGGCGGCCGCATCGGTGAAGTTTTTGTAGAGATGAAGCTCTTGGATGAATCCCAGGTGTTGCAGGTATTGTCTGCGCAACTCGACATCCCGTTTTTGGCAGATGTGGATGCCGAAGCCATTCCGGATGAGTTGATTAACTTCTTGCCCATCACTTTTGCCAAGAACCGGAATGTGGTTCCTTATGGCTTTTCTGAAAACGGTATGGTTCGGATTGCTTGTGCCGACCCATTAGACACCCAAACCCATGATGACATGCGCATGTTGTTGGGAGTGGAGGTGGAACTGTCTTTGGCCACGAAAGAGGTGGTGATTTCGGCCATTAACAAGGCCTACGACCGCGTTTCTCAATTGGCTGAATCTGCCGTGGCCAGTCTCAAAGACGAAGAAGCAGAATTTGCACCGCTCGAAGAAGAGGTGGTCGATCTTTTAGATATGGAAGGCGACGATGAAGCGCCGATCATTCGACTGGTCAATTCATTGATGTCTCAAGCGGTGAAAGACCGAGCCAGTGATATTCACATCGAACCTTTTGAGCGTGATATTGTGGTTCGCTTTCGTGTGGATGGCGTGCTGTATGAAATTATCAAGCCTCCCAAGCGGTTCCAAAATTCCATCATCAGCCGTGTGAAAATTATGGCCGATCTCAACATTGCCGAAAAACGATTACCTCAAGATGGCCGGATTCGTTTGAAGGTTGCCGGTAAAGACATTGATATTCGTGTGTCCACCGTCCCCACCACTTACGGTGAACGGATCGTCATGCGTTTGCTCGATCGCTCCAGTGTTTTGCGCGATCTCGATACCATTGGTTTCTCCAAGCGCGCGCTGGACGGGATGAACCAACTTATCAATAAGAGTCACGGTATTGTTTTGGTAACGGGTCCCACGGGGTCTGGTAAAACCTCCACGCTGTATGGTTGCTTGAACAAAATCAACAAGCCCGACCTCAACATTCTGACCATTGAAGATCCGGTGGAATACCAACTCAAAGGTGTGGGCCAAGTTCAGGTGAACACGAAGATCAATCTGTCTTTTGCGTCTGGGCTGCGTTCGTTTTTGCGTCAAGATCCTGATGTGATCATGGTGGGTGAGATTCGTGACCGTGAAACGGCAGAAATTGCCATTCAAGCTTCGCTTACCGGTCACTTGGTGCTGTCTACCGTTCATACCAACGATGCGGCCGGTGCTGTGACCCGTTTGGTGGACATGGGCATTGAGCCTTTTTTGGTGGCGTCTTCGTTGGTGGGGGTACTGGCGCAGCGTTTGGTACGTACCATTTGCTCTGAGTGTAAAGAATCTTACACGCCCACGGAGTCAGAGCTGGCCGAACTGAATTTAGATCCCAATAAAGTAAAGCAATTATACCGAGGCAAAGGATGTCCTGCTTGTGCGCGCACTGGGTATTCTGGCCGAATGGGAATTTTTGAGCTCATGCTGGTTGATGACGATGTACGTGACTTGGTTTTGCGGAATGTCGATGCGGGGCAGGTGAAATCCAAAGCGCGCGAAATGGGGATGCTGACCCTGCGCGAAGACGGGGCGATCAAAGTGGCCAATGGACACACCACCATCGCTGAGGTCACACGTGTGACCCAAGAAGAGCAAACAGAGATCGAGGTTTAGGAACGCTTATGCCGGTTTACGAATACCGCGGATTTGATGCCCAGGGCAAAACGGTGAAGGGTCTGAAAGAAGCAGACACCCAGCGGGGTTTGCGTGCTTTGTTGCGCAAAGACGGCATCATGATCACCGAGTCCAAAGAGGCGGGCGGCAAAGCCATCAAGCAAAAAGGCGCAGGTTTGTTGTCTACCGAGGTGCAGCTGGGAGAGTTCTTTCAGCGGATTTCCGTGGAAGATTTGGGCATGGCCACGCGCCAATTGGCCACCTTGCTCCAAGCTGGGGTGAGCATGGTGGATTCCTTGAGCAACATTGTGGAGCAAATGGAAAAAGGGGTCGTAAAGCGTGTTTATTCACAAGTGAAAACCGACATCAATGAAGGGTCTTCCTTGGCGGATGCGCTTGAAAAGCACAAATGCTTCACCCGGGTTTATGTGAACATGGTTCGGGCCGGTGAGGCTTCAGGCACCTTGGATGTGGTGTTGTCCCGTTTGGCCGACTTCATTGAAAGTCAAAACGAGCTCAAAAGCAAAGTGATGTCCGCTATGATGTACCCGATCATCATGATTTTCGTGGGTGTGGGCATCATGGGCATCTTATTCACCGTGGTGGTGCCTCGAATTACCAAAATATTTAAACACACAGGGGCCGAACTTCCCTTTCAAACCAAGGTCTTGATTTGGGTAAGCTCCTTTATGGCCGACTATTGGTGGCTGCTGATCATCATGGCCGTTGCCGGATTTTTTGGTTTTAAGAAGTGGGCATCCACGCCCAAAGGCAGAGCCAGATGGGACCGCATTAAATTAAAAGTACCTGTTTTTGGCGGTGTGGTTCTCAATGTGGCAGTGGCCCGTTTCACACGCACCTTAGCCACTTTGCTCGATTCGGGGGTACCCTTATTGGTGAGCTTCGAAATCGTCAAAAATGTGGTGAACAACGAAGCACTGTCCGACGCTTTGAGTGAAACCAAAGAGGCCATTCGAGAAGGGGCCGACATTGCACCACCTCTGAAAAAAACCGGGCAGTTTCCACCCATGGTCACCCAAATGATCGCCATTGGCGAAAAGTCAGGTCGCCTCGAGGAAATGCTGGGGCGTGTGGCCAACACTTATGAAGCCCAGGTGGCCAATATGGTGTCCAGACTCACCGCGTTGCTGGAGCCCATCATGATTTTGATGATGGGGGGCACCGTGGGTTTCGTGGTCTTTTCTATTTTAAAACCGATTTTGCAAATGAACACGATGGTTCGTTAGGCGAGGAGACAAAAATGAACAAAACAAACAATCCAATGATCAAGGCCGCTGCGCGCGGTATGTCACTTTTAGAAATCATGGTTGTGATTACTTTGATTGGTTTGGTTACGGCAGCGGTTGGCGTTGCGGTGATGAACCAGTTGGAAAAAGGGCAAATGGACACAGCCCGCAATCAAGCTTATGAAATTGGTAAGAGTGTAGAGCTGTACAAGTTGCAGAATGCAGGCTACCCCTCAACGGCACAAGGTCTGAATGCATTGGCCAGCCCGCCCAAAGGCAAGCCCATCATGGAGCGGGTCCCACAAGATCCCTGGGGCAACGACTACATCTATGTGGTGCCCGGCGCAAAAAACACCAACAAGTTTGATGTTCGCTCTAAAGGCCCTGATGGGGTTGAGGGCAGCGAGGACGATGTGGGCAACTGGCCCGAAGAGTAGGAGCGGCCATGCGCTTGCAACCCAAGAACAGATCCCCCAAAGGGTTCACCGTTTTGGAGGTGGGCATCGCCTTGGTGCTCTTGGGATTGATCTTGGGTGTAAGCATCCCGGCCGTGAATGCCCTGTCCGGTGCTGAGCTCAAAAAACAAATCGGCATGTTTCACGGACTCATTCGCGAAATCTATGCCCGCACGGCCTTAAGTGGTGTGAGCCATCGTTTGGTGATGGATATGGATCGTTCGGTTTACTGGGTGGAGCAAACCGAGGAAAAAGTTCTTTTGGCTGAACGGGCTCAGGAATTATCCAATGAGGGCAAGGCGGCACTCAGCATCATCGATGAACGTGTGGCCGATCTAGAAGCGGATGACGACGATCCTAAGGCCTCCACCATGCTTAAACTGCTGAAAGGTCCCAGCTGGAGTCGGGTAGAGGCTGAGATGGGTCAAGAAAAACAAATGCACCCCGATGTGCGCTTCGCTGGCATTTGGGTAGATCATTTGGCGGAAAGAGCAAAGTCTGGGCAAGTGGCGCTTCATTTTTATCCGGGGGGTTACAGCCAGGACAGTTTGATTTCTCTGACCGATGATGAGGATGCTGACCGCGTTTACACACTCAACGTCCAAGCATTGACGGGTTCAGTCTTTATCGATGATTTCATGCCGGAGGTTCCTTCGGAATGATCACCAAACTTAGCAGCGCCTCCTCTCGTGGGTTTACGCTTTTAGAGGTAATGGTTTCCTTGGCCATTTTGGCGGGAGGTCTGGTGGTCATGTTGCAGGCCCAAACCCGCAGTATTGAGCTGGCCCAGGAAGCTCATTTTCTGACGGTCTCCAGCCAACTGGCGCGGGCAAAACTATACGACTGCGAGACCGACTTGCAACGACGTGGCTTCTCTATTGGCGATTATGACGAAGAGGGCGATTTCATTGAAGAAGGTTTCGAGACGTTTTATTGGGAGTGCCATGCTTATCCCATGGACATCCCTGCACCAGGATCAGACGACATTGCCTCTGCCGGCAGCGATGATGAACGCGATACCAGTATGGGTTTGGGAATGATTGCGCCCTTTATGGAAAATCTCGGAAATGCGCTCAAAGACTCCATTCGCGAACTGGTGGTGATCGTTCGTTGGAAAAATGAAAACGTTATGGAGGAAATGCGCTTAACCACGCATGTTATTGACAAAAAGGCTGTGAATCAATTCGCCAATGTGGTGCGGCAAATCACGGGACGTTTTGGTGGCGCCATGAATTCAGGTGGCGTCAATAACGGCGGCCGGATTCAAAACCCCCTCATGTCACCCGGTCAAGGTCCGGGGCTCAGAAGTCCAGGGGCACCCACCACCATACCGGGGGTGAAACAATGATGCGCCGTGGCTTTTCCATGCTGGAGATTTTGATTGCGGCGGGCTTGATGGGCATCATGGGTGCCTTGATGGTTACGTCTTTGAGCTCTTCCATGGATGTGAAGGAGGCGGTGGAAGAGACATCAGATCAATATCACCTCATTCGTCAATCCATGAGTCGCATGGTGCGTGAAATCAGCTTGGCCTATTTGTCTGCCCACCGAAACGCTTTAGAGCCCAAGGTGAACATTCAATTTCGAGGCGAATCTTCCCAGCTGGATTTCGTGGCGGTGGGCCACGTGGTTCGCAAGATCAATGCCAAACAAAGTGATCAGCAAGAGATCGCCTATTTCCTGGGCGAAGATGAGCGCTCCGGAAAGCAAGCATTAATGCGTCGCCAGCAAGCCAACCCCGATCTGGAGATTGAAGAAGGGGGCCGGGTACAGACCTTATGCCCGCGCGTGAACGATTTGATTTTTTCCTATTGGGACAGTGTGACCGAAGATTGGAAAGAAGAATGGGACACTGAAGAGTCGGCCACGCTCAACCGGCTGCCCGACCGAGTACGCATCGAGATGAAAGTTTTGATGGAAGATGGAACCGAACAGTTATTTATGACGCAAAGTAAGATTTTAATGACCAAGCCATTGCGCTTGTAGGACCGAGATGACGCACCGAAAGAACAACCAGAACCTATTTTGGCGCCGTCTTCTCGTGCCAAGCGGCTCCCGTGTGGGCAGCCGACGGTCGCAACCTACGGGTGTGGCATTGTTATCGGTGATGATGGGATTGGCTTTGATGAGCTCGGTGGTCACCGATATGAGTTACAACGAAATGGTTCGCTACAAATTGGCCATTTACGAGCGTGATTCGGTGAAGGCCGAAAGCTTGGCCCACAGTGGTAACAATATTGCGCGCCTTTTGTTGGCGGCCCAGGGCGCCATTCAGCCTATGTTGACCCAGTTGGCAGCTGCGCAGGTTCCCTTGCCGGCACATACTTTGTGGCAGCTGATACCTTTGGAAAGCGATTTACTTAAAGGGATGACAACGGGCGCCTTGCAGTCCACATTTGGGATGGACGTCAGTGAAGCATTGGCGAATCGCGCCGAGACCATGGCGGAGGCGCGGGCCGAAATTGCGGACAACTTCGATCCGGATGCAGACGGTGCGGGCCTGGGCCCGTTCGAGCCACCCGAGGGTGGGTTTGGGGCCTTTGATGGTGGCTTTGGTGTAGAGATTCAAGACGAAGAGAGTAAGGTTTCATTACGAGGTTGGGCGAACCAACTCACGCCCGCCGCTCGCTACGCCTACGGACAGCGTCTGTTCGGTTTATTTCAACCCGAAAAATACGATTTCCTCTTTTTAGAGAGAGACAACTGGGGAAATCGCGTCACGCGGCAAGAGTTGGTGGCGCATATTTATGATTATATCGACAGCGATGAAGAGGCCACAGAGCCTTCGGCCGACATGGCCCAGTGGGGTCGCATGAACTCGGGTTCAGAAGATGGAAACTACACTTCATACGAGGGAATAGAACCCAAAAATGCCTATTTTGATACCTTGCAAGAATTGCGTTTGGTGCACGGCATATCCGATGCTCACATGCTGGCCTTTGGTGACTCCTTAACCATTTATGGCGAAGGGAAAATTAACTTACTGTCCGCAAACAATCGAGCGCTAGAGATGTTGGTGCGATTGTGTGCCATGGATTTAAGTGATCCTTCGTTACAGGATCCTCAATGGATGGGTGAAACCCTCTCTTTATGGGATGAATACCGATACCTGACCCCAGATGAAGGGGGCGGGCCTTTGAGCCCCACTGGTTTCAAATCATTTTTACAAGACGGCCGTTTCATGGAGTTGAACAATGAGCTTTGTGACAACACCATGACCACAGAATCGAAAAATTTTTCAGTGCGTAGCACCGGAACCGTTGGAGACGTATCCCGAACCATCACCATGGTATTACGGGTTCACGGTGCCGCAGAAGAAATCTACTTTTATAACCTGGAGTAACGGATGGTACAGCAAGTCATCGGCTTAGATATGGATCAGCACCAAATTACGGGTGTTCTTTTAGAGGCACCGCCACGCAGCCAAGATTGGTATGTGGCTAAAATTTTTGAAAAGCCTTTACCTCCTCCTACCGACGCGGATGGAAACCCTCGAACTTTGGCCCAGCGTCAAAAAGCGGGCTTATCGTCATTGATGGAGGGTACGATCCCTGAAAACGCAACAGTCATCACTGCTTTTTCCACCCAAGAGGCTTGTTTGACCCATTTGGAATTTCCTTTCCGAGATCAGCGAAAGATCGAGGCGGTGTTACCGGGGATGCTCGAGACCGAGGTGCCTTTTGATGTGGACGATTTGGCTTTGTCCTGGCGGGTGCAAAACAGTGGTCGCAAGGCGTTGCCGGGGGAAGGCGCCAACGTGTTGGTGGGTTTCGCCAAGCGCGACAAGGTGTCACAGCACTTGGGATTGTGGCAAGACTTCCCAGTGGTCCCGCGGCACATTCGTTTTGATGCCCAAACCCTTTCATCCCTTTATCCATGGATCATGACCCAGTCTTTTCATGACACCGAAGAGCCCACGCCTGGCCTGGCGCCCTTAGACGGTGTGCCGGCCATGGCTGTTTTAGAGTTGGGCCAGGTTCGAACGCGCATCTGCATGATGCAGGGGGAGCAAGTGCTTTCTGCGCGAACCATTGGCCGGGGACTGAATGAGGCCGTGGAAAAGGTCTCTCAGATTTATGGGATCTCCAGAAAAGAAGCCTTAGAAGCCATCGAACGCGAAGCATTTATTGAGGTGGCCGATGCCACTGCGAGTTTTCAAAATCAAAAACAATTAAGTGACGCCTTAAAAATGGCACTGTTGCCCATCGTTCGAGAGATTCGCCAGACCTTCCAAAGTTTGGTGTCGTCCCATAAAGCGCGTGTGACCCGGGTCTATGTCACGGGGCCAGGCAGTGCGATCCGTAACGTGGTGCCCTATTTGTCCGAGCATCTCCAAGTTGAAGTGGATTTGATGCGAGGTTTAGAGCCTTTATTTGAGCGGTTGGCTGGATTGGAGAATCCCACCGATCGTAAAAGCCAAGAACGCCTTTCGCGAAACTATGTCATGCCTCTGGCTTTGGCGTTGAGTGGCCTCGGAGGTGACCATAACCGAAGGCACGCTGATTTTCGCGTGGGCGACTTTGCCTGGAAAGGCGAATTGGATTTTGTGAGGGAACGCATCGGCGCCATGGCCGTCTGGTTGTTTTTGATTTGCTTTTTGATCGGTGGGAACGGAATGACCCGTTCTGCTTTGCTGAGTCAAAAAGCAGATGGGTTGAGCGCGAGACAAACAGAAGCGTGCAAAAAAATCACGGGGCAACCCATTGAATCCACGTCTCGTTGCATGGGGATTATTCGAGAGCAAATATCCCAGGGCGGCAAAGGGGGTTTTACCCAAAAAAGTGCCGTAGACTCCTATGTTGAGATCGCCATGCGCATGCCGCCTGACCTCGATGTGAAGATCACCGAATTAGACATCAAGCCCGAAGCCATACGTCTCAAGGGCAAGAGCGGTCAGTTCGACGAGGTGGACAAAATTGTCACGGCACTGATGGACGGCCGATGCTTTACCAAAGTGGAGAAGGGAAAGGCCCGCAAGCTAAAAGAAGGTGTGGAATTTCAAATCTCTATGAACATCGATTGCGAAGCAAACCCAGGGAAGCCATTACCCAAAAGAGAGAAATCGCAGCCCGAGAAAAAGAAAAACCGTTCGATAGTAAATCGCGCCGAAGCCAAAGGGTCTCCCGAGGCACCTAAAGTCGGCATCGAGGGAAAACCGGCGGTGAAGCCGCGGTTGCCAACGCCCGCTTTGGGTCGGCCCAAAAAACCAACGCTACAAAAACCAAATCAGCCCAATGTGGATGGTCTTCCACCCGGTATGAACAAGCGCATGCGAAACCCTGGGGTACGTCCCAGTTTCCCTAAGCGCTCAGGAGGGGTTCAATAATGTCTTCACAGGTTACAGAGCTTAAAGAAAAACTGATGTCGCAATTTGCAGCCTTGTCCGAGCGCGAGCAGCGGTTGGTGGGCATTACGGCACTGGTGGCGGTGGTGTTTATTTTTGGCGGTGGGTTTTTGCTCATGCAAAGTTCTCTCAAAAGCAAAGAGAAGCAAATCAAAGCGCAAAACGAGCAGCTTGGCCAGATCTTGGCATTAGAGTCTGATTACAACCGGTCCAAAAATGCACAACGAGAAGAAATGCGCCGTTTGGAAGGGAAAAACATCTCGCTTTTTTCCTTGCTGCAAAACAGTGCATCCGAACTGGGACTCTCACTCAAAGATTTAAATGAAAAGAAAAGCCCCATTAAAGATTCTGAAATGGTTCAAGTGAGCGTGGATGTGAACCTTAAAGAAGTGTCCATTGATAAGCTCACGAGTTTTCTTGAATCCATTGAATCCAAATCTGGAAAAGGCCTGGTGAAAGTCACACGACTTAAAACCAAAACACGTTTTGATAATGATCAATTATTAGACGTACGAATCACGGTATCCACCTGGCGTAAGGCTGTTTAGAGGTTTTCATGAGATCAAAATTCGTAAAATTATTTGGTTACCCTGGATTCTTTTTCGCAGCCTTCTCGGTGAGTTTGTACCTCACTTTTCCCATGCAGGCCATAAAGGGAAAGGTCGTTTCAGCCTTAGAAGACGCGCTGGGTAAAGGAAAACAAGGTCGCTATGGCACCGACCCGCAGGTGAATTTTCAAAGCATGGAACTGTGGCGGCTTTCAGGTGTCTCTTTTGAGCGTTTGTCCTTACAGTTAGGTTCACGCGACCCCGATCCAGGCCCGGTGTTTGATTTTGATGAGCTTCGTTTGCGCGTGGGTTTGTTGTCTCTACTCTCGGAAAACCCCGAAGTATCTTTCGACGCGGAATTGTACGATGGGGATGTTGAAGGCGATGTGACCATCTCTGCGAAGGGCGATCTCAAAAAGCTCAACGTCGAATTCGACGACGTGAACGTGGCGCGTATGCCCGTGGTTGTCGGAGCGGTGGGGGTGCCAACCACCGGTAAACTTAAGGGCAACATCGAACTTAACCTGGGGAAAAAGCCCTCTAAGGAGGCCCAAGGAAAAGTCGACATGGCCATTGCAGGCCTCTCTTTGGGGCCCGGCGAATTGGAGGTGCCGATTCCCGGAATGGCCGGTGGGTTGACAGTGCCGAGTATCGATATGGGTGATTTGAAGCTCAAGACCGAACTCAAAGGTGGCCGCGCCGAAAAAGGATTGATGTCGCTGAATGGGAAAGATTTCCAGGCAGAACTGAAGCCTGCTTTATTCATGAATGACCGTTTAAAGCGCACGAGAATTACCGGTGATGGTTGGTTTGCCATTTCAAAACAGTTCCTCAAAGACAACAGTAAGTTTGAAACACTTTTATCTTTTGCGGCGCCTTTAAAAACCGCCAAGGACAAAGAAGGGAAATATCATTTCGCACTGAAGGGGACGGTGGGGAACCCAAGCGCGAAGCTGTCACGACCTAAGAAAGCCTCCAGCATGGACAAGAAACGTCCGCGGAAGCGACCCAAAAAGCGTCCCAAGCGAGCGCGCAAATCAGGAAAAAAGAAAAAAAAGCTGAAGCCGAAATCCAGACCGAAACCTAAACCTGCGCCCAAAAAGGCGGCAGTGGTGCCCGACCCTGAACCCGAGCCCGAGCCCGAGCCTGAGCCTGAGCCTGAGCCTGAGCCTGAGCCTGAAGAAACCGAAGAGGAGTCCGAAGAGGACTCCGAAGAGGTTGAAGAAGACGAGGATTAAAAGAGGCGGTTCGCTGAGAAATGAGCAAGCCCCACCAAAGTATTATGGTTGCCCGGAAGGGCGTTGGCGTGTTCGGCGGCTTGATTGGCGAAATCACGGGCTTGTTTTTTGGCTTCTTCAGCACCGAGCAAGGTGAGATAGGTCGTTTTGTCGTTTTGGGCGTCCCGACCCAATTTTTTACCCGCCAATTCGGGATCGGCTTCGTGATCCAAAACGTCATCGGCAATTTGAAACGCGATCCCCAAAGCAAACCCGTACTGGGTGAGGTGTTCGAGTTGGGCATCGGAGGCGTTGACGGACAGGCCCCCCAGCCTGCAGGCGCTGGCCAACAAACGCGCCGTTTTACGTCGATGAATCTTTTTCAAATCGATTTGTGCAGAGGGAAGACGCTCTGCTTGGATGTCATCCACTTGGCCGGCCACCATGCCATTGCTGCCTGCAGCGCGACTGAGCTCTAACACTTGAAGATGAGGGTTCACGGGGGCTTGCGCCAATAAGTTAAAAGCATCGGTGAGCAACCCGTCGCCTGCAAGAATGGCTTGGGCTTCGCCAAAGGCGATGTGACAGGTTGGCTTGCCGCGACGAAGATCGTCATTATCCAGGGCTGGCAGATCGTCATGAATCAGTGAATAGGTGTGGATCATTTCAATGGCCGCTGCGGCATAGCGACAGTGTTGTTTATGATCGCCTTCGGACCAGTCAGGCTTGCAGGATTTTGCCGCGTGCAGCACCAGCAACGGCCGTAAACGCTTGCCGCCCGCAAGGAGTGCATGGGCCATGCTGTCGCGCAAGAGGTCTGGGGTCCCGTATGTATCGAATGGGTCACTCAATTCTGCTGGGATGGATTGAAGAAGCGCTTCGATCCATTCCTGATGTGGTTTTAATTCTGTCAAAGAAAACGACATGATGGTTAGTCCTCGCTGTGTACTGCAGCCATTTCTTCATTGTTTAAAGCAGTGGTGGTGCCATCTGATTTCAATTTTTCAATACGGGTTTCCATTTGGCCTAACTTTTGTTGGGCCACGTTGATCAACTGAATCCCACTTTCATAAGCTTTGAGGCTGTCTTCAAGGGGTAATTCACCCTTTTCTAAGGATTGCACCACTGTTTCAATCCGGCCCATGAGGTTTTCAAAGGACTCGTTTTGGAGGTCATCGGTTTTATTTTTTTTGCTCATTTTTTTTCCTTTATGGGAGTGGTCTTACTGACGGTGGCTTGGGCAACCCCGTCAGAAAATCGAATGTTAATATCATCGCCAGCCTGTAAAGAAGTGCTCGACGCCGCCAGTGAGCCTTCTTTTTGAACCAAGGTGTAGCCACGGTGAAGCACCGCCAAGGGCGAGAGCATGTCTAGGGCAGCGGTTTGGGTGGCGAAAAGGGTTTGTGCTTGGTGGAGCTGTCGGGTGATCACGTGGTGGAGCTGGCTTTGTTGCTGTGACAGCCATGCGTGTTGTTGGGCAATGGTTGTTTGCGGGTGGCGGGCCTCGAGGCGCTCTTTCATTTTGGCCAAATTAAATCGGTGCGTTTTGAGAACCAGCAGGGGGTGCTTGGCTTTAAGACGTGATTCCAGTTGGTACAACCGTTGCTGGTACTGGCTAATTCGCGCCTTGAGTTTCTCGTAAGCGCGACGCTCCGCCTCGTCGAGGATTTGTTGTTGCTGTAAGAGAAGCAGTTTGGGCTTGGGCATGCTTTTGTGAAGCATGATCAGCTGTTTGTGCGCATCTGCGATTTGGCGCCGCAGACTGCTGGTGAGCACCTTTTGTGCCTGATCAACCTGCGATTGCCAATGTTGTTTTTCTGGGAGAAGCGATGCCGCATGGGTAGGGGTGGCCACTGCTTGGTCTGCGACGAAATCGATAATGGTGGTATCTGTGGCGTGCCCCACTGCGGAAACAACAGGTGTGCTGGCCTCAAAGACGGCCCGGGCCACGGGCTCTTCGTTGAACGCCCAAAGATCTTCAATGCTTCCACCTCCTCGGGAAACAATCATTATGTCGCAATCCCCATGGGTGTCACAATGGGTGATGGCGTTCGCGATTTCTACCGCCGCGCCTTTGCCTTGTACCCGTGTGGGCGCGAGTATGATCCGAAGTCCGGGCCATCGTTCTTGAAGAACCCGGAGCATGTCTCGGAGGGCGGCCCCTTGCGGTGAGGTCACGAGGCCGACGGTTTGAGGAAAAGTGGGCAGTTCTTTTTTGTGTTCGGGCGAAAACAAGCCCTCTGCGCCCAGCTTCTTTTTGAGCTGTTCAAAAGCCAAGGCCAAGGCGCCAGCGCCCAATGGTTCGAGTTTTTCCACCATGATTTGGACTTGGCTGCGTTCGGGGTGAATGGTGAGTCGTCCATGGGCCACCACTTCAAGACCGTCGGTTACGTCGAACGGCACTTTTTGGTTGGCGCCGCGAAACATGACGGCATTGAGGGTGGATTTGGTATCCTTGAGCCCAAAATACCAATGACCCGAGCGCCACGCTTTGAACTGAGAAACCTCTCCCACAATGGCCACCCGGGCAAACCGGCCTTCGAGCTGCTGGCGGGCCAGCGCCAGAACTTCACTGACGCGCCATATTTTCTCCTTCTTTTCAGACGCTTGAGGCTTTTGTCCGTCACCGAAAAGATTGGAAATCATGTGGGATCCCGCTTTGTTCATCTGATGCCAACGCCCTTTCTGCCCGGAATCCATACCTCGGGCGCGCATCCGATGCAAAGCCCATCATCGAGGTGAAATAAGATAAAGAATGGGATAAAAAGGGTGCATATGAAGTTTTTGAATCAAATTGTCTTTTTGGGGTGTGTTGGGTGGATCGCCATGGGCTGCGCCCCTGCGAACGAGGATGTGGCTGATTTGCCGTCCACGTTACCCGAGGGCTGTCAGCCTTTGTACGATGGGTGGGATTGTTTTTTACCGTACCCATCCAATTTTTTTCTGACCTCAAACCCTGCCACCGAAACAGGATTTGAAGTGAAACACGAAGCAGAAGGCAAGCTACTCACGGCCCAGGAGTACAGTGCAGACGTGAATGACTGGAAAGCACCCGATGGATTCTCCATTCATGCGCCCATTATCTTTTCCTTCGAGCAGCGTGTGGATGTGTCAGCGTGCGCGACCATTTTGGGCGATAAAGACGCAAGCATCGCTCCAGCGCATTGTACACTTATCTTGGACTCCTCAGGTAATCCAGTGCCGCATTTTGTGGACGTGGATGGTCGGGCAGAAGAAGATGGTAAACAAATGATCATCCTTCGTACTTTGACCGCTTTGAAGCCTCAAACGAGGTACGTGGTTGCCGTCCAAAATTTCAATGATTTAGAGGGGGACCGAATCGAGGCGCCAACTGGCTTTCAGTATTTGCGCGACGACATTTCAACGCAGAGTCAGGAAATAGAAAATGAACGCAAGCGATTCCAAGAAGATGTTTTTCCGGTCATTCAAGGTTTTGGTGTCCCCCGGAGTGATTTGCAGTTAGCGTGGGACTTTACCACTGGCTCTGTTATCTGGGCCCTTTCCGATATGCTTCAAGCTAAAGATTTGGCCATAGAATGGTTAGCGGCCAACACGCCAGAGGTGAGCATCTCGTCGGTGGTCACAGAAGACAGTGGTAGTTCGGCCTACACCCTTTACGGTGAAATATTGGGGCCATTGGTCATGGAGAACCAAGCGCCAGGTTCAGTTTTGGCGCGGGATGATTCACAGCAAGTTCGCCTCAATGGTGAGGTGCCCTTTCCTTTTACCGCCACCATCCCTCGGGCTTTGGTGGACAATGAGCAAACAGGAATGGCATTGATGTATGGCCACGGTTTCTTTGGTGAGCGGGTCGAGGTAGAAAGTGGCGCGCCGCGGGATATTGGAAACAAAACCAATTCAGTGATGTTTGCCACGGACTTCTTGGGCATGAGCTTACACGACATGGGACCCGTGGTGGCAAACCTCGGTCACGAAACTGCCTATGCTTTACAATTTACCGACCGGGTGGCCCAGGGCATGGTGAACCAGTTGGTGCTCGCCCGGGTGATAAAAAATCAATTTCCACTGATGGAAGAATTTCAGAAAGGGGACGGTGCACCTTATTACGACGCCACATCTGTCAACTATATGGGTATATCAATGGGGCATATCTTAGGTGGGGTCTTGGCGGCGCTCTCCACAGACATTTCGAAGTATTGTTTAAATGTCGGTGGTGCAGTGTTTACTCATATGATGTCGCGAGCGATTCCTTTTGATCAATTTTTATTGGTCCTCAATGTCTCTATTCCTGATCCTTTCATTCAGCAGAAAGTCATTGCGAGTTTGCAGCCACTCTTCGACCGTGTAGATCCCGCCATGTGGGCACCTTATGTTTTGAACGAGCCCTTACCGGGGGAGACATCAATACCGGAGCGGCAAGTTCTCATGCAAATCGCCATCGCAGATACCTCGGTGCCAAATTTTTCATCTTATCAGCACGCCCGTTTACTTGGATTGGACCTCTTGGGTCCTTCCTCCAAAACGCCATGGGGATTCAATGAGGTGGTTCCTGCAGACGATTTTGTGATTCAGTCAGCCATGACGGTTTATGACTATGGGGTTGATGACTCCTTTTATGCAATCTCGCGAGCTGAAGAGGAGGGCAATGTAACTCATGAGGCCGTACGTCGCAGCCCCGAAGCCATCGAGCAGTTACGGGTTTTTTATGAGAGCGGGGATATAATTAACCCTTGCGGCGGACCCTGCAGTTTAAATCTACCCTAAAGGCCTGACTCGCTTGTGGCTAAGGGGTAAGACCTGATAGATACATCCGTAAATATATGATTATCATGGAGAGTAACGTGACAAGAGCACCAAACACGGATCCATTTACCACCCAGGAGGGGCCTGTTATTTCCGAAGAGGCGTCCTTGATCTCTCAGGAGGCCCCTAAGACCAAAGGGGTGAGTCTCATGAACGGAAAAGTGGTGAAGTGCGTGAAGGAGACGCACGACACCTGGTCCTTAGACATTGATGTGGGCGCCGAGAATTTAGACTACATTGCGGGACAATTTATTTCCATTGATCCAAAGCAGTTTCCAGAACTCGAACGGTGGGCAAGGTTTTTAGAGAAGCTTAAGGGGAAACGAGAAGTGGTTCGTGCTTATTCTTTGGCTTCGGCACCCCATGAACCTTATTTAACAATTACGGTTAAGGCTGAAGAATATTGGGATGAAGAGGATCCCTACCCACCTTTGTTGTCACCGCTGCTTGGTTCGGATTTGTTGATGGATAGAGCCATTGAAGTCCAGGGATATACTGGGCACTATGTTTTACCCGAAGATATTGAATCAAAGACCGAACAGGTTCTGCATATGGTGGCTGGTTCTGGAATTGTTCCCAATTGGGCGCTGTTGAAAGACGACCTAGAAAATAACCGATTTCCCTCGCTCAAACACACAATGATTTATACGAATAAAACATTTGGCGATATCATTTACCGAGATGCGCTTTTTGCGATGGCTGAGAAGTATAAAGAGCGTTTTGAACTGATAAATCTCATTACCCGGGAAGAAGATCCTGCTGTCCATGGTCCGAATTTTTTCAAGGGAAGGCCTTCCACAGAGTTTGTGTCCCGGTATGTCAGCGACGCGAGTACGCTTCGTGTTTATGCGTGTGGTGCCGCAATAACAAAATACGCAAAAAAGAAGGCAAAAGAAACGGGTGTTCCCGCAACACCAAGGTTCATGGAGGGCGTTGCTTCTATTTTAAAAGATCTAGAGATCGATAGAAAGCGCTTCAAAAAAGAAGTCTACGGCTAGCGAAATTATTTGAGCCTTAGACATGAAAGCCCCAACGGGTTCGGGCTTATTTCATATCTGCTTTCGGAGGATCACTTTCCAGGCTTGCGTGGGGTTCGAAACTTGGTCTTGTGCCAAGAGCATGTGCTTCCGTCCGAGTTCATCGTTATTTAAGCGGGTTTGCTCCGTGGGCAGAACGAACGCGGCACCTGATTCATGGAAGGAAAAGTTCAGGGTCATAAAGTCGGCGTTGGGCGTGATGGGCAGATGAAAAAAAGACTGCGGGCTGAAAACGGTACGGTGCTGAGGGTTTTCTGGCTGGTGAAGAGAAACACCAAGAGCGTCAATTTCAAAACGGTACGTATGGGTTAAGATATTGAGGGTCCCCCTGTCTGGCAACCGTCCTCCGGCCCAGGGTGAATCATTTAGATAGAGGGTTTCAGCTTTGTCCAAGGGGGCCAGGGTCCAATGTTCTTTGCCTGCGTACGAAAACAGGGCCAGTTCTCGTGAAATACGCGGGTCCACCAGTTGTAAGTGGGCCTCTTTGTCTCTCCCCCACAAAAATTGATGTCCGGAGCAAAACAGGAGGGAGCCGTCCGCCTGCTCCAAATGGAGTTGGAAATTTTTGGGGCGCAGGTTTTGATAATGCCTAAAAGCAGCTTGGTACTCTGGGTGACCCGGTGCCGCACGAACGGCGTCTTGAAGATGTCTCAAGCCTTCCTGCCGCTGGTTTTTGAGCATTGCGATTTCAAATTGGCGAAAAGCAATTTTGGCGTTGAATGCAATTTCTTCGTCGATGGCTTCGAGTTCGGCGTGTTCGTCGGCGCGTAAATACAGTTTATGGGGGACGTAGCTTTCATAGGGGGGCAGGTCCAAAAGAAGTTGGGCATCTTCATGGAGTCCCGCTTTTTGAAGGGCCTCCACGCAGGGCTGCAGATGGTGATGGATGCTGGCCGGTGGCAGCTGAGAGTTTTCGAGCAGTTCCATGAGGTGCCTTCGAAAGGATAAAGCGATACCTCGAAAATAAACGCTTTGTGGCGCCAGCGATTGCAGCATTTCTTTGAATGCTTCGAGCCGGCCAATGCCGTCGGGAATGGCCAAAATGGTGCGCATGGGATCTAAAGCCGGTGCATAGGCCATTTCTTGTTGGGGGCTTTGGGTTTCACCCACCATCATGCGCAACGCTTTTTCAAAGAATGAGGGCGGTGCTTCTTCGGGAGGGGTTACTTTTTCATCAAGGGGCAAATTGGTCGGAGAGATGATGGCGCTTTCTTCTTTATCGAGCAGACGTTTTCTTTTGCGCCGCTTAAAGGGCCGCTTTTTTATTCGATGACTGTCGGTTTCTTTGAGGACCATGGTGGGCTTATCTTTTAAGAGTGGCGGTTGTCGGGTTCCAAGCTTGCATGTTGTTACGGCCCCTGGTTTCGCAGGTCACTTTGATTTGGATTGAGATGCGGGGCACTAACCTTCCATTCGGAGCTTCTGCTACTAACTGCAGTTCTCAGCCCTCTTACCATTCTACAATAACAACCCCGGTTCCCCCCGCAGTACAACCATTCATACTGCCTGTGCCTGCCGCGCCGTAGGGATGAAACAAAGGAAAGCCTTGGATGGAAGTGCCGCCAATCGTCCCGGAACCTGCTGTTGAAGCGCTTCCTCCACTTGCAGAGACGCCGCCAAAGGAGGATTCCCCTCCGTCACTGCCGGGTCCCTCGTTCCAAGCTGTCGTACTGCCTCCACTACCAACAATAACCGAGATTGAAGATCCGGGCTCGACGTTGACGTATTCGATAGAGCTTCCGCCCATGGAGCCACTGCTTCCATGGTCTCCTTCATCATACTCGCCGCATTGTCTCCCCGAACCGCCTGCCACCAAAGAGACTTTGACTTTAGTAATATTCGCGGGAACAACAAAAGAGCCACCGGTGGTGAAGATTTGGATGCCTTGCCCAATGCTGCTGCTCAACGCAGAGCTATCAACGTTGAGGGTGGTGCCATCGAGGGATAGGCCGGTACCCGGGGTATAAGTGGTGTTTACCTCACAGGTGACATCACCGTTTGCATCAATGGCCCGAATACTTTGGCCTGCAGGGCAAGAACCTGTCACCCGCTTTTGAATGACTGAGGTATCCACCGCGAGCGTGCTTTGACTGTCGTTGCTGTTCATATCGGGGACGACCATGAGCCCGTCGCCTGCCACATAAATATTGTTGTGATCGCCGTCTGCCAGATCATCGGGTATGTTTGCTAAATCACCAAAGTCACCAGAAAAGTCATCACTGGCGTTGGTGTCCCACCCGGTAAAACTGGGCGTGTTGGTCAGGTCATCATAGGAGCCCGAAAACAAATCGGGTTTGCCGTTCAGACTGTTGTATTCGCCGTCAAAGTCATCACTGGCATTGGTATCCCACCCGGTGAAATTGGGTTTGTTGGAGAGGTCATCATAGGAGCCCGAAAACAAATTGGGTTTACCGCTCAGGCTGTTGTAATCGCCGTCAAAGTCATCACTGGCATTGGTGTCCCAACCGGTAAAGTCAGGTTTATGGTTGAGATCTGCATAATCACCTGAAGTGGCCACGCTGTGCAAAGTCGGCTGGTTGGTCAAGTCATTATAATCGCTTGAAAAAAGGACCCCGCTTTGGTTGATGATTTCTATTACTTCGGCATCGCTGAGCCAGGTGTCGCCATCGTTGTCATCTCCACAATCCCAGCCTGTGCCATCAAATTTAAGGATCTGATTTTCATCGCAAATACCAATCAGGCCAATGGCTTGGTTGCTATCGATCATCAAGCCACCACTCAAAGACGCCGTGAGGTTGGTATTGTCATCACCATCTTCCAGACCGTCGGGAACATTCGTCAAATCATTAAAGTCGCCCGAAAAAAGCTGTCCGATTTGGGCATAACCGTTGTCGCTCACATAGCTGTCCACCGCGGTTTCATCCAGCTGGGTGTTGTCATCGGCTTCGCAAGTGACCGAGCCATCTTCAGCAATGGCTCGAATGCTTTGGCCTTCAGGACAAGAGCCAGTGACGCGCAGTTGCCCGGCGGCTTCTACCGCATCGATGGTCTCGCTTAACAGGTTGAGGTTGTTGATTTGAATCTGGATGTCAGACTCGATGCCGTCCAAGTCGTGTCCATCCAGTGTGGCCACCAAGTCGGCGAGACCGTCTTTGGCGGTTTGCAACTGTTGGTTGAGTTCCTCGAGGGCGGCAGCATCGTAGGTGCCTACCTGGGTGGCCCGTTCGGCATGTTTTGAGAAAGGCACCGCCGCCACGCTCAGCCGGGGTGACATTTCATCATCGTCGCCCACTTGAATGCCCAGGTACAGGGCCTCCACTTCATGGAGCACATCGGGCAAGGGATTGGCGCCGTTGGCGCCAAGTTGCACGGTGAACTCGCCTTCTACGAACAGTAAGGTTGCGCTTTCGCTCCACAAGACATTGTCATTGCTGGTGCTGGTGGCGCTATCATANAGGGTGAGAGANAGGTTTTGNGGGCCCTCTACCGGNAGGNTGTCTTCTTCCATGTAGCCGGTGAAGACCAAGGGNTTGTCNTCTGCTAANGCATTGACNGGAAGCGTNAGGAGCAGCGCAAAAAATACGANATGGAGGTATTTNGNGATTTTNTTCATTAGGGNCGCTCCGATAAAACTTCACGAATGTTCAAAGTGCGAGTCCCAGAACTCATGGTNGTGGTCTCCGCAGGCACAAANATNCCTTGAAGTGTTTTGTTTTCAAAAGTCATTTTTCCAGGGCTGGTATGCAACTGAATAATTTTCAATTGGTGATTGGCCCGGCAATGATCAAAGATGCAGCCAAATTCACAGGCGGTATCTTCATAGTCGTATAAGCAAATGCCCTGAAGGCAGCCCGTTATTTCAGTGTAGTGTCGCACGGTGGTATCGCTGATGCACAGGTCGTTAGGGAGCGTGATGCATAAGGGACTGCCCGCGCATTCGCTATCGGTACAAATGTCATTTTGAGTACATAGGTCACCGTCGTCGCAAACGTCGCCATCTAGAATGCTGTGGCTGCAGGCACCAGGTGGCGGGCCTGCATCGAAAGGCTCTTCCGCCACGCCCGCATCCCAGGTGGACACTGGAGGGGCCACATTGGGGCACAGTCCGGTGTCTGGATCACAGGCTGTTTCACAGACGGTTTCAACCATGCGGTAAGCACAAACGTTGGCGGCATTGTCGCAAGAGTCGTTACTGGTGGCCAAAAAAGAGATGGAGCTGGTGTTGTCCAGATGACATTCTGGCTCGGGAGGCGGGTTGCAAGGCGAGCAGATAATATTGGAAAGCCCGGTGCCCACCAGCTGAACGGCATTGGGCCTTTCACCTTCGTGGTTCGATGTGAATGAAAGTTCTGAGTTGTAGGCTTTTTCTTCAGAGGGCCGAAAGAAGATGGGAACCTCTTCGGATTGTTTGCCCTTCAGCGTAATTGGGAGCGCATCGAGAGCGATGATAAAGGAGCCGTCTTCAGGATCGACTTGAAAATCAGAAATGTTGAGAGCCACATCACCGCCATTGGTGATGACCAGCCGTCCCGCTGTACGAATGCCCACTTGGGTGTGCCCGAAATTGAGTGGGCTGCTGGTGAGGAGTTTGGGACCCAAGGCACATACATTGTCGTAGCAGCGCTGCTCACCTTTACAGTCGGCATCGGCCTCACAGCCCGTGGCAGGCGCCGTAGATCGGGCACAAGCCAGGGTCAAACAAATGGGTAAAACCATTAGTATTGAAAGGTATGAGCGCATGTGAGCCTCCCCTGAAAGATTAGCCCAAAGGGAGGCCTGTTCGCAAACATCCACGGCCATGAAAAATGTGCCGTATTTGGCCCAAAAAGCCCTTTTCAGCGGTGGACCTGTGAAGCCTTTAATGCTAGTTCCGGCTCATGACAAAGATACATGCATTTTCAGCCCTTCGTCCCGCAGCCGGCCAAGCTGCTGCGGTTGCTTCCCCTCCCTATGACGTGCTTTCTACCGCCGAAGCGCGTGCCATTTGCGATCGGTTTCCCGATAGTTTTTTGCATGTGGTCCGCCCCGAAGTAGATCTGCCTGCGGATGCCGATTCGCACTCATCGGTGGCTTACGCCCAAGCGAAGACATCGCTCGACCGTCTGCGATCGCAAGGCGCCCTGGTGCAAGAAAGTACCGATGCGGTTTATGTGTATCGCTTGGTTTGGCAAGGACAGGCCCAGACCGGTTTGGTGTCTTTGGCCTCCGTGGCAGATTACCGAGCAAATATTGTTCGCAAGCACGAATACACCCGCCCCGATAAAGAAGAAGATCGCGCTGATCACATCGAAACATTGGGCGCCCAATGCGGGCCCGTGTTCTTGATTTGTCCCGCCACTGAAGCTTTTAATGCCTGGCTTGAAAAACATGCGGCCCAAACGCCCCTGCACGATTTCGAAGCTGAAGACCAAGTACGTCACACCATTTGGTCCGTTACGAATCCCGCTGACATTCAAGAGGTGGTCACAATTTTTGATAACATGGAAGCCACCTACGTGGCCGATGGCCATCACCGGTCTGCCGCAGCTTCGGTGGTGCACGCTCGTCGCGGCGACCCCGAAAATGCGCTTTCCGATCGCTTTTTGACGGTCACTTTTCCTGAAGATCAAGTACGTATTTTACCTTACAATCGAGCGGTCAAAGACTTGAACGGGCGCACCCCGGCCGAGTTCCTGAGTGCGCTTGAAGGTATTTTTGAAATCAACACGCTTCAAGGCGAGCCCGGGCCCACCAACGAAAAGCAATTCGATTTTTATATCGACGGCAAATGGCACCGTGCCAGTGCGCTTTTAGAGCCCGCCCCTGAAGACCCAGTGGGCTCTCTCGATGTGGCTTTGTTACAAGATCGCGTTTTGTCTCCTTTGTTGGGCATTGAAGATCCACGCAGAGACACTCGTATTTCGTTCATTGGTGGCATTCGAGGCACGCAAGAACTCGAGAAGCTGGTGGACTCTGGTGACTATGCAGTGGCCATGGCGCTTTTTGCCACGCCCGCCGCAGCTTTGTTGAATGTGGCAGATTCTGGCAATGTGATGCCGCCAAAATCCACATGGTTTGAACCCAAATTACGCTCGGGTCTTTTTGTCCACTTGATCGACTAATTGTTCTTGGGCGTTTGAGCCAGTGTGAAAGTGTGCACGGCGGCACCTGCCAGGGCGAGTTGCTTTGATGCTTCGCCTAGGGTTGCGCCCGTGGTGCAGATATCATCCACCAACAGTATTTTCCTTTTGCGTGCCTTGGGGTGCGCGCGGTAACGCCCTTGAATGTTCTTTTGGCGAACCGCTTTAGAGCTGCCCAAAGAAAAAGGCGCATCGTTTCGGACACATTTGAGACTGGAGAACAAGGGCAACTGCATGCGTTTTCCCAAGATGATGGCCAGCAACTGGGCAGCGTTAAAGCCCCGTTGCAGACGCCGATAGGGGTGGGCAGGCACCCAGCTAATTGCATCCCAAGGGTGTTGCTGAAACAAGTCCCGGTGTTTTTCCAAAAACCCCTGTTGAACCAGCCAGGACAACAGCTTTTTCATTTGGTGGGGCTGCTTGGAAAATTTGGTTTTAGCGAAGGCCAAAGAGAGCGGGCCGCCATACAGCCATAAACTGCCCAAATGGTGATGGGTATTTTGCTGTGGCGAGGATTCCGCATGTAACAATGCATTTTCACAGGGCAGGCAAAAGGGGCTTTGCCCCAAGGCATCGCACGACAAACAGGCTGGTGGCCAAAAGGCATTGGCCAGTTCCTGTATGGGGGGGGTGAGCGTTTCAATAAGGGTTGAAGAGTGAGTCATCCGACGACCTTCGCCGCATCCATTTTGAGCATCGGACCTGAATGGCAAATGTTGCTAGGCGAAATAAGGAGCGCTTTAAAATAAGGGCGTTATGCTGCGTGAGATGCTTTGGGAGGCCTAAAATCCTGCCAAGCTGGATTGACCAAAAGTTTTCATGGGCTACAAACCCCCCAAGGATTTTTTCAAGGAGATTTCATGAAACGCGTCATTGCCCCCTTAAGCACACTATTTTTGATTTTGGCTTGCCCCATTGCCCCTTCCGGTGAAGGTGGAGGTGGTGATGCTCCCCCCGCAGATCCCGCAGATATCGTCGAAGACACCGTTTGCCCCATGGGCACCGATGGGGGATTCTCCTTGTGTCACTTGCAAAACAGTGAGTCGCCCAATCACATTGCTACCGGCACCACCGTGGCGATTAATGGGGTGGTGGTCACCTCTCCCAGTTTCAAAATTGGCAATTCCGAAAGCACCCGCATGGGGGTTTTTGTTTCTGATGACCCGGTGGCCACTTGGGGCGCAGTTTTGGCCACCTACGAAGAGCCCGACGGTTACGAAGTCAGTGTGGGCGATGTGGTGGACCTGGAAGGCATGGCCGATGAGTTCTCTTTTGGGGCGCCCGGCTCTGAAACCCGTTACAGTTTAACTTCTTTGACCCGCACCGGGGCCACCGCCAACCTGCAGGCCATGCCCCTGAGCGATGGCACCGTCTTGACCAACGAATTGACTGGCGAAGCCTACGAAGGTGTGTTGGTGACCATGAGTGATCTCACAGTGACACAAACCCTCGAATACGGACAGTTTGAATTGTCCAATGGGGTGATCGTGGATGATTCCATTTATCACCACAGCGCTTATAATGAAGAGCCGTTGGCCAACATCACCGGGGTGATTTCTTACAGCCCCTTTGAAAACGGATACGGCTTTCGTTTGAACCCACGTACCGCGGATGACGTGGAGAGCACCGGGACGGCCATGCCAAAAACCATCCCTCAGCTCCGAGATCCAGCGGCAGAGGGTTATGTGGAAACCTGCCCCTACAATGGTGACTGCGCGCCGGTGGCTTTGAGCAACATGGTGGTGGTGTCTGAGGCCTGGGTTTTAGATGAGGACGACGACTCTGGCGCTCCTTATCTCTTTGGCTTCTTTGTGGCCGACCCTACGGCCGTGAACGACAATGGTGAGCTGTTGGCCTTTTCAGGAATTCAAGTGGCCATGGCGCCAGGCGCCAGTTATGTGGCCACCAACAGTTACACCTTTGGCGGGCAAAGCGATGGCACTTTTGCCAAGCCTTATTCCGTTGATTACGAAGGCTTTCCTCGACCTGGTGATGTGGTGAATTTATCCGGTGTTTCCAGTGAGACTTGGGATATGGCGCAGTTGCGTACCGTGACTGTTCTCGAGAAATTGGGCACCACCGACACCATGGCCGATGTGACCATGCCATTGCCTGCCCAATTCTTCGGCGGCAATGCTGAAACCGATGCCAACCACCCCTCAGTTTTGCGTGGGGGCCGGCCTGCAGTTGAGGCTGCAGATTCTGGTGGTGTGAGTCGAGACGCGGTGACGGCCAGTACCGGCGTTGAAAGTTACGAAGGGGTGTTCGTCAAACTGCTCAACGTGGAAACCACGGAGGAGTGCGTGCCTTATCCCTACAACGATCACATGCATGACTTTGGGTATTTCGAAGTGACCGGCGGGGTCGAAATCGGCGGTCTTTTCGATCACAACTATTCGGGATATTGGCTCAATGTGGCCTTCGACAGCACCGACCGAACTTGTGAAAACACTGTAAACAAATGCGAAGATTCTCGTGAATCCGGTCAGGTGTTTGGCTTCATTCAGGGCATCGTGAATTACAGCTACAATGTTTATCGCGTGAACCCGCGTTTTGATGCGGACATCGACGGAAGCTTTGTGGCCGAAGGAACGCCTGAAGCGGCTTGTGCTTCCAGCGACGATGGTGAGTAAAGCTCCCATCCGCATCGAAGCAAAAATAAAGGATGGGCCTCGGCCCGTCCTTTTTTAATTTTCTAAATCGGGTGTGAAGCCGCGGCGCATGGTATTTTCGGTGATGCTTCGTGCGTCAGCAAATAACCTGAGATAGCCTGGACCGCCGGCCTTCGTGCCGGTGCCACTCATGCCAAAGCCACCAAATGCTTGCCGGGCCACAATGGCACCGGTGCTGCCTTGGTTAAGATAGAGATTACCTACCCGGAAATTGCGTCGGGCTTTATCCAGGTTGTCGGGACTGCGACTGTAAACGGCACCCGTTAACGCGTATTCGGTACTGTTGGCGTGGGTGATGGCTTCGTCAAAGGAGTTCGCCTTCATGAGGGCCACCACGGGCCCGAAAAATTCATTTTGCATGAGCGGATGCTTTGCGTCGTTTACCTCAAAAATGGTGGGAGGAATATAATGGCCACCGGCCACGTCTGCACCACGGTGTACCAAAGTGGCATGACTGTGTTCTGAGGTGGTGACGTGTTGCAGTCGCGTAAAAGCTTCTTCATCCACCACTGGGCCTAGCTTGGACTCTGGCAAATGAGCAGGGCCCATTTTTAAGCTGGCGGTGGCTTCGGCGAGCCGATGTTTAAAGGACTCATAGGCGGTGCCCACCACAAAAACGCGGGAACACGCGGAGCATTTTTGCCCGGCAAAACCAAAGGCGCTTTTGGCGACGCCCAAAACGGCTTCATCAAGATCCGCGTCATCGTCCACAATGATGGCATTTTTTCCGCCCATTTCGCAGATGACCCGTTTCACTTGGGGTTGGCCGTCTTGTCGAACAGCAGCATCTTGAAGGATTTGCAAACCCACGGCTTTACTCCCGGTAAAGGCGATCTGGGCCATTTGTGGGTGGTTGACCAAATAGGCCCCGACCACTTCGCCACGACCGGGCAGAAATTGAACCACTTTGGGATCAAAGCCCACTTGAATCATGCGCTGGTAAAGGGCGTAGGCAATGGCCGAGCTCTGCTCCGCTGGTTTCATGATGGTGGGATTTCCGGCCACCAAAGAGGCGGTGGTCATGCCGCATAAAATGGCGAGGGGAAAATTCCAAGGCGCGATCACCACCGATGGGCCACGGCCCTCGTAAAAGAGACGGTTGTCTTCGCCGGCGAGAGTGCCCATTTTTTGTGGTCCCAATTCATCAAGGGCCAAGCGAGCGTAGTAGCGACAAAAATCTACGGCCTCGGCCACGTCGGCATCCGCCTCGCGCCACGTTTTCGCGCTTTCATACGTCATGATGGCGGCCAGCGTATCTCTGTCATGCTGAATGGCATCGGCGAGCTTTTCGAGCAGTTCGGCTTTTTGCCGCAGGGGGGCCTTTCGCCATTCGTCTTGGACGGCCACGGCGTTTTCCATCGCGGCTTTGGCGTCGGTTTCATTGGCCAGGCTGACATCGGCGACTTTGAGGCTCGTTTCGCTGGGGCATTCGCGTGCCAAAGTCTCGTCTCTCATTTTCACGTCACCACCAATGGCCACTGGAACAGCATGGGGAAAGCTGGCGCGGGTTTGATCTAAGGCTTGTTGAAAAAGGTTCCTTCGTTCGGTTTGGGTAAAGTCCGCATAGGGACAATTGAAGAAGGGGGCATCGAGGGACTCTGGTTTTTCAAGGAGTGGTTGCTCTTCTTTTTGCGGTTGGGGTGATTGCAGAAGGGCATCGGTGTCCACATTGTCGTGATAACTCAGTTTCAAAAAACCATCATTGGAGGTGTTTTCCAAAAGACGGCGTACGAGGTAGGCCATGCCGGGCAACAGCTCCCCGACCGGTGCATACACGCGAACGCGATGCCCTTGTTTTCGGAATGTCTTTCGTTCTGGCTCTGCCATGCCATAGAGCATTTGAATTTCATAAGATCGCTCTGGGGCTTTTTCTTCTTTGGCCCAAGCCAAGGCATGCGCCACTGAGCGGATGTTGTGGCTGCCAAAGGCTGGAGACAAATGATCAATGTTTTGCAGCATCAACCGGGATAATCTTTCGTAGTTCACATCGGTGCGTGCTTTGTCGGTAAAAACGGGGATGGGGTATCCATGAAGGTTGGCGTGGACCACTTCTTGATCCCAGTAGGCCCCTTTCACCAGGCGAATGGTGATGGGCGCGCCCCGGTTTTTAGCCAATGAAAGCAGTCGCTGCACATCTTTTTCACTCTCTTTGAGGTAGGCCTGAACCACGATGCCCACGTGTGGCCAATCTTTGAGTTCGGGATGGCTGAGCACCTCTTCAAAAAGATTATAGGTGATATCGTGAACGTGCCAATCTTCCATATCCACGTTGATGAAAACGTTCTTTTCTTTGGCACGCAAAAAGAGTGGGGTGACCCGTTCTTTAAGTCGCGCCACGCTGCCCGCCATGTCTGCGGGGTCGAGCTGGGAATCCATCGCGGACAATTTAAGGGAGACATTGGTGCGTGGAATGGCGCCCAGATGATTGGTGTCGATGACAGGGTCATCTTTCCACTGACTGGCTTCTGCCGCCAAGTTGTCGATAAGATCCAGGTAGCGATCTTTGTAGACGACAGCTTCTTCTTCGCTCACCGTAGCTTCGCCTAAAAGATCTACCGTAAAAGCAATACCGTTCTTATGAAGTTTCTTTAACACCGGCATGGCTTCTTTGGCGTTGTGCCCCACAATAAACCGCTCGGCCATGTCCGTGACGTTTTTTTTCATGGTTTTGGTGGCAATCCCGGCAGTCAGCCCGCCCGCGGCTGCTTTTAGTGCGGTGCTCATAACGGTGGGCAACGGGCGATCTTTTTTGAGTAAATATTCGCGGACGTGTTGAGAGATTTGGTCGGTGGTGTGAAGGACTGGAAGCACATCCACAAAGCGAAACATGTCTACTTTAAAAGAAGGGTCCTTCATGGCCCATTCCATGATTTTGCCCTGCCAAAAATCTTTATTGAACACCCCGGGGATCTCCCCTTTCATTTCGGCATAAAATTGCTCTCCGAGTTCTAAAATGGCGGCTTCGATAGGGTTAGGATGCTGCGTCATGGAGAACCTCCGATAATGTTGTGATGGACATGCCGGAAAAAATGACCTTGCTCAAGTGGTTCCCGATGGGGACATCTCGAGTTCAGGCTCTTTGAAAAAATTGCGTCCTGAGCCTTTGAGCGGGTATAAGGGTAATCTAAGCTCCCATTTTATATAGGAAACTTCGAGGTCTGGTGGTGTCGCAATCCCAACAAAAATTGCTCTGTGTCTTGGGTCTGTGGGGCCTGGTGTTGGTCGTGCATCAGGTGATGTGGCATTTCGGGGCGCCTTACCCTTTCACCAAAGATGATAACTTTTCCTATTTTCTCCCTCTCGCGCAGGCGCAAAGCGAAATTTTTGCCGGTTTTCAAATCCCCAAAATGGTTTGGCAGCTGGGTGCTGGTTGGGACCCATTCACCAGTTCACAGTTGGGCGTTTTTTACCCGCTGCATTTGTTGGCTTACGGGGTAAGTGCTCTTTTGGGCGAGCCCATGTGGCAAATGGAGGTTCTGGTTTTGCTGCACCAAATGGTGCTGGCCGTCTTGGTGATGCTTTGGGCACCGGGTGATATGCGGCGAAACATCTTGCTCGCGGTATGCTTATTGTTTGTTCCCGCTTCATTTTTATTGGGCATGGTCTGGTGGGCCTATGGCTGCGCGCACGTTTGGTGGGTGGGGCTTATTTTGTTAACCCACCATGAGGCAGCTAAAGAGCGGCCTTTTGCATCTCACGTCAAAAAACTTATTTTTACTTTGATGCTACTATGCAATTTCATGGCCAGTCACCCGCAAATGTTCGCGTGGGGAGGCTTGTTTCTGTTGGGCTGGATTCTTTTGGCTTACCCTGCCAATCAACGCATGCGATTGGTGTCGGTGTTGGTGGGCTGCGGTTTGCCCTTATTACCCGGTCTTTTGTACATCAAGAGTTTGGCTGATTTGTCTGGCGGAGTAGCGATTCGGCCCGACGGTATTATTTTGGAGTTGTCTCAATCTGTGAGTACAGCCCTGGTGGGTGGTTTGCTTGGCGGCTTAGGCGGTTTGTCTTCTATTCAACTTTTTGCCCACGAATATGTTGAGGGGCCATCGCTGTTTTTCCAGCCTGCTGTTTTTGTGTGTGCAATCTTAGCCTTTCGACAAAGGCGTTGGGGCTTTTTGGGGTTGGCTTTTTTGTGCTTTATTATTTTGGGCGCGCAAAGTTTTCCGTTTTTAGCCCAGCTCAATTTGGGGCCCTTCAACGGGTTTCGTTGG
Organism: Myxococcales bacterium; assembly: GCA_002721815.1. GTDB lineage: Bacteria > Myxococcota > UBA727 > UBA727. Next base: position 42,877 of record PBLQ01000023.1, read on the forward strand.
ACCTTTAAGCTCGCCGTTTTGACAGCGCCTTTCTTTATTTTGTTTTTTGTCTTGGTTCAGGGCGACGCGGTGCCAAAAAATTTCACCCAAGCCTTTTTGTGTCTGGTGGCAGTGGCCTCTTTGATCATGTGTGTCCAAGGGCGCCATTTTAATTTCATGGCCGAAGCCTACGGAACCCAAAAACATGCGGGACGCATGATGGAAGAGGCCCGGGCTTGTCTGCAGGAGGCTAAAATTCCAGAAGGGGCGCGTTTGGTTTTTGTGGGCGATTATCCGGGGCCTCCCAGTCCTGTTCCAGCAGCTGCTCTGGCTTTAACCGGCAATACGGCCATGATGCTCGGGGTGAACGCCACCCATCTGTACGAGCATTTGGAAAGCGGATTGATGGCCGCGGGCCATCTGAATTTAACAGGCCGTTACGGCAAGTCGTACGAGTCCGATTTTTTTGCCCTGAACAAAACAAGCCTTTTAGAAGGGTTTCGATTTATTGGCGGAACACATCTTTTCACTTTGGATGCGCAACTGTTTCAGGGCCCCAAAAAAACGCTTTGCACATCTCCTAGTGGTGAGCGAATTTTCTTTGAGCCCATTTCAAATGCACGCGCAGGAACGTATCCGCATCCGGCATCTTATGAAGATGCATCACGGGTTGAGCGAAACCCCAACGGGGAGCTTTGGGTGCCTGGTGTACAAGAGACACCTCCCGAGTTGAACACGCCGGCACCGGTGTCTTGGATCAAAGAAGAAGGCGGCTGGCGCGGTCATCCCAACCCCGTCGACCCCATTTGGGGGAGTTTGAGTTTTTTGTTGGCGGGCATGGTGTTTTTGGTTTTTCGACGCCGCCCGTGAAGGTTTAAGATAAATCCCAGCGATACAACCGTACGTTGAGCCCACCATTTTGCATGTCCCAGCGTTTATTGTTACCCAGGTTCATGGTTTTCCCTGCACCCGCCAAGCCACTGAGGATGATCACGCGCATGGGCTTGGGAAGCGCCGACCATTTTTCACCCAGTTGTCGGTAGAGTCCATCGAGCTGTAGTTTGCCTTTGGTTTTCACATCACCCAGCCGCTCGCCGTAAGGGAGGTTGGAGACCAGTTGAAAGTTGGTGCCGGTGAATTGCACGTCTCGCGCATCCATGGTGCGTACTTCAATAAACTGTTCGAGCCCTGCATTGTGTACACTTTCTTTTGCGATCATCACTGCGTTATCGTTCCAATCAGAAATGATGATGGGCGACTTCAACGATTTACGTTCTTTATCGAGGGCCTCCTCGCGCGCTTCTTTGACCAGACGGGCCAGCACCCGTGGGGCTTTGCTCCAGCGTTCGAAAGCAAAACGCCGGCTTTTACTTGGCGCGATGTCCAAACACCGCATGGCCTGCTCGATGCCCAGAGTGCCGGTTCCACAACAGGGGTCCCAAAAAGGACGCCTGACGTCGGCATGAGCAATCGATAGGAGGGCAGCGCCTAAGTTTTCGTGAAGCGGGGCTTTGGCACCGGGCGCACGATACCCTCTTTTAAAAAGCGGTTTGCCGGTGGTGTCTAGGGATAAAATCGCTTCTTTCCCAAACCAAGAAAGAATGAAGCGACAGGCCGGTGTTTTGGCGTCAACATCGGGTCGGTTCTTTCCCAGGTTGGTAAATCTGTCAGCGATACAATCTTTGATGAGTAAGGCGGCGTAGTGGGAATGGTTGAGTGGGGCCTGGTATAAATGGCTGGCACACGCAAAAGTGGTTTTCACATCCAATATTTTTTCAAAGGGAAATGTGATGAGTTGCTCTTGCAACGCTTCGGTGGATTCCGCTTCAAAGGTTTTGAGTTGCCACAGAATCTTTTGTGCAATGCGAGAAAAGACATTGGCGCGGGCCACCAACGATAAAGGGCCCGTGAACTTCAATGCACCGCGCCGGCGATCGAGAATTTGAGCGCCCAGTTTTTCCAGTTCAAATTTGAGCGCTTTTTCAGTGCTTGGCGCGCAGGTGGCCCAAAAAATGGGGTTATCTAAATCAAAAGGATTGCTCAAAACCGCATGCCGTTTTTAACGCGGTATTTAAACCAGTCGTAACCCAAATAGGCACCAACGCCCACGCCTACCAGGCCCAAAAAAGCACTTCCGGTCACTGTGAGGGCCACACCTGCGCCGCCCACGCCCATAAATAAAAGCCGTTTGTTGCGCTCTACTTTTTTCTTTTGTTCCACCAAGTTTGCCACGCTTGCCTCCACCCGCCCGAGGCGGTTTTGTTGGGCCAGATCTCACCGGATCTGCTTTTATCACTATGCCGATCCACGCATCATGGGGCAAGGGGGCCTTTTTATCCGCCTAATTACCGATATTTAAACCCGCTTTACCACTTTGACAGCGGCCCCTCATTTTCTTACATCCAAACTCCTCATTTGGGGCATATTTAGAGGGGACAGCCCAGTGAGAAGTCAAATTTAGGATATTTAAGGCGGTATTGATGCTCCAGAAAAAGTCTAACTCTTTGAAATTAATGACCTTAAGCGCACTTCTAATGGCACTTTTAGCCTGTGACCAAGGCACGCCCATCCCCTCAGATGAGATATCGGACAATCGCGGCGATATTCCATGTGCCACTGTAAGCGACTGTCCCGATCCGGACCTTTACGAGTGTATCAGCGTTTGTAAGCTCAAATGCCTTGAAGACACCGATTGCGCGGCTGATTCTTACTGCACTGATACCGGCTTTTGTGAAGCAGGTTGCCGCGATTCCGCCACTTGTCCCACGGGCCAGTATTGCGTTAACGGCAGCTGCCAAGTGGCCAACGCCGACTGCACGTCCAAATGCGACTGTGCAGAAGGGCTCGTTTGCCAAGATGGCATTTGCCAAGACCCACCCACCCAGTGCCAAAACAGCGCCGATTGCGGTCGGGGCCCAGGCGAAAACTGCGAAGCCTACATTTGCAATGGTTTCACCAACCAATGCATCGAACAGTCCCCCGAACCCTGTGAAAGCAACGCCGACTGCACCGGCCGACCTGGTTGTGAGGGCGGGTGCGGCTGCAACAGTCAGGGACAATGTATCCCCTTGGGAGAGTGCACCCCTGAGACGCAAGAATCAGATTGTGCTGAAGGCGAAATCTGCGATGACACCATGATGTGTGTGGAAGCGCCAACTTGTTTGAACGGTGGCGTCACTTGCCCCGCTGGCCAAGTCTGCAATCCCAATACGGGTGCGTGTGAAGCCAGCACCAACTGCACCTCCAACGCAGATTGTCCCACCGGCCAAGTGTGCAACACGGTCACCGGTCAATGTGAGGAGACCACCGGCGGGAGCTCTGGTACTGGCGGCACTGCCAACTGGGGCGAAGCGTGTGGCAGTTTGTTGGGCGGTGGCAGTGGCAGCGGCGCCACTTGTGCCGAAGGCTTGATTTGCGGTTTCGCAAGCGGAGTTTGTGAAGAACTTTGCGATACCCCTGGGGCCTGTACAGATTGTTGCCCGGTTTCGGGCGGAAATTATTGCGAAGCGGGACTCCTTGTTAACTTCTGTCGCGTTCAATAACCTGTCGGAACTGAAACCTTTATCTCTTCATTTTGGATGGCCCTATGATGCCCAAAGCCCTTCTCGTTTGCCTGACGTTTTTCCTCATGAATGCCGGCAGCGCCGCTGCGAAAGAACCCGCTTCTCAGGTGTTTCTCAATGGTGTTCCCACGCCAGTGTTTTTTAACGACGGAGACTCCTTTCGGGTACTGGAAGGGCCTTTAAAGGGAACCAAAGCACGCTTGGCGGGGTTCAATACCCTTGAGAGTTACGGGCCGGTGCATCAGTGGGGCACATGGCACGCGAAAGAATTGTATGCCATCGCAAAAATGGCCACCCTCAATGCGCGTCGTGGGGTGTGGAATTGCTCTTCTGAAATGGAAAAAGACACTTATGGTCGTGTCTTGTTCGATTGTTTGGATTTGGCGGAAGATCAAATCCGTAAAGGCTTGGCGCATGTGATGAGCGTGACCACGGATCCTGGACACCCAAGACTGGTTGCGGCCCAGAAAGACGCCATTGAAAATCGGGCGGGGATGTGGGCCCATGGGGTTCCTGAATTTGTATTGACTTCGTTGCACTCCATCGATGAGCGATCCAACCGTGCCTATGCTTACAACCGGTTGGTTTCTTCCATCGATGGCCATTCAGAAAAATGGATGCACAAAAACAAATACACAGAGTGCCAAGTGGTGTGTGAGCAAAACATTGAGATTACAGACGCCGATTTGGCCCAACTCCGCAAGACCTTGTTGCGTGATGTGAACGTCAAGCCCATTTTGGGTGGAACTTCAGCGCAAGAAGTGGATCACATTATTCGCATGTGGCTGAAAACCCAGACGGTGGCCGCCATTATTGAAAAAAGAAATATCGGCGTGATGAAAAAGGCGCTCGCGGCGCTCAAATCAGACGGCATGACCACTGCTTCAGATGGATCATGTGTGGTTTATGTGGACTTCAAGCGTCGTTTCGGTGGTGATAAAGCAAAATGCCTCAAATAACCACTTTCATTTTTGCCACGGTGGCGCTGTTGCTGAGCAGCAGTGCTTGTGAGTTTCAACGACCGCTCACTGCCCCCATGGGGTATGAGACCGGCGATGCGGCTTGTCACGATGGGCGGGACAATGACCACGATGGTTTGCCGGACTGCGCGGACCCAGATTGTGTGGCCACCTCGGGGTGGTGCGGCGAAGACGTGCCCTTGATCCCCTACGTTACCGAAGAAAACACGTACGAGCTTTGTAACGACCAAATCGATAACGACAACGATGGGCAAATGGATTGTGGCGACCGCAATTGTCAGGCGATTCCCGAAAATTGTTGTTCCAGAGAGTTTTCAGACGAGATGTGCAGCGATGGCATTGATAACGATCAAAACGGTTATGTGGACTGTGAAGATTTCGGTTGCCGCATGGGTGATTTTGTAACGGTTTGTGTTGAAAATACCGAGGCCTTATGTGCTGACGAAATCGACAATGACGGTGATGGAGATATCGATTGCAATGATTACAACTGCGCCGGTATCGGGGCTTGCCCGGCTGAAGAATCAGAGAGTGATGATGTGGATTGCTCCAATATGGCCGAAGGGCCAGAAGAAACACTGGCGTACTGCCAAGATGGTTGCGACAATGATGGCGATGGCTACGTGGACTGTGCCGATTACAGCTGCTCCCAAAGTGAAGATGCCGACGTCCTCGCTTATTGCGAAGGTCTTTCAGAATCTTCCTTAGAAAAGTGCACCGACGGCATTGATAACGATCAAAATGGATACACGGATTGCGATGATTACAGTTGCAACCGAGACGGCGATGCAGACGCCGTGGCCCATTGCGCCGAAAACATGGAGAATACCGCAGAGAAATGCAGCGATGGCATCGATAATGATGGCAATGGCTATGTGGACTGCGGCGATTTTAGCTGCTCTCAAAGTGAGGACATTAACGTGGCGCAAGTATGCCAGGAAAGCATCACGGCCATGGGCTCCGCCGCAGAGGCCAATCAAAAATGCGACGATGGCATCGATAACGATGGGGATGGTTTCACGGACTGCAACGACTGGGATTGCAGCTGGAACCCACTGGTCACCGTTTGCGCCGACAACCGAATTTGTGAATAACAGGAGTTCCTGATGATGAATAAGAATTCATGGAAATACAAACTGCCATTATTGATGTGCGGCGTGTTCTTATGGGCCACCCCCCTTTCGGCCATGGAGCGCGAAACCAACTGCAAGGACGGCATCGATAATGATGGTGATACGGTTTACGATTGTTCGGATGCGGATTGTTTTGCCGAAGCCCATTGTCAGCCAGGCCAGGGCGAAGAAAACAGCGACGCCACCTGTGGTGACTGGGTAGACAACGATGGGGATGGCGTAAAAGATTGTGAAGATATGGACTGCAAGGCGCCGGGCATCACCACTTGTTACGGCTCTTGGGACATGCGCAAAGCCAAGGTGGAGCAAATCAAACCTGAAACCACCAAAACGGTATCGCAGGTATTGCCCGATCTCAAACCGGGCATGGGCATCGAAGACCTCATTGGTTCCGGCAAAGATAAGGACGGGGAGCGCAACGATGTGTTGTGCAGTGATGGTTTTGATAACGACGGCGATGGAATGGTGGATTGCGCAGATTACGGGTGCCGCTTCGATCCCGATGTGACCATTTGCCAAGGAAGCCCTGATTTTCGTTTTTCGGTGGTGGGGAATATTTCTCAGGAATACATTCAACGGGGCGAGATCGATAATTCTGGCGCGCCGGTGGATGCGGTGGCAGAAAACAACTGGGACACCCGGTTTTCCCGTTTACAGCTTCGGGCTTTAGGGCCGATTCCTCAGATTCAAGATTCGTTTTTCCTTTTGTCCACACGAATGGAGAAGACGCCGCGTTTAACCTGGGCCATGTTCCAGTTGCCTGTGGGTGGCGGACACTACATTAACATCAACAGTGGCGGTGGCGGCCTCTCCAATGCGCTGGTGTTGTCCACCGCAAAACAACTTTTATTAGATCCCCCTTACTATGTGTACAGCGCCTTTGAGCAGGGCAATGGTGCCGCCATGGAGCTGGGTGGGCCCATGCCATTTTTGAATCCGGGTCTCATGCGTTATCGTGTGTTTTTTGGCGGTGGCAGCGGCCGCTTTGCCGGCAACGTGGGTGGGCGTTATTTCACCTATGACAATACTAATTACACTTACTCCGTCGGCGCCCAGGTGGGCATCAACATTATTGGATATGTTTCTCGTTGGGATTCACCCTTCCTCTACACACCAGCCCCAACCGCATTGGGTTTGCAGGTGGGGGTCAAATACGATCAGCGTGCGCAAGAACGCTACCCCGCTTTGAACGCGGCCTCTTCGTTTCGCTGGAATCGTTTAATTTTGATGGGCGAATTTTACGGCAAACAAGAGTTGGAGTTTGAGTCCACACAAATGGCTTATAACCTCCAAGCGGGTTTTCTGATTTGGCCCAAGCATTTGTTGTTGGCGGCCGACTTTGGCCAGTATCTGCCCACTGAAATGCAGAACCCACCCGAGCAGCTGGAGACGGACATTCGAAAGAACCTCCAGGGCCAAACCCAATGGCGCGCGGCGCTGCATTGGTTCTTTTGGCGTAACATCGGCGTGGCCTCGGTGGTCTACTCTGACAAGCTCACCGCTCCTTATGAAGAAGGGGACAACTTCGAATACGAGCGGATTGTAGAAATGGTCGCCCAATACCGATTCTAATTTGGGGCAGGGCCGGCCGCTTTATTCTGAGCGAGATTCGTTTCTTGGGTTGAAGTGAGACGTTTTGGCGAGCTTTTCGAAAAGCTTTCGCTCTGCATCGCTCAGCTGGCTGGGGACCACCAGGTTCAAATGCACGTAAAGATCTCCCCGTGTGTTTTTATGGGGAAAGCCTTTTCCTTTTAATCTCATTTTTTGTCCGCCTTGCGCGCCAGCGGGAACGGTCATGGTCACCATACCGTCTAGGGTGGGCACCTCGATTTTCGCGCCCAGAGCCGCTTCCCAAGGGGCGACATCGACAGTGGTGTTAATGTTTTTACCATCCACTTTGAAGAGTGGGTGTTTTTCAAGTTTGACTTTTAAGAAAAGATCGCCGTTGGGCACCCCATTCACGCCCACTTTACCTTGGCCACTTAACCGGATTTTCATGCCTTCGGTGGCGCCGGGGGGAATTTTAATTTGTTACCTTTTCTTTTGCCCGCTTCCGGACGCAAGATTCAAGTTACGGGTGGCGCCATGGTACGCGTCGGCCAAGTTGATGGTAATTTCAACTTCGAGATCTTCACCTTTTTGCGGCGGGGGGCGGTTTTGATTTCCAAAAGGGTTAAAGCCATCGCTTTGTCCACCAAAGCCAGCGCCGCCGAAGAGCGTTTCGAAAAAGTCGGAAAAATCCCCCCCGCCGAATCCACCCGCAGGACCGGCTCCGCTGAAGCCCGAAAAGGGGTTGCCACCGCCGCCGCCGCGAAAGCCCGAAAAGGGGTCACCTGACTGCCAGTTGGCGCCGAGGTTATCGTATTTGTCACGTTTGACCGGGTCTTTTAAGACCTCGTAAGCTTCGTTGAGCTCTTTAAATTTATCTTCTGCGCCAGGATCTTTGTTGACGTCCGGATGGTATTTGCGCGCAAGTTTACGAAAAGCTTTTTGAATGGTGTCTGCGTCAGCCTTGCGGTCGACGTTAAGCGTTTTGTAGTAGTCTTTGTATTTGACACTCATGTTGAGGCGTTAGTCTTCGTTTTTAACCACGACCACCCGCGCCGCGCGAAGCAATCGACCCTTGCGAACGTATCCGGTTTGCACCACTTGGGAAATGATGTCGTTTTCTTTCTCCGGATCTTGAATCATGGAGATGGCTTCGTGCCAGTTGGGATCGAAAGGTTGGTCTTTGGCTTCGATGGGGGTGATGTCGTGTCGCTCCAAGGTGTAGAGCATGTGCTTGAAGATGGCTTGCATCCCGGAGATCCAGGGGGAGTCTTCTTCATTGATATTGGTGAGCGCTCGCTCAAAGTTATCCATGACTTCGAGCCATTCGGAGAACACTTTATCTTCGGCCTGTTCTACGGCTTGGCTGGTCTCTTTTTGCACTTGCTTGCGGTAATTTTGGAAGTCGGCTGTTTGCCTGCGGGCGTACTCTTCCAATTGGTTGATCTTTTGTTGCAGGGCAGAAGGCTCTTCTTCAAGAGGTTGAAGGTCTTCGGGACTCAGTTCCACGGCACCGTCCTCTTGGGGACTGGGTTCTTCTGAATCTATTGGTGCGAAAGCCCCAAAACCATCATCATCATTGAGGATGGCGTCGCCCAAATCTTGCGAAGCGTTTGGGGAATTGGTTTCAGTCTCGCTGGCTTGGCCTTGCTCTTCTTGCATTTTTTTTGCCTCTTCTGACAGGTGTATCACAACGGGATCGTTGTCTTTTGTATTTCCATTCATGGTTTGGCCCTTTGGGAGCCCATACCTTAATCACCCTGTGCCTAAAATCAAGGCCGTGGGGGGTGGAAAAGAGGCAAAAGTGTTTAAATACAACAGGTTAAGAGTTTTCTACATGGGTTCGTGGAATTGCAGAACTTGGTTGAAAATCTGAAACTTATCACCGTCGAAAAGGCGGGCCGGCTCTTTGAGGAGTTGGCCCTTTACTTTGATGGGAATGAACCGCGAAAGAGGCTCTAAGTAATATTGCTCGCCTTTGCGATAGATGCAGGCGAATCGTTTGACCCCCGGCAGGCCACCCGAAATTTTGATGTCACAATCATCCCCTTTGCCAATGAACGCCTCCTGCTTTTGCAGTGGGAGAATTTGTTTCTCTTGGTCTGTAAACCAGGAAACGTGTGCCTCCATCAGGGTTTGGTTGCGTTGATGAAGCCGCTTGAGTTCGTCCAAGCTCATGCTCACTGTTTTTTGGTCGAGTGACTTGGGCCGGGCGCCCCACGCTTGGTCGATGGCGTCGGAAGCCGCTTCGGAAAGCGGGCTCACGCCAATAGGGGTGTCTTCTTCGAGAGAGATGGCGTTGGGCGTTTGAATGAAGAGGATCACGTGGCGACCGATTTCAATACGATCACCGTTTTTCAATGGACGTTCGGTGGTGAATTGGCCATTGACAAAGAGGCCGTTTTTTCCGTCTTCGATTTTGACGGTCCAAATGCCCCCGGCCCGTTGCAGGAGTGCGTGTTTTCGAGACACAGATTGATGGTCTAAGACGATGTCCGCATCTGTCTGTCTGCCAATGCGAATGAGGTCTTTATCGAAATTATATTCTTCGATGAGAGATCGTCCAAGATACAGGCGCCACCTGGCCATCATTTGCCCCCGAAAATTAAAATGTTCCCATCATGCATGATTATCTCTAAAATTAGCATGGAGTTTACAAATTTTCCAAATGCAGCACAAGCGCCCAAATTTGTTCATTGTGAAGTAGATCACCAAATCCAGCCATTTGAGATGGGACTTTAGATTTCGCGGATTGCCCAGTTTTTATTTTCTGAAAAATTCCGGCCCGCATCTTATCGCCGCCGAAGAAAAAGCCCATCTTTAATCCCATGCCACCGAACTTCCTGGGCGCAGGGGTGAATTTTTGGGGGTTTGTGCGCCCTTGAGGTCCGTGACAAACGGCACAATTCATGTGCCACAACGCTTGCCCCTCTTTGCGCTGATAGTCAGCCCCATAATTGGGGGGGTTTGGTGGTGGCGTCCCACCCCTGGTCGGCTTGGCGAAAGGCTTCTTGGCTGATGTTGGCGGCCGAAGCACGCCACGTGGCCCAGGCTTCTTTGTTGTGTGGAAAGTCAGTTTGGTATTGGTTGGCGGGAATTTGTTTGGCACAGGCCATGAGCGTACAGAAAAGCAATAAGCCAAAGGGCAACAGGACGTGTTTCATGGGGAACCTCCTCGCATGGTTTGCGCTTTGTAGCACCCAGTGCTAAGTCTTGGCCTCATGCATACTTGGTCTTATATCTATTTATACCTCGTTGGGGGACTTTTTTACGCCATTGGTTCTTACCTTTGCATACGGGCGGAAATGATCGATTTAAAGGCGTCCCAAGATCGTCGCATGTTTTATGCGACCACCGCCAGCCTCATTCTTTTTGCGGTGGTGCATGGTTATTTCCAGCTGGTTTTGCCTTATGGAACGGGAGCGCCATAAATGGGCGGTATTCAGCTGACCAATCTAGATGTGGTGTTGATCATCGCATACGTCATCGCCATTTACGGTTTCGGGCTGTATTTTGCCCGGCATACCAAAAGCACCACCGATTATTTCTTTTCGGGCCGTAAGTTTGCTTGGTGGATCATCGCCTTTTCCATGATCGCTTCCATTGTGGGTTCTTACTCGTTCATCAAGTATTCGGCGGCAGGCTTTACCTACGGTTTGTCCTCAAGCATGAGTTATCTGAATGATTGGTTTTTCATGCCGCTTTGGATGTTTGGCTGGCTGCCCATCATGTATTACGCCCGCATCGTATCGGTACCCGAGTATTTTGAGCGCCGCTTTGATCGCAAAACCCGCTTGATGGCCTTGATATTTATCTCACTTTATTTGGTGGGCTATATCGGGATTAATTTTTATACCCTGGGTGTGGCGCTCAACACCTTGTTGGGTCTGGATACCTTTGTGGCCGCCGCATTGGTTTCGGTTGGCACCGCCATCTATGTTTTTTCTGGCGGTCAAACCGCAGTGATCATGACCGACCTTTTGCAGGGGGTGGTGTTGCTGGCAGCGGGTCTGGCCATCTTCATATTGGGCTTTGATTACCTTGGCGGTGGTTCACTGCTGGCGGGTATTGAAAACTTTTGGAATGGACTGCCCCAAAGCCATCGATTCATGCTCGCAGACTTCAACCAACCCAGTAAGTTTCATTTTGTGGGCGTGTTCTGGCAGGACGCGATTGCCGGCTCCATTGCGGTTTATTTTTTCAACCAAGGCATCTTGATGCGTTTCTTGGCTTTAAAGAGCGTTCATGAGGGACGGAAAGCCATCGTGGCCTCTTTGGTGGTTTTGTTTCCCTTGGCCGTTTTGGCTGTGGGCAATGCCGGTTGGCTCGGGGCGGCCATGCACAACCTGGGGATGATTCCCGAAGCTTACGCCAACCCAAACCCCAAAGATGTGTTCGTGGTCGTCACCAAAATTCTGGTGCAGCCGGGTTTGTTCGGCTTGGTGATGGCGGCTCTTTTGGCCGCTTTGATGTCATCAACTGACACCCTTATCAATGCGACATCGGCTGTGGTGGTGAACGATATTCTCAAGCCCTTCGCCTGGCCGGGGCGCTCCGATGAAGAATATTTGAAATTGGCGCGCTGGATTTCTGTGGTGGCCGCGGGTGTGGGGCTGTCATTGGTACCATTGTACATGTCGTTCAAATCAATTTATTTGGCCCATGCGACATTTGTTGCCACCATCACACCTCCCATGGCGGTATGTGTAATCATGGGCTTTGTTTGGAAGCGCATGACCGCCAACGCTGCATTTTGGACGTTGCTGGGCGGTGGTTTTGCGGTGGGTTTCTCCATTTTTGTTCCCGATGTCATCACGCCTTTTGCTCATGGGGTTTCCGACGAGGGCGGTTTTAAGTACATGAGGGCACTTTATGGTTTGGTGGTCTCCGGTGTCATCGGCGTGGTGGTAACCCTGATCACGTCGCCCAAAAAGTCGGACGAAGAAATTAAAGGATTAACATTGAGCTCTTTGAAGCAAGCCGAGCAGGACTTCAAAGGGGCCGTGCCTGTGAACAAAAAAGTGGGTCGCGTTGTCAAACTTCAGGTTCAAGTGGTACCGCCCCAGCCTGACAACGGGCTGTCATTGCACCCTGATGATCTTGCAGTGATGAGTGCCGATGTGGGGGATATGATTTATGTGGCCGACGGGCGGTGGTATTTGGGGGGATTGCGGGCTGCCCACGCGGTGGTCACCAGCAGTGATGGTGAGCAGGGTGTGGTTAAAATCCCCAGCAATATCGTGCACGAAAATAATCTGTTGCCTGAAAAAGGGGTGCGTGTGGAAAAGCTGCTTTAGCTCTGGTTCGCAAAACGCCACCGACATAAGTCTTTCAATATTTTTGCCAAAATCAATCCAAACCCATGGGCTTGGTTATCATTACCAATCAAGTCTTGTCGCACTTCGAGTTCGAGGTTGACGAGGTTGTGCTGGGTGCCATGCTTATGAGGGGAAAACATCATACCATCCACCCCTGACCAAGGCTCATTCAGACGTACATCAAATCCGTGGGCCTTGAAGCCGTCGCGCATTTGATGGGCCTCTTTTTCGTAATCGTCGTATAGTACGCCCACTTCTACTTCCCTTTGCTGGCCGAGGTAGTTCGGGGTGAAGGAATGAATGGAGAAGACTAAAAAGTTAGCATTCATTTTCAGTCGTGTTTGAATCATTCGCTCAACAGCTTGGTGGTAGGGCTCATAGTAAGTTTCGACCCTTCTTTGAACTTCGTCACTATTTATATGTTGATTGAAGGACAATGCGTGGCCCTCCAATTCGTATCGAATAAAGGTATCATCGCTGACCGGACGGTTTGGATCACAGACCAAGCGAGAGAAGTTGGCCATCACCGCGCTGCACCCCAATTGCTCAGCAACGGTTTTGATCACCGTGGCCACGCCAATGTCCCAAGCCCAGTGCGTTTGTAGCCATGGATGGTCTTGGGCTGAGGTCTGCAAAGGAGGCGGAACCACGTTGCTGGCATGCTCGCACAACAACACGAGGGGGGCTTCAGGGTCACGTGATTGAATGTGTAGAAATGAGGGACGGGCCATCATGCGTGTTTACCCTCGCTCGGATTTTCCAGATAATTGATCCAGAAGAGCTTGGGCGGCAGAGTTTGGATAGATATCCATGGCTGCATCCAGTTTGCGTTGGGCTGCAAAGTCTTCGTCACGAAACATGTCCATGCGGGCTTGTTTAATGAGGTGGGTCGCCATGTCCTTTCTCGATTTTTTGTCGTGGTGTTCTTTGCGGTACAAATCACGGCTTTTCTTATCATCAATAAACCGAAACGCGCTTTCAACCTTTTCCCAAATTTTATCTGCCCATTCGGGGGCTTCGTTGCGCCGCTTCCCTTGAGGCCCAAAGAGTTGACGGTGTTCATGGTAACTTTCAATGATTTCGATGGGCGAACAAAACCAGTGCAGTTCTAAGGTTTCAAATGGATTGGCCTCTTCAATGCGTTCGAAATGATCCACCAGGGTTTCGACCCGGTCTTTAAGACTGAGGGTTGGTGCTTCCCAATCCAAAAAGTTATGCATTTCGAGTAAAGCCATGGCTTCCAGACCGCTTTTGCGATCGCCCTCCACCAAAAGCAGGTTTCGGCCCACTTCTTGGCCATTGTACTTAAATGTCACGTGTCGTTCGAGAAGCTTGGGCAAGCCCAGCACGTGGACCCTTTTTTCCCCCAGTGATGTAAGTTTGGGGGCGAGGTCAAAGCGGCTGGTCATGGCCTCGTTTAAATCCTCTTCCTCGTAATGAGATAAGAGGAGGCGGGTGGCCGCTGACAGCAGTTTCACGATGTGAATTTTGCTTAAGGCCGGGGGGATTTTAGGTCGCTCGATGATGGCGTAAACGGTGCCCGGTTCACTCAAGTATTGGGCGAGTTGGCCCACGTCGAACCTGGAGAAGAGGGTGATGCCTTCTTGTACAAAAAAGTTGCGGGTTTGACCGTCACGCAACTTAAGGATCACCTCACAAATGCCTTCCGCACCGGTGAGGACCCGCAATAAAATAATGGCACTGGGTTGATTGAGGTCTCCAATGGTGGGCTGATTTTCAAAATTCTGGTCCAAAAGCTCAGCGGCGGAATTGGGGATACACAAGGTCCCGGCCAAAGAGAGACCCGCGGTTTTTTTGTCTTCTACAATTGTTTCCCGGCTGATGGCTTCATTAATTTCTTCTAGTGCCGCGTCCAACGCCGCTTGGTCGGGGAAGTTGGCCACCAGCTGACCTCGACCCATGGGTTGAATGTGTGCAGGAATCGGATTAAATTGAGTACCACTAATTTGAAAAATGGCTTCGGTTTCAAAAGCCATGGGCAAGTCTTGTTGGCTGGTGAGCATGAGCGCGGACATGCTGGCCAGTTCGTCTTGTATTTTTTTAAAGTCATCCACATGCCAAAAGTAGAGGGTTTCTTTGGAACGGAGCTCTGGCGGGCGGATCTCTCGAGGTGCTCTGGCCAGTGCGACCTGAGTACGGGACCACGCCATATCGCTGCAGAGCGTGCGGGCTTCAGTTTCCACTTCTTTGAGACTTTCAAATACAAACACCCCTTTGCCTGCTTCAGTAAGCTCGACGATCACATCCACCATGTTGGACATGTTGTTTTGATTGATCAGAGTGATGGAAAGCTCTTTGCCTTGTTCAGGGGGGCTGGCGCAATCAAAGGGCATGAGGTTACGGAGGTAAAGGCGCTGAACAAAGTACGCGATGGATTCATCGCTGCCAAAGAAGACGCGATCCACCCCGTCGAAAAAGGGGAGGGTGTGCGGGTGTTCTTCTTCGATGAATTCGTCGTCTTCAGACCGCGGATTTGGAATCGTGGCACTGACAAGCGGCTCATCTTCTTGAGTTAGTTCTGGAGGAAGCGATTGCGCATCCGAGCTATCGTGCTCCAATTCGGGTTCACCTTCTTGGGTGACGAACTCGTTTTCATTGGCGGGGGCGGCAGCATCCAAAAAATTGATCGGAATGGGAGCGGGCATCGGTGGTTGAGAAATGTGTTCAATCAGGGGTTCTGACTCATTGGAAATGAGCACTGCCTCCGTACTGATGCCGGGGGGAATGGTGTCATTGGGATCGGTGAAATCCATGGGAGCGGGGGCAGCATGGTCTTGTTGCGCTTCAACCAAGGTACTGAGCCGTTCCGATGCGACATCTTTTAGATAATCTTGGGCCGCTTTGCTTGAAGCCGGAGGCCTAAAGGCCGCGCCATCATTTTTTTTTGGGAAATCTACCAGCCTTCGAAGTGCTGCTTCTCGCATGGCCGAAATATTCGCTTCGCGTACCGCTTGCATGACATAACGACTCGCTTCTCGCAGGCCGCCTTGCCGCAATTGGTGAGCGAGGGTTTCACCCGCATCTTTAAGTTCTGGATCCTTGGCCAACGAAGCGTTTCTCCTACACCAGTTTCAACCCCTTAATTTAACTTATTAAAACTACGAACCCAAAAAAACCCTTCTACTAATTGCACGCAAGGGAGACAGCCCTGTAAGATGTTTTAAAATAGGGCTTTTTTAGGAAATGACATGAAAATTTGCACCCAATGCGGGGCCTGCTTTGACGATGACTACGATGCCTGTAGCTATGATCAGGCCAGCCTGCAGCAACCATTCGATGGTCCCAGGGTGCTGGGCGATCGGTATTTGTTGGAGCAACGCATTGCTGCGGGGGCCATGGGTCAGGTGTTTCGAGCCACCCATTTGCAAATCGGCTCCACGGTTGCCGTCAAAATTATGCAACCGCAAAAAGAAGCCTTGCGGGTGGCTTTGGCACGATTCCACCGGGAAGCACAGGTCTTGGGACAGCTCAAGCACCCCAATGCAATTTTGGTCATGGATTTCGGTGTGGACGATCGCGCGCACAGCCAGGTCCCCTACTTGGTCACTGAATATTTACAGGGCGAATCACTCAGCCATTCCATGCAGACGCAAGAGCCTTACGATCTCAAAAAAGCGGGTTCCGTTATTTCACCCCTTTGCGAAGCCATTGCCGAGTTGCATGAAATTGGAATTGTTCACCGAGACATCAAACCGTCCAATGTGTTTTTGGAACGACTCCGCGATGGCACCCAAATCGTCAAAGTATTGGATTTCGGGATTGCAAAGTTTCTTGAGTATTCTGAAACCCGTTTGGCCTCTTTACCTGAGGTCAGAGACATCTTTGATATGGTTTCCGAGTCTTATTTGGACGCGGAACTGGAAGTCACACCTCTGCCCATTGAAGGGGAAGCGTCAGAAGACATCACTGCGGTTTTAACACCGGAAGAATTAGGGATGGCCACCGCGGAGCAAGACGGGTTCTCACAGGAAGATTGGGCACTCACTGGGGCAGACTTGGTGGTGGGCACTTTACCCTATATGGCGCCAGAGCAGTTGGTTGGCGAACCTTTGTCACCCCAAACAGATTTGTATGCCATTGGCGTGTTACTGTTTCGCATGCTGGCAAACAGGTATCCGTTCGAGGGCTCTAACAAAGAGGTGGCGAGCAGCAAGTTGAACGAAGAGCCGCCATCTTTATTGGAATTGGGTGCGGTCACCGATGCCCAGCTCTCAGCATTTATTGGGCGCTGTTTGTCCATCAATCCCAGCATGCGCCCCGACAATGCCTTAGAGGTGGTGAAAGCTTTGCGGGACGCCATTACGGAAAAAGGCAAGGCCCCCACAGGTTACGTCTTGTTTGAGACCCATGTTCAAGAACTGCAAGGCGCATTGGAAAACCTTATCAATGCCATTACCGCTTGGGTCTCTGATATCGCCGAAGAAGAGCCTTATAAGTGGAGCCGAGATGCATTGTTGGGGTTGGATCGTCCCATGGAAAATGTGTTGAATGATTTAGATCAAGGCGAAATTGAAGCACAGCCTCACGAGATGGCCCGTTTAAGAAAGCCATCACAACGCATTTCGTGGTCGGTGGAAAAATTATCGCGTCTTATTTATGGCATCGCCGCGGAGTCTTTACCGGGCGCGGAATACGCCGCTTATGTGAGCACCTTGTGGTCTCGCGTTACCTTGTCATTGGATTATATTTGCACCGAGTTAATGGAGATGGCGTCCAATCATACGCCCATGACGCGCCCAGGGGATTCCATGTCGGGCGCCGCCAGTAACCCATTTCAATCGCCAACCTCCACCACCCCAGATGTGTTGGAACGTCTTGCCCAAAAACTCATGACCGCAGATGTTCTGGAGAATGTAGAAGCCTTTGAAAAACTGCTGTTGGAGCACCGCGATCTTCTGTTTTCGGTTTTGGCCAAGCCCGATGCAACACAGGCTGAAACCCTCGAGCGTTTGATCGAGGGGTTGTGGCGGCAAGCACCCGATTTGCTCTTACTCGAGCTTTACCCGGCTGAAAGCCCCTTGCGTATCGTGTCTCTTTTGGCCGATATGGAAACGGTCCCGCAAGCCCAAGGGTTTGGCCTGCTGTCGTCGTTGTTCAATATGAGTTCAGACGACACCAATATTATTTCCAGGGTACAAATGATGGTGGAGGTGGGGGCCGACCCCAAGTATCGTCGCACTTTGTTGCGCTGTTTGACCTTACATCCGGAGTCCGAGGTTTCTCAGTGGGCCATCGATCACTTGGAGCGAAGTGAAATATGGCACGCCATCGCCTACCCACACACGCCTTTAGAATTGAAGAAAAAGTTGTTTGTTCGCGTCAAAGATGAAGCACCACCTGAATACCTCAAAGTATTTTTCTTCTGTGTGCGGGCCAACATTCAAAGTGTTCAAGATCTGTCTTCGTTGGTGGCGGCTTTTGAACTTTTACAGCTGTTTTTTCAGGTGCCTTGCTTTCATGAAGACATGGTTTTCGAACCCTTGCTGTCTTTGGACAACCGCTTGCACCAACGGGCGTCCCAGTTAAAATACCCGGTTCCTCAGACCGGTGGATATCAGACTTTGTTATCGGCTTTTACGGCCAAGGGGTCGCGCCCTACTCGCGAACCGGAAAACATGCGCGAGATCCCCTTGCCCATTCAGCGGAAGATTGCTCGAGAGGGACACTTTTTGTCCTTCTTCGTGAGTCACAGCAATGACAAAGTCGCACTGGAAACCCTGCCCCATTTGTATAAAAAAGAAGACATCACACGCTATTTGCGCATTCCCACCATCAACCGTTTGGTGTTGGCCGAATTGGCCAAGCGTCGGCGCTTTTTCCGCAAGGAAACCCCCCGTTTGGCCTTGCTGCAAAACCCCAAAACACAAGCCAGGGTGGCCCGTACCTACCTCCCGTTTATCAGTGATCACCAAGTCCGTTTGCTTTCCGAGAATAAACACATCAGTTCTGACGTTCGTCAATTGGCCAAGGCTTTTTGGACGCGATTGAAAGAAAAGCGGCGTGATTAGCTTAACCCTTTGATTTTTGGCACAAAAAGTGGTCTCTTAGGTTTCTTGTACAGGAGGTTTGGATGTTGCGTTCAGTTTGGGCTCTTTCGGCAGCACTGGTTTTGGCCACAGGTTGTGGCGGACACGAAAGTGCGAGCAAGGCCCCCTTGAAAAAACCGGTGATGCAAACCCCACTCACGCTGGGCATCACAGCCACCATCTCTTTTGAAATCGCGAAAAAAGACGGGACCCGTTTAGAGCAACTCATGTCCGAAAGCTTGGGCGAGCCCGTGAGCATTCAGGTTTACGCGTCTTACTCCTCCTTGGTGGACGCTTTGGTGGCTGGAATGTTGGATTTGGCCTGGATGCCGCCTTTGGCATATGTGAAGGCCCGTCGGCAGGCGCAGGTAATTCCCATCCGGAAAGCCACCCGTGCGGGACACGCCAGTTACAAATCGGTGTTGTTCACCAAAAAGGATTCAAAACTCAAGTCGCCCGCAGATCTTAAGGGAACCCGTGTGGGCTGGGTTTCCCAGCTGTCCTCTTCTGGCTATGTCTTTCCTCGGGTCTTGCTCATGGATGCGGGCATCAACCCCAATGGTTTTTTTGGCGAAGAAGTCTTCCTAGATGGTCACTTGGCAGTCTGTGAAGCCGTGGCAAATGGCACCGTCGATGTGGGCGCGACGTTCACAGATGATATTTTTGAGCAGATTCCCAAGCGCGTTTCGGCCTGTGCAAAAATGGGCGTGTTTGCAGATGACACCTTTAAAGTTCTTTCGGCCACACCTGAAGTTCCCAGCGATGTGATCGTGGCGCGTGTGGGCCTAGACCCCATGATGATCAAGTCTGTGGGCACGGCACTGGACGGCATGGCCAACATCAAAGATTTGAGAGCGCAGTTGGGCCGCAGCTTGGATGCCGATGGCTTTATCGAGGTGGGGATGAGTGATTACATGGAAGTGGAACGTGCCTTAGAAGTGCTTGAAAGCGAGTAGGCGGCACGCATTTTGGCCAGAAACCCTTAAGGATTGGGCATGCCGCCAGAGAACCTAAGTTCAAAAATACCACACATGACCCCAGAGTCGGCCTGGGTCCTGGCTGCAGATCGGTTGCCTTCCAAGGAAATAATAATCCTGTGCTTTGGTTTGCCTTGCGCAAATGAGCGTTTGCTCCGGTATTTAGATTTGCTTCGGCAACGGCCCGAACTTCTGGCCCAAACTGGGGCTTGCTTGATTTGTTTCGAGCTGGCCAAACGTAAAGTTTCTGAATACGAACTGGAATTTTTAACGCTGTTACCAGTGGTCCGCGAATGGATGGTCTCTTCGGATGAAACAGTGGAGTGGCTGCAAGGAGATTCCATGCTGGCCCAACTGTGGACCGACCTCCGCGATCGGTTAAACAGTGCAGACCCGCGTGAAGCGTTCTTACCGCCCCCTGTGGACCAAGTGGAAGACGCAGAGCTCGAGTTTGCATTATTCGAAGAGGAAGAGATCGACGACTTGGGCCTCGACGCATTGGCCGAAGAAAGTAAAGATTACAAAGTTCTCGCCGACGCTTGGAACGATCGGGTAAACACTTTTCTGCTCGCCGACAGGCCCAAATGCAGCAAAGGTTTTTTTGCCGGACTCGATGGGGACCTCGACCGTTTCGAACAGTTTCGACTCGAAGCGATATCCTTTAAAGACGATGTTTCGAATGCTTCTTCCATGTTGCCCATCGTAGAATTGTTCATGGCCTCGCACATGCGAAGCCGAAATTTTTTCGGACGAAAGAACAAGCGTCGTGCTCAAATCCTGGTCTCGGGCCTTACCCACATGCTCGAAAGCCCGCGCCCGCCCGTTCAGGCCGTTTCATGGTTACAGCCACCCACCGGCCATCCCGATGCATGGCCGAAAATAGCAGAACATTTGTTACACTTTTTGTCTTTCGCAGCGGGTTACATGCACGCCAATTCGCTCTTGCCCCACGAGATGACCGACTTTGATTTTGAGGACTGTCTTCAGCGATTTTTGACTCAAGCCGCGAGTGCTGAGCCCGAGGCTTTGCTTCACGACGGCTGGGATCGCCGCAGAAGAGAAATGGAAAACGAATTTGATAATGCGTTTTAGCGGACTCATCATTTTAATGGGCCTGTTCTTCACCATGGGCTGTGTAACGTCGCTGAGTATGCAAAACGGTCCTTTTGCCCTGAATAAGGGCGAGCATGAAGTTTTTGCGTCGGGAGGCTGGACCGGACATTCACAGGTGCTGACAACGTCTTATGCTGCGGGTGAAGATTTGTGGCAACAGGCCCAGGGCGAAAAGCAACTTTCTGAAGAAGAGTTTCGCAACTTGCTCGATGCAGGATTGGGGTGGCTGCTGTTTTTTCCAGGTTTCAATGCTGAATTTGCTTACAGAACGGGCTTGCCTAATTTCGGTTGGCCAAAATGGGACGTTGGGGTGCGCACCGACGGACAGGTGCTGAAGTACGATCTTCGAATGCAGTTTTTCGAGGATGGCGCGCAGTGGAAGCACGCTGCCGCGCTCAATGTGGGCCACGGCGTTCACATGGGAATTGTGAATGAAACCTTGTCTTACGTATCCTTGACCGATTTTACGAGGCACGACTTGGACATGCAGTTGTCCTACGGACTGCGGTACGATGAGTATTTCGAATTTTACGCCAACCCCCGGTTTCTCGTTTCTTATGTCGATGCGGAATCAAAACTGCCGGCAGATTTGATGGCGAAAATGCCAGAATCACTTCAAGAATATGATCCCAGCCAATTTTTCCAGGATGTTTGGTTGACCTATGTGGGAGGGGGCTTGGGGATTCGAGGCGGGTACAAGTACGCTTTTGTTTTCGCAGAGGCCTCTTTGCTTTGGCTGACTTTTCAGCCCGAGGTGTTTGGTGAGACGCGGGACCTGAGTGGTTTGGCCCTAACCCCGCGAATCGGCCTCATGGCTCGATTTTAAATTGGAAAAACCGGGTTTACCGGCAAAAAATACCTCAGGCACCGGATTACCCAGAAAAAACCATTTAAATCTCTGGAAAATAAGCCTAAATTGCGAGGCGCAAAACTTGCCGTGGGCTCCAAGCCCCATTAGACTCTGCGGCAACGCCTAAGTCAGCGGGCGGAAAGGGACTCCTGTTGAAATCTTGTCATGTGTGCGGCGCATTGATCGAGGACAACGCAATCTTTTGCGATGCTTGTGGTGCGCTCCAAGAGTCCAACCCGTCGACTGGTTCAGAGGAAAAAGTCGACGAAGAAACCGATAGCACACCAATGGACGCAGATTCGTCCGAGGCGTCCGAAGCGCCGGCCACGGACAGTGCTTCCGATGAGGTGGTGGAAGAAGATACGGAGGAAGACTCCGCGTCCAATGTTGACGCAGACAATTCCACCTTGGTGCCGCCTCCCATTGACGAACTCATACCCGCAGAGCTGCCCGAACTGCCCAAAGTGTCGGGCGCTTCTATGGCGCCACCTGCGCCCATTGAGTTTGCTGCGCCGAAGCCTGTTTCCACCATTCCGCAGCCGGCCAACCAAGTTGGAAGCGATGGGCAAGCAGATACTTCGCCCCCGCCAATTTCTTACGAGGGCGACGCGTTTACTGACTCTGTCCCGCCCGAGGAGCGCACAGCAGAAGAAACGGCTGCTTTACTTGAGGGGGCCCCCGACGCTCCGGGTGATGGCGATACGCCCTTGGCTGGCCCTCCCGAAAACACGGGTGAGCTCAGTCTGTTAACAGACAATGAACCTTCTACACGGTCTGCACTGGTGGCCGTTCTAACGGGCCTGCTCTTTTTATGTTTGGCCACTTGGCTTGTCGCGCGCGACAACCAGGCTTATGAAATCGAACGTCGCATGGACAGCCAAGGCGAGAATGCGTTGGAAAAACTTGATTTGGGCGAGGTCACGGTGGAGGTCAAGGGGACCGCAGACGCTGAGGTGTTCATCGATGGTCAGCGCTTGGGTCGAATCCCTTTGAGCCGAAAGGTAACGGCGGGAGCCCACGTGCTTAAGGTTTCCAAACGAAACTTTGAACCACAACAAAAAGAATTTACTGTCAAAAAGGGCGAGAAGTTTGAAATTGAGGTGACCCTCACCGAGGTGGCCTCTGGGATGGCATGGGTGGAGTCAGGTTCTTTTTATCGCGGCTGCGACGTGCAGAAAGATGCATACTGCTACCGGTACCGCTCTGAGCAACCGGGCCGACAAATCGAGTTGGATGGTTTTTATATCGATAAAACCGAGGTGACGGTGGCAGAGTACGGTGAGTGTGTGAAAGCGGGCGCTTGTGTCCCCAATGGACTGCAAGCATATACTGGCCCAGTGAACCGCCTGGGTGTGCCCACTTATCTAAAGTCAGACATGTGTAACTGGGGACAGGCTGGTCGAGACAACCATCCTCTCAACTGTGTGACCTGGTATGAGGCCGATCAATACTGCCAATGGTCAGGTAAAGATTTGCCCACCGAGGCCCAGTGGGAAAAAGCTGCCCGGGGACAAAAGGGATCGTTATATCCTTGGGGCAATGCAGAACCCTCTTGTCACTTTGCGGTGATTAAAGTGGGGAACAAGGCTTGCTCCCAAAAACAAACTTGGGACGTGGGTAAAAAACCTGAAGGTCAGAGCCCTTACGGTGTGATGGACATGGTCGGGAATGTAAGCGAATGGGTTTGGGACCGTTACTCGGCAGGCTTTTACGCGCAAGCCCCTTCAAAAAATCCTGTTGGCCCCAATGCAGGTTTTCAACGCGGTATTCGAGGTGGTGCGTGGAGCAGCATTCATACTTCTGGCGAGTTGCGCACCTCTTACCGTTGGCGCCGGCCCCCTACGTTTCGATCACTGGCCATCGGTTTTCGATGTGCCAAACCAGCTCCAGGAAAAACCTCGGTGATTCCCAGAGAAAACGCGGCTGAAACACAACAGCAAAACCCACAAGGCGCAGCAGCACCTTCGAGCAAATCAGGTGGTGTGGTCCAGCCCAAAGTCCTCCCGAAAACGAAAACGCCAAAAGTGCCCGGTGCTCAAGTCCCAATCCAGGCTGCCCCATCGGCCATGCCCGCTGCGCAGTAAACTTGTGCTTTGACCGATCTTTTTTAGTTCATTGTATTTATTAGACTTTCTGGGGGAGCGCGTCCGTTTTTTTTGGGGTGTGTCGTTTTTTTAGCGACGAATGGCTTGGAGTTGCCGAAACTGATCAGAGAGAAGGCGGGAAACACACCTATGAATATGAATCAACGATTATTAATGCGACTGCTGATGATTGGAACCCTGGCCTTGGTTTGGAGCTCTTGCGCTCGCACCAGTGCCCAGTTTCGCCGATGCGACACGAGTGCCGATTGTAATGCCAGTGAGGTATGTGAAGACAATGTTTGCACCGAAGCAGATGGTGTGGGTGGCATGGGGGTGCCCGAATGTCTGGTGAATACAGATTGTGACGATGGCGACCCTTGCAATGGTGAAGAAACCTGTAACGAAGAAACGTGTGAAGCCGGTACTGCCGTTAATTGCAGCGATGGTGATGTTTGTAACGGCGAAGAAACGTGCGATCCGGACACCGGTACTTGCTTGGCCGGAGAAAACCCTTGCGACAGCACTGATGCCACCGATATTTGCGTCCCCACAGACTCCGACACGGGCTACGCCTGTCAAGAAGTGGCTTGTTTAACCCATGACGACTGCAGCGGGGACACCCCTTATTGTAACGAAGCCAATGAATGTGTGGCTTGTTTGTCTGATGCAGATTGCGACGATGGTGCACTTTGTAATGGTGAAGAGGTTTGTAATGCGAACAGCACCTGCGAAGCGGGAACGCCCGTTGCTTGTTCGGATGGCGATGCGTGCAACGGTGAAGAAACCTGCGACCCGAACACCGGCGCGTGTCTTTCTGGCAGTGATCCGTGCTTAGCAACATCGGCCATCGATATATGTGAACCCACAGATTCTGAGACCGGCTATGTGTGCCAAGAGGTGAGCTGTTTGTCTGATGCAGATTGTGACGGGGATACGCCTTATTGCGACGCGCAAAATGAATGCGTGGCTTGCCTGGTCGATACGCATTGTGATGATGGCGCACCTTGTAATGGGGGTGAGACCTGCAACGCCGACAACACTTGCGAGGCAGGAACGCCCGTGACTTGTTCGGACGGAGACGCCTGTAACGGTGAAGAGACCTGTGATGCGACCACGGGGGCTTGTCTTTCCGGCACAGATCCATGTTTGGCAACGGCGGCCATCGATATTTGTGAACCTGCCGACAACAGCAATGGCTATGTGTGCCAAGAGGTGACTTGCACAGAAGACAGTCATTGCGATGATGGCAACCTTTGTACCACCGGTGAAACCTGTAACTTGGAAACCAATCTTTGTAATGCCGGTGACTTGGTGGTGTGTGCGGACGAAGACCCGTGTAATGGAGAGGAAACCTGTGTGCCTGAAACTGGTGAATGTATCGATGGCACATCGCCCTGTGCGGACGGTGAAACCTGTCTGTCCGAGGACAGTGACGATGGCTATTTTTGTGCTGCCTATGGGGTGAACGAACTGGTCGCAGGCGGAGATAAAACCTGTGCCATTACCTTAGAAGGCGACCTTTACTGTTGGGGCTCTAATGTGGACGGCGAGATTCGCTATAATGGAAACAGCATTCTTCATACGCCTGAGTTGGTGGCCCAAAACGTGTTGGATGCGGCCATTGGCCGGGTGCCCGACCAAGAGTCTGGGAATCACCTTTGCTACATTCGAGACACATCAGGAACCCAAGAGATTGTTTGCTCCGGCTCACAATGGTGGGGCATGTTGGGAGACGGTGTTGATTTGGATGTGCTTTCAGAAAACACCACCACCGCCACCATTAATAATGCCTATTTTTCTGGTGATTTTGTGGCCATTGATGCCGGTGTGGCCCACACTTGCGTCGGGACATCTACCGGCGCGGTTTATTGTTGGGGCATGGCGTTCAGTGGTCAAACAGGCAACTGGGTGAAT
The DNA here is from genome assembly GCA_002721815.1 of Myxococcales bacterium. GTDB lineage: Bacteria > Myxococcota > UBA727 > UBA727. The sequence continues at coordinate 68,383 of PBLQ01000023.1, forward strand.
CCGTCAACCTCCTCTGGTGGTCAGGCCACGCCTTTGTCCGTTTCCGGTTTGCCCGCGAACAAACAGGTTATTGATGTGGCCACCGGTGGGTATCACAGTTGCGCGGTCATGGCCGATGCTGGTGTTGCTCATGGCGATCTTTATTGTTGGGGCCTAAATGAAAATGGCCAGCTCGGCACGTCCGGCGCGGGTGATTCGAATTGTTTGGATTCGGAAACGCTCGATGATGTGGGGTGTTATGTGACGCCCCAAAAGGTGAACTTTCCGGGCGCGGTTGCAGGCATTTCTCAAGTTTGTGGGGGCAAGGATTATACCTGTGCCATCACCGAGCCCGATGGCACACTTTACTGCTGGGGCGATTACACGCAAAGTGGTGGAGACAATCCTTTGGTGGCACCAGCGGGTGCAAGTGTTGCTTTAGATGTGCAACAAGTCTCTTGCGGTCTGTTTCACGTGTGCGCACTGGGCGGTCATGGCCAGGTTTCATGTTTTGGTAATAACAACTACGGTGAAGGTCAAAGCAGTTTGTCTTATGCTTCGCTGGGCGATGATTTCGCACCAACCGTTGTAGCGGCCGGCGCTTACCACACCTGCATGGCCGGGGCCCTTGCAAACTCTGTGTATTGCTGGGGTGACAATGCTCTTGGTCAGCTGGGGATTTGCTCCAACATTGGGACCTTTAATGCGCCTCAAGAAACCGCTTTGCTGGATGTGTGTCCAGAGCAACCTTAAAAACATTCCGTCATACAAATGTGCGGCTGGGCTGATTGGCCTTCTTGGCTGGGTGCTGAGCGCGCCTTGGATTGCGATCTGTACACCGCAACCTGCGCATTACAGGCATCTTGGTGCGCGAGCTGCTTTCCGCGGCTGATTTTGTAAGAATCTGAAAAAAAACAATATTTTCTTTTGGCACCGTTGGCACTCTTCTTGAAATGTATTTGGTGACTGCAACCAAGGAGATGCAAATGAACACACGACTTTTAAATATCACTTCAATGATTCTGTTAACGTTGGCTTTGGGCATGGGCACCGGGTGCTCCATGGATGCCGATTATTCACAGGAAGCCTCTTACGGTAATTCCATTCCACCCAAAAACAGCAGCGAGCAGGTCAGCCCCGATCAGAACAGTGCTGAGCATGCAGGGACCGATGGTGCTGCAGATGGCAGTACCGGTGAAAATGAGATTCCTGACAAACCTGAAGACGAAGTGGCTCAGTTTTGGATTCAGTTCTCCACGGACGATTCCACCTCCATGGCTTCCCCACAATTGTTCAAGGCGGGTCAGTATGGCGGTTTGCCTCACGAATTCGTGAACTACTACGATCCACCCGCATCCATGTTTGAAGAAGAAACCTGGAGCATCGAAGAAGATGTGAATGAAGACATTCGTTTGGGTTTGAAAACCACCGAGGCGCAAACCATCACCCGTACCTACCCCTGTGGCGAAGACGGCTCTGATCAAGGCTTTGAAGTGGTGGGCGAGCAAGAATGCACCGAGGAAAAAGAAGTGGTGGATGTGCTTTTTCAAATGCGCGCCGATGCTGTTCCTCAGAGCGAGCGCCGTAACTGGAATCTGTTTTTCTGTGTTGATGTATCTGGCTCGATGACTGGAGATAACTTGCTATACGCCAAGCGGGCACTGGAAAAGAGTCTCGATAATCTCAAGACTGGCGACCGCGTGACCATGGTGACTTTCAACAGCCAAGCCGTACTTCATTTTGAAGACCTGGAATTCACCGCGAACGAAGAAACCATTCGCAATGCTTTTGATAACCTGGAAGCAGGTGGCGGTACCGATATGCGTCGCGGCCTTAACCTCACTTATGAATTGGCCCAAGCGCTCTACAACACAGACCATACAAACCGTGTGATTCTGTTTTCCGACGGCGCAGCCAATGTGGGTGATACCCGCATCGCAGGTTTTGAAGCACTGACCCGTATCGGTGGTAACGAAGGCATTTACCTTTCAGGTGTGGGCGTTGGCCATTACTACGATATGGAGCGTATGGACGCACTCACCGACGCCGGCAAAGGCGCTCATGTCTTCTTGCCCAGCATTGAAGAAGTAGATTGATTTTCGGTGATTACTTCAGCAAGTTGGTGGAAGTATCAGCGGATCAAGTGGCCATCGAAATGATGCTGCCTGAAGGACTGGCCCTTGAGGGTTTCTCTGGAGAAGAAGTATCGGTGGATCCCGAGCAGCGCTTGCAGAACATCATTTTGGCCGCTGGAGACGACATGACCTTCACCGCTCGCTTCGTGGTACACGATGAGGCCGCTTTGGACGGCGCAGCCAGCCTGAAGGTGACCTTGCGTCCTCTGTCTTCTGGGGAAGAGCAAATCATTGAAATCGAAATCGATAAGTTCTCTGATTTGATTGCAGACCCAGGCGTACTTTTTGAGCGCACCCAACTCGTCTCTGACTTTGCCAAGTATGCCACGGGGCACAATGGTGCGACCCGCACGTTGGAAGAGTTAGAAGCCGACTTGGAAGCGTTGGATAATCCAGATTGGGGTTTGGCTGAGATTGAGGGTTATGTATCTCAGCTCCAATAAATGTGAAGAAGTTTAGGAGAGATGTTTTGGCGGGCCCCTTTATTGGGGCCCGTTTTTTTGTGCGTTCAAAAAGTGGAGCATGCGTTCCGCGAGCCAATTCGGTTCTTGTTCCCAAAAGCCCATGTGCCCACCAAAGGGCAAAATGTCCACTTCAATGTTTGGGTTTTGTTCGAGCTGCGTGCGGGGAAAACAATCGGTCACCACAATCGGGTCGTTTTGGGCGTGTAACACATAAGTGGGCAAAGTCACATTGGAAATATGGGGGGCTGACGACGCCTTTTGGTAGTAATCAGCACTGCTCTCAAAGCCAAAAGAAGGGGCCGTCCAATAATGGTCAAATGCTTCTAATGTTTTGGCTTTCAATGTTTGTCGAATCCATTGTTGCGCTTGCGGGTGCTTTTTTGCTTTTGCTTTTGCTTTGCGTCGCAATGAAAACAGAAACCGCAGTTCATACACTTGGGTGAAACCGGTTTGTAAAGCTTTGGCGCCAGGGGCCAAGTTGAATGGCGTTGCGCACAGACAGGCCGCTTTCACATTGGGGGTGACCTGGTGCCGTCCCAAGTGATTGGCCAGGATGGAACCACCCAGCGAAAAGCCAATCACGAACACCGATGTTTGGGGCTCTTGCTCTTGGAGCAATTGGAGCATGGTCTGAATGTCATTGGTAAACCCAGAGTGATAACAATGCACCAAACGGTTGTCTTCGCCGGAGCACGAACGGTGCTGAAAAGCCGCGAAACGATAACCATGCGTACGCGCCGTTGTGGCCAGACGCTTTATATAAGGGGCTTCACTGCTGCCTTCGAGCCCATGCAAAACCAACAATATGGGTCCCGATTCGTTTTTGCCCACCCAATCCACATGAAAGAAGTCCCCATCAGGTGTTTCAATTTGTTGCCGCTCATAAGCCACTTTGGGGCCCGGCGGCCATGCGTAGCCCAAAATGGTGCTTAAATGGGGGTTTTCTTTAATTTGGCGGTGGAGGTTCAAATTAGGGCCTCGATGGTTCACAAATTCTGCTGCTCGTTTTATTATCATCAAGATGTAAAGCTACAACCCTTGTGTGAGGTATGCGTGTGAGTACTCTTGAAATCGACGGTCTTTCACTGGACACCATTGAAGAGGCCTTGCATCAAATCCAGGAAAGCATCTGCGCCATGGTGGTGCAGGCTGATCCCGAAGGCTATTTTAAAGAAGATCGCTGGGAACGTCCGGGGGCCGGTGGCGGGCGCACGCGAATTTTCGAACACGGTAAAGTATTTGAAAAGGGCGGGGTGAACTTTTCTCGCGTGAGTGGCAATCGTTTACCGCCATCTGCCACGGCCAAAAACAAAATGTTGGAAGGCCGGTCTTACGAAGCAATGGGGGTCAGTGTGGTTTTGCATCCCACCAACCCGTTCATCCCCACCAGCCACTTCAATGTTCGATTTTTTGTTGCCATGGCAGAAGACGAAGCGCCCATTTGGTGGTTTGGGGGTGGTTTTGACCTGACGCCTTACTACCCTTTTGAAGAGGACTGTGTGCTTTGGCATAAAAAGGCGAAAGAAGCTTGTGACACTTTAGATGAAAGTCTGTACGAGCAATACAAAGCATGGTGCGATCGTTATTTTTATTTGCAGCACCGAGGAGAAACCCGAGGTGTCGGGGGACTTTTCTTCGATGACCTGCGCGATTATGACGTACAAGAATGTTTTGCGTTTATTCAAGAGGTTGCCCGGGCGTATGAGCACGCTTACGCACAAATCGTTTCGAAACGGGTCGAAACACCTTATGAAAAACAGCACCGTGATTTTCAGTCTTACCGAAGAGGTCGGTACGTCGAGTTTAATTTGGTGTACGATCGCGGCACTTTGTTCGGTTTACAGTCTGGTGGACGCACCGAATCAATTCTCATGTCCATGCCACCCGTAGCTCACTGGGCGTATCGATATGAGCCCACACAAGGCAGCCCAGAATCTCGACTTGCCGAATTTTTGGTGCCGCGGGATTGGTTGACCCAGCAACGACACGCATGAACATATCCCCTTCATCATCAGCGCCATCGGTTACTGCCCGCACATCAAAGTGGTTTTTCCCACTCATCGTGTTGTCATTGTTGTTGTTGTTTATGGTGGTTTATTTCTTCAAGGGCCAAAACCTTCATGCTACTTGGTCATCTTTTTTCATTAAACCCATGGAAATACCCTTTGGTGATTTACAATCTTTGGTGGCGGCCATTACGTGTACCAACCAGGGGCTTGATCCCATGGTCATCAACCCCTGCGATGTGGGCTCTCGCGGGCTTTTGTTACCTCGCACCTGGTTGGTCTTTGAGTTGTTGGGCTTATCAGCTGCCACCATTCATTGGTTTGCGATTTTATTTGTTGCACAATTGCTCATCGCCTTTTGCGCTTTGGTGGGTGTGGCGCGTAAGCAGGACGCGGTCTTGGGAGCCTTGCTCTGCTTTTCACCGGCAGTGTTATTGGGCATCGAGCGCGTTAACTCCGACTTACTGACTTTTGTCTGTTTAACTTTGTCTGCTTATTTGTTTTCTCGATCGTCACGTGCGCAACACCTACTTTCGGCCTTTGTTTTGTTTTTGGCCACGGCTTTGAAGTTGTATCCGGTGGTGGGCGTGGCGATGCTTTGTAAGGGGCGTTCGTTTAAGCTGTGGCGATATGCGACTGTTTTCCTTGTGCTGGCCTTGCTCTTTGTCGCTGCCATTTGGTCCGACATTGAGGCCATCAGAAGCGTGGATTCAAACCGTCATGTTTATGGGGTCGGTCACGATATGGTGTGGTTGCATTTATTTCCCCTGTTTAGCCATGCCACATCTCTTGAACTCATCCATGCAGGCTGGCGTTTGCTTGAAGGCGTTGTATTAGCGGTCATTGCAGTGTGGCTCTTGCGGCACCGAGCAGCCTTGCATGATTTTGGTGCATTCCTATCGAGGGCAAATGGTTTTCACTTAAATGCTTTTGTACTGGGAAGTAGTTGCTACCTGGCCCTGTTCATCATGCATTCATTTTACGATTATAAATTGCTTTTGTTGGTTTTAATTTTTCCTTTACTGGTGTGGGTGAAGAACCATGCAGTGGTCAAAGAGCAGGTTTCATGGGCGAAGGGGGTATTGCTCATGACCTTTTTGCTCATGTGGACGGGCATGTATTTTTGGTGGTCGTTTTATGACCAAGCTTTTGGCGTGGACCTGCGCGAGGTCCCTTGGCTGTATTACGGTTCATTGGTCGTGCGGTTTACTATCAGCTGGGGCGTATGGATCGGTTTGTGCTGTGCTCTGACCGCTTTGGCTGTTTACCGGTGGACTTTAATTGAGATTGAGTCTGACTTGAGTTGAAACGGCGACACCTAATCTGTGTTTCCTATTCGGCGAGTAAGCTGATCCTCAAAAAGGGACGGGGGGTATAAGTTTTCGCCCTCATCGATCAATTCTGAATGGTCTTCGGGGGCGGAGAGCGAAGACCGCCCGGTGATATCCACCACGGGGATGCTCACTTGGACATCTAAATGTTGGGTGCCAATGACATAGCCCATGCCGTGTTGGAATGAGAGCAGCGCGTTACTTCCGAACCCGCTTTCTCCGGGGTCACCCCGCAAATTCCAAAAGACAGTTTGGGTGGCACAGGTGCCCGCCCCAGAGCTGTAAAATCGCCGGTTCACGGCGGCCCACCCATCAGATGCAAAGCTGTCATCGATGAGGTTGGCCATGGCCAATGCGTGGTGAAACTCACTGTAAGCGGTGGTGCCCACGCCCAATGTGGCTGAATTGATGGTTTGCCCTTCAGCGCTCTCGGTTCTTAAAAAGACCACCCCGCTGGTACCAAAGTCCCAATTTTGGATGAAGTTGTGTCGCCCGGCAATGCCGCGAGAATCCCTGAACAAGATTTCATTGCTTTGCATGACTTCGTACAGGTAGCCATTGCCGCCCGCCCCGCGATTTTGTGCCTTCATCAAGTCCGAATGGGCGACCGTGACATTTTTACTTTGCTTCACCAAGATGCCGCTGCTTTGAAGGTGAAAACTGCTAGGGCCTTCTGGGGATGTGGTGCTTTTGATGTGGTTGATCCATGCGTTCTTTACCTGGTGCATTTCAATCAAATGAACGCGATCTGCGGCCCATGCTGCATTGGTGTCGATGGCATTGGACAGTTTTAAGTTTTCGATGCCCACTTCGAGCAAATGCCCACTCACTTTGCGCAGGGAAGCCGCATCACGAATTTTTGCGGGGTATCGCAGGGGCACATCCAGGCCAATCCGAAAGGTGTTTTCAGGGGTTTCATCGATGCTGGTGATGACACGGCGAAAGAAGGGCCGCCACAAATCAACACTGGGAAAGTTGTTATTGCTGTTCCAAAATTCGGTCATGCCATGTTCTTGAATAAAGGGGGTGGTGATGCTCCAGCCCACCAAAATGTCATCGCCCACTTGCAGCTCAGATGCATCGGCAATGAACACCTCGTGCGAACGGTTTTCTCCATTGATCAAAAGAAGGTGGTCGTTACCCTCGGTTAGCGTGCCACGGAAGCGAATGCTGGCATCGCTCGAATTGTTGGAACGGGTAAAAAACAGCTTGGTATCCTGAAGGCTGTGTCCGCGTAACACGATGTTAGAATGTGTGATGAGAAGGTTGTTCTCACACCGATATTCACCTGACGGAAAAAAGATCAAACCTCCGCCATTGCTGGATGCGGCATCGATGGCTTGTTGAATGGCAAGTGAACTGTCGTTGGCGCCCGTGTTGTCTGCGCCGTGATCGGTGACATCAAAGACATCTAGGGTTTCGTGGTTTTGGGGCACGTCTTTTTCGCTTTGGTGGTAACCCGCGTAGGAAAAATCATGAAGGAATAAACCCCCTTCATAGGTAGTATCAGGGGCCCAATCCTCTGGGTACAATACGCTGCGGACACAGCTTTCACAGAGGTTGTCGCTTGATAAGCCCGCATCCCAAACGCTGCCACCATCTTCATCAGAGAGGCTTAAAGACGGGCCGGCATCGGTGACAAACGGGGGAGAACCCGCGTCATGTTTGGGTGTGGGTGAGAGCGCGCCCGCGTCTTGCGTAGGCTGAAAGACCTCGCCCGCGTCCACTTGAGGCTCGAAGGGGGTGGGCGGCTCTGATGGACAGCCCCACACCCCCATGAGCGGCATAAGCCAGATTAACGATGACTTCGTTTGCGCCATCTTAAGCCAATCAGCAAAAACAATCCCATAAAGAAGGACGCCCCGGGCATTTCATTGCTGTGACAGTCACAGCCGCCTGCAGGCACCACTTCAGCATCACCAGACTCAGCAGAAACACATTCACCATTGCTGTTGCAAATGTCACCGAGATTCGGACAATCACGGGATTCCGCGCAGTCTTGAATGCAGGTACCCAGTTCACAGCGATGGAGCGGTGGGCAGTCTGAGTTGAGGTTGCAAGGCTCACCGTCGGTTGTGCCATCGGTCGTTCCGTCGGTTGTTCCGTCGGTCGTGCCATCGGTCGTACCATCGGTCGTTCCGTCGGTCGAGCCATCGGCGGTTCCATCGGTCGTGCCATCGGTCGTGCCATCGCTGCTGCCGTTGGTGCTGCCATTGGTACTTCCGTTGGAAGAACCTTCTTCACAAGGGCTATCACCATTGCTCGAGCTCCCGCCCGTGAATTTTACATCGAGGGCAAGTGCCAAATAGGTAGTCACGAAAGTGTCTCCGCCGGAATCCATGGTAATGGTTGCAGAGGTGTCACCGGGATTCATGGCCCCAGAGACGTCGAACTCATCGAGGTCGATTCCAAAATTATTGGTACCGCATGAGCCCATGGCAGACAGAGAGCCGTTGATCAGGTCCGTGGCGGAATGGTTGCAGGTGTTAAAAAGCTCGCAGTCGTTCATGGTTAATTGGTCGCCCGTAGCCCCGTTGTCGATAGAAAATGGGAACATGGCGTAAAGAGAGCCATTGGGAGTATCGGCAGCGATGAAGTCGCTCACGGTTACAGTACTAACCCCCGGGTAATCGGAGTCAAACATGCCCAAGCCGTCATAGAAATACAGACGTCGAGGCACTTCAACGGTTTGGGGCGAGTCATAAAACACGACGATGGACCAAGACCCCATGGTGAGGTGAAACAAGCAGAAAACATCACTAAAATCTAAAGCGCTTTGGCATTCATGGATGTCCACGCCGGAAACGGAGTAGCTACCGTTGAGGTCGTCTCCTTCCCCTATTTCATCTTTGAGTTGCTGGGTGATATCGCTGATCACATTATAATACCCTAAATTGAGAGAGTAGCCCTGTGCCGTGGCTGAGCCCTGCCATTTGCGAACTTCATCGGCTTCTGCGGTGACGGTGATGCTGGAACCATTTGGCAAGGTGAGCTGTGCATCACTGTCGGCCACCACCGCACTAAGGGAGCTGGCCTCTGGGCCGCTGGCCGCCCATACCAAGTAGGCTTTGAGCAGTTCTGAATTTGCTGGAACCCCGCTTAAAGAAGCGGAGCTGCTGCTTTTGGCGGAGGGCGGACTCAACATGGAGCCGGCATTGGTGAGACTTGCGCCGGTGACGGCAATGCCACCGTTGCCTTCGTGGGTGAAGGAAGGCTCCCCTTCGTAAATCACTTGGCCTTCACCCCAATCGGCCTGAGCTGCATTGGAAAAAAGAAATAAAACGAATAAATAACGAATAAAAATAAACATAAATTGACCCCTCTTCAATAATGAGGAGGGAGTATACAATCCAAAAGCGTTTTTGGCCATGCTTATGTGCGGGACCGTTTTGCGGAGGCAAATAAAGTTAAGTTTTTTTAATAGGTTGTGCTATTTTTTGCCGATGTATGCGTTCATTGTCTTTTTGTTTATCATGGCCATTAGTGGTTGTAGCGGTGTGCTGTTAGAGGACTTGCCGGGGCCCACTGTGGCGAAAAATTTGCTCGTTGTGGTTCATGGTAGCGGGGACACACCGAAAGATTGGCCCAACGCGCTTCGAGCGGCCATTGAAAAAGAATACGGCGATGGGCTGGATTGGGACATTTGGACCTACGATTGGGATGTTTACGCTGCTTCAAGAATGACCGCTTCGGGTGATGGCTTAGTCGTGGGCCAACTGCTGGGAGAGGCGTTGCTGGAATCACCCTACGATTACCAGCACCTTCATTTGGTGGCACACAGCGCGGGGTCGTACGTGATTCACGCTTTGGCCCAAACCGTTTCAACCCAAAAGTCTGACATGACCATTCATGCCACTTATCTCGACCCCTTCACGGCAAATGGTTTTTTTGATTGGAGCTACGGTCAACGAGAATTTGGGCGTCATGCAGATTACGCAGAGAATTTCATGAACGTAGATGATCCTGTTCCTTCTACCAATAACCTGCTTGAGCACGCGCATAATTTCGATGTCACGGCTTTACGCCCCGATGACTATGACAATACGAAAACCCATTGGTGGCCGGTGGATTACTATCGGGAATCGGTGGCCAATGATGAACGGGTAGGGTACGCCCATTCACAGACCGCCTTGGAAGAGGGCTTGGATACTTTGAAGAGCCAGTTTCCCAAAGGTGAAGTGACGATGGTAAACGACTAGTCTTACTGTTGCTGCCAATCAAAAGAGACATGAATGGCCGGGTGATCGGAGAGTTCAGAACCATCTTCCGTGACAAATTCCGTGGCCACTTGCCATTGCGTTGGGGCAATGGACAGGTTTTCGCTGCTTCGAAAAAAGAAGCGATCGATTTGCTCGTCACCACAGTCAAGCGTTCGACAAACGTCGGCCAGTCCTGTTTCTTCCATGAATTTCAAAAGTACAGGTTCATCGGCCTCGTCAAATCCGTGTAAATTGGTATCTGCACCCACAACCACCGCCGCGTTTTTCGACTGCGTTTGCATGTATTCGATGAGTTGATCGTACCCTTCTTCGCGGGCTTGATTGTCTTCGGCGGCCCCACCGGCTTCCGCATGAAAATTATAGACGTGAACCAAGACGCCTTCACCCAGATCGTGAATGGCAAATGAAAAGCCTTTGTCGGCCAGGCAGTCACTGGCGTTGCCACTGATTCCCCCAAAACACGCCACCCACTTTTGGCGTTCGAAGGCCTCAAAAGGGGTACGGCTGAATCGATTGAGTCCGTCGGTCATGATGCTTGCCGATTCGGAGGGGTCCATGCTGGGGCTTTGGTGTGGGTGGTCCAGCTGAGAAACCAATTCGTGGTGGTAGGAGAAGTCTTCTTGGACCAGGACCAGATCATAGGCATTGAGCAAGGGGCTGATCATTTGCATGTTCGTTTCTGGGTTCGAACCTGAAATGCCTTCGGGCAGACCGGCCACATTATAAGTCAGCGCTGTGAATGAGCCTGACTGCACAACGGCCTCTTCTTGGTTGCCGCAAGCGCCAAGAAGAAGGCCCACCAGAATAACGACAAGTGGACTTTTCATGACTGCGCGTTGTTGGAAACGATGTAGCGAATGTCTAAGGCGGCTCTGGTGTAAAACAAAAAGACGCTTAAAGACCGAATGAGCACGAGCAGGGTGATGGACCAAGCCATTTGCTGCTCCTCGAGGTTGCCAGTGAAATCGAATTGGTTGAGATAACCCAGCAACAAAATTTCCCAGGCAGAGAAAACCAAGCACAACAAGAATGCCAACCCGAAAATACGATGAATGTTTTTGAATAAAAGCTTTCGCAACAAGATCATGGGAAGGCCCACAAAAAGGAACCATGACAGCATCAATTCGTTCTGCGTTTGGTTTTCGAGACCAAAGTTGGTGATGCCAAAGTAGACCATGGCCACGTAAACGCTGAACATGAGCGTGCTTGAAATCAAGTCTTGTCTCAGGGTTCTCTTGAGGTTGAGATTGTGTTTGGTCCGCAGCAGACAATAGAAAACGGTGAAGGCCCCCAACAGAGAGGTCATGCCGAATACCGCCGCGTTTTGTGAAGTGGGTAAGCCCACTGCGATAAAGCAAATCTCCGCAATGAAGCAGCACAGCCCAGCGCAAAACGGGGCGAGAAAATACAACCAAATAATTTTCAGGGAGCTTTGTAGGTCTGATGCCGTTGCGCTCTTAGATCTGGGCTGTTCTGTGATGACGGGTTTGGGGGCCGCGAGCATTTGGTTGCGGTGTTTGGCAGAACTCACACCAATTTCTTTAAGGTAATCGTCATTGAGCCGAATGAGATCTTGGGCTTGTACTTGGTTTTCATTGAAGAGGGTGGCGTATCGGTCCAGTCCCAATTGGGAGAGCCAACCCTCCACTGAAGATTCTGGCATGAGCCTGTTGTTGGGCTGTTGTTGCATGCTCACGGTTAAAGGGTCCCCGTTGGTTCTCATGCTATTTATACCCCTAATCGTGACTTCATTGCTATGCCGCCGAAAGGTGTAAGCAACCCATTGAAATAATGAGCTTTTTGGCTTGGGAGAAAATTTGGAGGTGCGCCATGACTCCCTTAGGCTGAGGGCAGGAGGCAAGACATGACAGCCGACACTTTTAAAGAATCTCTTCTGCAGTGCATGGAAGCGAAAGAGCACTGGGCTTGGCCTTTATTTACTTCCGGCCAAGTGGCCAAAGCGCAACTGCACATCCACTTTGAGCAGGAGTACGAAGTGTATGTGCGCGACTTTCCCATTCTGATCGGATGGGCGTATGTGCAATGTCCGGTGGCTGAAGTGCGTCGGGAACTGGCTGAAAACCTGTTCGAAGAAGAAACGGGTGGCCTGGTGGCTGGCAAGCCTCACCCCGAGTTGTTTTTACGCTACCCGCGTGGTTTGGGCTTTGACATGTCTCGTTTTGAAGACATTAAGCTTTTACCCGCGGCACAGACATATCGGTCTTTTCTCGACGACGCTTGTCAAAATCAAGGCTGGGAGGTGGCTGCCGCTGTCTCTACTTTGTTTATTGAGGGCACCCCGCACGAGCGGGGAGAGCTCGACGATGCTGCCCCAAAACGACCCACGCCACCTTTAAGTGAACACCCTTTGGTGAAACACTATGGACTGCCTTTGGGAGATCTCGAACTCACCAAAGCCCATCGTGAGGTGGAGGGCGAACACCGACAAGCCGCGTGGCGTATTTTACTCTCTCACATCGCGCCCGAAAAAGAGGCTGCAGTGATCGAGGCCATGAAAGAAGCCCTTAAGTTGTGGAAAGCCTACCGGGATGAAGTGGCTTTGGCGGTGGGTTTATCTCGCCCTTAATTCTATTTGGGCATCAGGCCCCTACTTATTATTTAAGGAACGGGCTTACATGCGCCAAGCGCAATGGGCCCAATGGCGTCACCTTCGTTAGTGGATAAGACAGGCGCGTTGAGGCAAACCTGATCGCCCGCATAGCTGGAGACGGGCAGGGTGAGGATGAGCACGGCCTCACAAGCTGGGTCTGCATTAGGGGAACAGTTCACCTCGGCTGCCGTCACATTATCGGTGTCAGAAAACCCAAAGGCTAAAAATGTTCCATTGGATGCAATACTTAGGTTCCAGCTGTTGGGAATTAAATCGGTGCCAGTCGGGGTACCCGATAAGCTCGCACCGTTGACGAGGAATTGCATGCCGTAAATGTCGTGGTTGGTTTTGATCGTGATTTCAACCGTGTTCAGGGTGACCGCACCAAACCCCAAATAAGCCTGGGCGAGCACTGGTCCGGCATCGATACTGCCAGGCACGCAAGGCATTTGACCGGTGGTGCCGCCCACGCAAACATCGCAGGCGTCGACAAAGGCTGCACCGCCCCAGTCGCCATTGCAGTCTTGTTCACAGGGCGACCGGTTGGTGGTGCCGCCCACACATCGATTACAGTTGTCCAGATAAGCCTCACCGCCAACCACGCCGTGGCAATCGGCAAGGGCCACCAGACCATTGCCAGCGTCTAAAGATTCGGAGGGGTTGGTGATGTTGCCCGCATCGAAGGTAGGGACTGGATTCTCCCTGTCACCCGCATCGGTGGTCGCAACCGGGGGCGCCGTTTGGCCCGCATCTGCCACGGGAGCTATGGACTGGGCGGCACCTGCGTCTTGCCGAGGGGGTTCTGGGTTACAGGCGGCCAGAGCTAGAATTAAAGGTAGGATACGAAAGATTTTGCTCATAAACAGATTCCTGTATTTCAACTGATCAAATAGAGAAGTTAGCAGGAAACCCGACGTAGCGAAAAATTACCTTTATTTTTGGTGGTTTATTTCCTGGGCCCCCAGCCGAGATTTGCCAACCTCAAAAGAGATCTAAGTATTTGATATAAAGCCGTAAAAAGATGCAACCAAATCCCGCAGAAAGTATCTAAATCGCGGAAGTTTCGCTATGCTCGAAACAGTCATTTCTCGGGGTGAACCAATGATTTCAACGCGTCGACAAGAACCTTCAGTCAGCGCCGCACGTGGGCGCTTCTTTTTTATCAGTAAAGCATGTGCCTTATTTTTGGCCTTGGGCTATTTGAGCACGGCCTATAGCGACACGTCGGGCAGCCCCCAAGCGCCGGGCACGCCTGAGGCTTATGCTTTTGAAGACTTCTCCAAAAGTCACACCGTC
>PBLQ01000024.1 GCA_002721815.1 Myxococcales bacterium
TGCCGGTAAGCCAAGTGGCCACTATGGGGCAGACTCATGGTCTGACCCAGAAGCCGAAATCGGCACATACGCTAAAAGTAAGGTCCTAGCTGAAAAAGCTGCGTGGCGTTTTGCTGAAGAAAACGACCTTGATCTGGTCGTGATAAACCCAGGGGGAGTCATGGGCCCAACACTGATAGGGAAAGTCGAAGGAGAGAGCCTCACGATAATTTCTGACATCATTAGCGGCAAATACCCATTAGTTCCCGACATCACGATTGGCTTTATCGATGTTCGCGATGTAGCTAAATTGCACGTTGCAGCACTCACAGCTGATGGGGCTGTAGGGAAACGCTTCATCGCATCGTCAGATGAGCCACTTCACTTTACAGAAGTGACGGCAATACTAAAGAACGCCGGTTTCAAAAAAGCTTCAACAAGGAAAGCGCCCAAGTTTCTTCTGAGAATAATGAGTATTTTTGATGAACAAGTTAAAGGGCTATTGCCTATGGTTGGTGAGCGCCAAACCGTCAACAATGCAGAAACATACGACATCCTTGGTTGGCAGCCCACACCCATGAACCAGTCTCTAGTAGAAACTGCTCAATCAATCACCTGACAACATGAGTCCCCAAGTGCCCCCAGCAATGGACGCTTGAATTTGAAGCGGTGAGCTTAAACTTGGCTCTTGAGAAACGTTACTTTTGTCGTTTCAACATGCACTCCTGCAGCGATGCGATCCGCTGTGAATTGCTCATCGGACATAAAGGCTCCAACAGTTTCTTGGTCTGGACTCTCCATAACTAGGTGAAGCATGTTTTCGTTCTCTATTTCGACTCCTTGAACTAGAACCCGGCCACCAGCAGCTTCAATTTTGGGTACTGCCTCGTTATTGAACCACGCAGTGAATTTTGCGTAGTCGTCTATTTCTTCCTGTAGTAAAAAGATCATTATCTTCCTCCATAAGTCTTTGTAGAACATTACCGTGATGGAGTAATCTTCGGAAATTGAACTTCAGAGTTAATATTCTCTTAATCAACCATTAAAGATAGTTCGATGAGGTGTTCATCCCGACGAGCTTTAGGGGTGTTTTGTTATGCGAAGGTATGGTCGGACTTCATCCCAGCCATTTGGGAAAAGCTCTGCGGCTTCCTCAGACGAAAGAGACGGTGAAATAATGACATCCTCTCCTTGTTTCCAATTCACCGGTGTCGCTACCTTATTTGCATCAGTTAACTGCATTGAGTCGATCACTCGTAGAATCTCATCAAAATTTCGCCCAGTGCTCGCCGGATAAGTTAGGGTTAACCGGATCTTGTTGTTGGGGTCAATGATGAAAACCGAACGCACGGTAAGCGTGTCATCTGCTTGAGGGTGAATCATTTCATACAGTGAAGCTACTTTTCTCTCTGGGTCGCCAATGATAGGGAAGTTCACGGTTGTAGATTGCGTTTCTTCAATATCGCCTATCCAGGAGTTATGGTCAGTGACACTATCCACTGAGACAGCTATTGCTTTGACGTTTCTTGCTGAAAATTCCTCACTCAAAGTAGCCGTATACCCAAGCTCGGTAGTACATACTGGAGTGAAATCTTTCGGGTGGGAGAAGAAAACCGCCCAAGAGTCTTCTTTCCATTCATGAAACTGGATGGGCCCTTGGGTAGTTTCTGCTGAAAAATCTGGGGCTATATCACCTAACTGTAATGCCATGGCACTCCTTCATCATTGTTTTCCAATTTTCAAAATATCGCTAAATAGTGAAAAAAGAATGAATAACAAGTTAATTATTCGTCGTCATGTTGCTTCATCAGATACTTCTTTTAGTTTCCGTTAGGATGATGATGTGGCAGAGATTACCGTAGGAAACAGTATTTCCCTTGGGGTTGGCTTACTTGTCCTGGCGTATGTGATGTATTGCCTGATAAATCAGAAATTCTGGAACCGAAGAGTCAACGGATGGGGGGCGAGAGATGAGTATCCGAAGATCTTCATGCTCAACATCATTATCGGAACGCTGATAGTAATTTGGACGATTCTTGGCGCTCTACTGCTCTAGGTACTTCTAGCCAGTNAAGTCTTCAAATTTGAACGAACTNGAGGTANAGGGAGAATTCTCCTACCATAAGACNATGCCGGAGAAGCCAGAATTCGACCCCTTTTCTGACGAGGTCTTAAACGATCCCTTTGCGTTCTATAAGGATTTACGAGAAACCTGCCCAGTTCACAAGCACGAAGACTTTACCTATCCGCTCTATACAACAACCAAATACGATGACGTTGCTGCGATGCTCACCAACGTCGAATTATGGTCAAGCCATTATGGGCAAATGCCCAGATACTCAGTCGAAGGATGCCTCAAAAGCGACCCACCCAGCCACACGTGGTATAGGAAACTCATACAAAAGAGCTTCGCCCCCAGACATGTGGCCGCAATGGAAGATGAAATCAGCCAGCTCGTCACAGAACTCGTAGACGTAATGGCGGAGAAATCACAAGGTGACCTTCATGATGACCTCGCTTGCCCGCTGCCAGTTATTGTCATAGCCAAAATACTTGGAATACCGACGGACGATATAGACCAATTTAAGGCATGGAGCGACGCCCAATTAGCTGGATCTAACACCTCAGAAGATGGCCGCAAAATCCCCCGCGAAGCCATGAACGCATACCTGCTTGAGCACTTGAACATACGGCGTACCCTTCTACAAGAAGCTGGAGTTGACGAAACCAATAAGGCCGAGGACTTGATAGGGAACATCATCCCAGACGATGTGATTAGCGGTATTTTGTTGGCTGAGGTTGACAATCGGATGCTTTCTGACGAGGAACGTTTGGTGATGTTGAACCAGCTTCTTGTTGGCGGGAACGAAACCACAACATCGCTACTAACCAATCTCTTCTGGCGGCTACTTTCTGACAGATCCCTCTACGAGCAAGTAAGAGATAACCCTTCCTTGCATCAGGTGGCGGTTGAGGAGAGTTTACGTTTCGACGCCCCTGTTCTGGGTTTGTACAGGACTAATACTGTCGATGTTGATTTGCATGGTGAAACAATTCCTGAGCGTTCAAAGGTGATGGCAACTTTTGCAGCAGCCAACCGCGATCCGGCCGTATTCAAAGACCCTGAAACTTTCAGCCTTGACAGGGAACCAGAAGAATTACGGAAGCATCTCTCCTTCGGGTTAGGCGTCCATTTTTGCCCGGGTGCCCAACTTTCACGGCTCGAAGCCCGTCTTGCTCTTAAAGAAGTTACGCAAAGGTTCCCTAACCTCCGCCTTATAGATGAGCCTGAGAGAATCGAACCGTTTATTTTGTGGGGTAAAAGAAAATTTCCTGTCGCTTGGGACTAATACATCGCGAAGTCATGAGACATCTGTCTCGAATGGAAGGACCTATTCTAATATGGCCTCGACTAGATCACTGATTAATCTGATCCTTCCTTCTACTCCTGGGTAGCCTAAACGGTTGATGGTAAATACTTTTCCAGAACTCACTGCAGGCAAAGTTTTCCAGAGAGAATTACTTTGAACGTTTCGCAGGGATGCATCTTCGCCTTCAACTGCAGTTGATTGAGAAAGAATAATTATCGGAGAAGATAGATCGCCAATAGTTTCAGTCGAAATATATGCCCTCCCATACTCCGCGTTGGGATAGCTATTAATATCGGGGGATAGCTCTATCCCCATATCTAAAATAGTTTGCGGAATATTGCTTGGCCCATCTACCCAAACAGCAATGGTCGCCCCAGGGTAGATTGTTGCAAGTGAAATTGAAATATCAGCATCTAACTCCACCTGAGCATTTGATATAGCTGAATCGTAATCAGCAAGTAGCGCTTCGGCTTGAGATGGTGCATTTAAGATTTCTCCTAAGTTGACTACTCGTTCACGCCAGCTTTCACCAGAAATTACACTCGTGGGGGCAATTCCATCTAGCAAATCTTTATCAACGTAGTTGAGGATGTTTTCTGTTGTAATGATTGAATCAGGTTTTAATGAGGCAAGTAACTCGAAGTTCGCTTCAGTGGATGGAAGTGGTTGAATCGCAGATGTGTCTCTTTCTATACCAGTGAATTTGTCATTAAGTGTTGCCGTTGCAGCTATTGGTTCCACCCCCATAGCTAGTACATCAGCTAAAAGAAAGTCTTCGCCAATGACGATAATTCGATTTGAGGAGGGAGGCTCTGGAGTGGCCTCTTCAGACTTATTCAGAGTTTCGGTCGGATCATTGTCCTCTTCTGCTGCTATTGATTCCTTTTCAACAATTTCTCCGGGTTGTTGTTTAAGAGTGGGTTCCAATTCGGGGGTTGGAGTACCGACTTGTGTTGTCTCGCCGCAGGCGACAAGGCCACCCAAAAGGCCAGTTGTAAAAAAGATTATTAATGGAATTTTTTTTAACATAGTTCTGATTTAGGAGAGGGTAGAATTATATGTTAAGTTTACTTAACATATAATTAAAACGTAAAAGTATTCTTATAAAACCTAAATGGGGCGAATAATGAAATTTAGTTTGTTCTTAAAAGAGACACATATGGAAGTTATAGATCGGCTAAAGAAGAAGCACTCTATTGATTCGAACGAAGAAATTGTCCGAAAGTACGTTTCTTCTGCCCTCCAGCTACAAAGTGATGACTTAATCTTTGGATCATCAAGAGAACAGTGCGGCGGTGGATGTTTTTCATCAGAACCGCAATTTGAAATTGACATTGCTGAAGATGATTTCAACAAATTAAAAAATGTGTATCAAAATTACGAATTCGAAGAATATGACACAGAAGAAGAAGAAATCAGCAAAACCATCCGGTGCATAATCAATTTTGTTGATTACGAACCTGAGGCAATTTCGATCTAAAGATGCACTGGCTTAACTCGCCAGGGAACCGGAATACACCTGCCACGCTAAAAGCGACTTCGCTATGAAACTCAGAATGATGTAAATCCGTTCCCCATGGAGATAATTCGCCCACTTGCCCTTAGCTCGATATTGCTTCCATTGGACGAGGGCAAAACAATTAAAGAAAAGAAAAATTGAGATCACAATGCCGTAGACAAACCCAGGTGTTGTGCTTTCAGCTGGCCCCTTAGGGGCGATAAGGTTCAGAGCTGTTGCGATCCATGGAATAGATCCAGCGAAGCAGCCGAACCAGAACGGCATCAAATCTCCATGGCCCGCTTTTACGTATCGTTCTTGAAGCCAGCCGAACAGAATCATACATACATTAACTCCAGAGATTCCTAGTAGAGCGATGTAATCTGCGGTTCCGTTTAACTGAAGAATAACAATGATCATGATTGTGGATGACAAGGAGTATTCGATCCACCGGTATGAATTTATTCCTCTCTTCAAACCTGTTGTGTATTTTTTGAAGGTTGATGGGAGGCAGATGAAGAAATGGAAGAATGCTGATAGCGCCATGAACGCGGCAACCATGTAACTGATATTGAGATTAAATAAATTTATAGNGTCTGAAAAGTTTCCGGTCCCCGGAGCTTCCGTTAAGTACGTCGCAACGACAGGTAGCGAAGCGTCATTCGATAGGACGAGAATCAGCACAAAGGATATGAGGTGAAGGCACCCTGCCCAGAAGTTNAGTTTTCGCAAGTGATTAATGTCTAAGTTCATATGAGAAGAGTAGTAATCAAGTCAGGTGGAGACCTATGTAACACTCGATTTCTTTGGTTTGAAGATTAGTAGACGTTAGGAGGTTGCCTCCCATCAGGAGCTTCCGGAAATGGGAAAAGTGGATTTTTTCTTGATAGAGGAGCATAGTATCCCTGTTATAGCTCCAGCGATGATTATTGCCCCTATAGACCATTTGTGAGTGGTGACTGTCCCTATTGTTCCTGATTCGAGGATGGCGGCAACCACTGCTGAACCCAACGAGCCGCCAATTCGATAGCCTGTTTGCAGTATCGCTGTTCCAGTTCCGACGAGTGAAGGTTCAAGCTCCTGCGTTCCAACTGCGGTTGTGTTCGAGAGGATCGTCGCCATGCCGATACCTGCTGCTACCAATGCCGGAAGCATTGAGAGTATCGATGGCGAATCTCCCATAGCTAGATTAGTTGCGAGAAAACCTAAGGTGAAGATGATTGCGCCGCCGGTCATGACTCCTCGGAAGCCATTCCTATCAGCGAACCGGCCAGCTGGTTGGGCAATAAAAATCATGCTTCCAGGCATGACAGTCAATAGGAGGCCTGTTTTCATGGGGCTGAAATCCCAGACATCAATCGCGTAGCTTAGAAGAGCCAGCCACATCCCAAAGAACATCAGGGATGAAATAAAGCCGATAACTGCGCTAAGAACAAACGTATGATTCGCAAATACATGCAAAGGGAGAACAGGCGATTCGTGTATCTTCGACCTTCTTACGACTACCCCTATAAATAAGAAGCCGCCTGTAAAGGAAATGATTGTTTGGGGGCTAACCCACCCCCAATCATTTCCTTCCAGAAGAGCTAACACAAACAACGAGATACCCACCATCGCAGCAAATGTTCCTAGGTAATCTATTTTTGCTTTTTGTGTAGAACGGTGATCGGTATTCCAGTACGGGATCCCAAGGAACATTACCAGTGCACTAATTGGGATGACCGATAAGAATAAGACTCTCCATGAGGCGTATTCAACAAAAATTGATGAAAGTATTGGGCCTGATACCCCTGCTGTAGCCGTCCAGAACGCCCACCTCCCCATAGCAGTAGCGAGAAGGCCAGATTCGGTTTCTCTGACGATAATTGCTATGGAACTTACTCCAAGTCCGGCTAGGGCTGCTGCTTGTAGTCCTCTGCCCACTACCAGCAAGAAGAGACTAGGGGAAACAGCGCTCAGGAGTGATCCAGCTACGGATGCCCCTGCAGAAGTCATCATGATCCTGTTATGGCCATAGCGATCAGCTAGGTGTCCGGCTTGAAGAAGTACGGCTGAACTAATTATCCCGACTATTGTTANTATCCAAGTCGTGGCTGCTGTGTCCCCATTTCCGAGACTTGACCTTATAGCAGGGAAAAGAATAAACGTACTCGTTGAGTCAAAGCCAGCGATGAAACCACATAGTAACGTCGCCCATAGTAAACGATTTTGCTTCTTATCTAGTTCTTTAGATGATTTTTTAGACCACGGTCGCACTCTTGAACACTAGGCCAGATAAATAGGGTCCAAAAGGTTAGTGAAGAACTCTTTTTATTTAACTGTCTCAATCAAGCTAGCTACTTGTTGGATGTTTAGACCTTGGAAANCTTAAAGGTTATCATAGGCATTGGGAAGTTCTTAATATTGGGGTTTCGTAGAAGTGAATCTTGACTCATTAAATACCATTAACTCTGAGGAGGAGCTCCTCAATATTTACCGTCCTCCGACTGATGTAGTCATTAATAAGGAAGTTGGTGAGTTTGATCAGGGTTGCCAAGATTTTATTGCGGCTTCAACTTTTTTACTTATGGGAACCGTCTGTCCGGAAGGCAAACTTGATGTTTCACCAAGAGGAGGGCCAGCAGGTTTCGTTAAAATACTCGACGAAAAACATATCGCTATCCCAGATTTAAATGGCAATAACCGACTTGACTCGATTCGAAATATTATCAACCAAGGGAAAATTGGTTTACTTTTCATTATCCCTGGTTTAGGAGAAACCCTTCGGATTAATGGTTCGGCTTCCATCACCACCGAAAGAAAAATTCTGGAGATTTTCTCGGGTGAATTAAAAACTCCAAAGACTGCCATAGTGGTCCAAATAGAGACTGGCTTTATTCACTGTGCGAAATCGTTTATGCGTGGTGGAATATGGAAACCAGAAACTTGGAAGGGAAAAGAGTGTCGCCCTTCTGCAGGACAAATTCTTGTTGATCATTCGGGGCTAGAAGGTCAACTTACTGGAGAAGAGCTTGATGCAATGCTGGAAACTGGATACAAGCATGACCTGAAATTAGATAATGCGAGAAAGAATCGTGTAGCGGACAGCCTTAGAAAACTAAAAAGATAAAATCCGAAAGTTACATGTTAGGTTTCTTCTATGAAGGTCACGAGGTTAAATACTTTCTTCGGTGCAGAAATCCACGGAATAGATGGATCAAACCTTACAGATCATCATGTCGATGACATCAAAGAACTATGGCTTTCACACAAGGTTCTTGTTCTCCGCGATCAAGTATTAACTCCGGAGGAACATGTAGATTTCTCTCGAAATTTCGGCGAACTTGAAGCTCACCCCCACGTTCAGAAAAACCGGGGGGATCCGGATATCCCAGAAATACTCATTCTCGAAGCAGGCGGCTCAAAGAGGGCGCTCGCAACTGATTGGCACTCAGANGTGACATTCAAAGAAAAACCGCCAATGGGATCTATTCTCAGAGGGGTGGTAATTCCAGAAGTCGGTGGGGATACTTGCTTCGCTGATGCGACCGCTGCATTTGACCGGTTAGATCCAGAAACGAAAAGAAAAGTAGAGGCACTAACTGCGACTCATGATTGGTANACGGAAAGTAACCCTTCAGCGCCAAAAGACGAAGATGAGGTCGATAGGGAGAAGTATCCTNTTGTCCACCACCCAGTGATACGAACNCACCCTGANACAAANGCAAAGGCAATCTATACCAATAACTTCTTTACGTCGCACATCGACGATATCGATAAAGAGGAAAGCCAGTACTTGCTTGGGAAATTAGCAGGAGCGATTCGTGATCCAAGTATCCAAATACGCGTTCGGTGGGATGAAACGACGGTAGTTATGTGGGATAACCGATGCGTGCAGCACACAGGAACGGATGATTTCATCCCGGCGCATCGCAGAATGGAACGAACGACAATTATCGGCGACAGCCCATTTTGACATATTAAAGAGGACCTTCGCTGCGGTGAGTGGTACTGGCAGGGTTTCTTGTCAGCGACTATTCAACGTCAAGAAAGATACATTCCCCTGGGCACTCCTCAGCCGCGTCAATCGTAGCTTCAACAAGGTCATCGGGGACATCGACAGGTTCGTGAAAACTATGCGTCGGTTCTGTAGGAGCTTCCGTCCCCGCTTCTCTCACGTAATAGAGGCCGTCGTCAGCGCCGAAGAAAATCGCTGGAGCGATCTCTTCACAGATACCATCACCGGTACACAAATCCTGATCTATCCAAACCTTTATTCCGCTCATAGGGCTAACAGGGGGATTTGGGTGAGTGCTATGGACTTAATCATGATTTCTTATCATACAGGATTTTGGGCTCGTGGTGGCAGGTCTTTTGTCACAGTTTGGTTGTTGGCGGTTACAGTTCTCTATATGGGTAAACCTCCGAAGATGAGAAAAGGCAATAGTCGTGTTACCGAAAAGGGGACGCAGCCAAAAGGGCAAAAGAAAAAGGCTGAGAATGCGTCATGCTGTAATGATCCGGATTGCGACAGCTAGTCTTTAAATCTCAATAGCCTTTAGCATTTGAAATACCTTTATACTTTCTTTTTGTGGCGAAACTATATGACAAAAGCCGGCGAAGATGGTCATGGGTTACAACAGGCGCAGCAACCCTCGTTTTGGCTGGCTGCCTTATCGGCGTTGCCCTCCACAAAGGAGATGAAACCCAAAGCTGGTATACCACTGCTTCGCTGACAAACGAAGAAGTCGTGATCAATGAAATTATCGATAACGACTTTGGGAATAGCCGAAATCGTGGAATCTGGAGAGACATACCTGAACTGGCAACGGGCAATATCATCGATGTTTCTTCACCAACGGCCAACGGCACCCTGACGTTGCTTGACGAATTTGGTGAGAGCAGAGCCAAGCTTGGTTGCCAACCGGAAGGTTCTGCATGTTTACGAATAGGCGACCCAGATATTAATTGGCGTGGCCTTCACCGGTACGAAATATCATACGAACTCTCGATGGATGACTTCACGGGGGTAGGACTATGCGNTAGGGCCGGGNANTCTTTCTGCTGGAATGCAGTTCCCGAGAGATGGGAATATGGGATCAAAGAAGTCACTGTTCAGATCAACAATGCTGGGTGGTTGGAAAATATGCAGTGCCGAGTCGGGGATAAGGCGCCATCTGATGGGTGTTCAATACAGCAATATGAGAACTTTCTTATTGCTGAATCTTTTGAGCATCCGTCCTTCACTCCTTTGATAATTTCTGCAGATGTTATACGTAGCCGCCGACCAGGAAGTACCTCCTCAGATGTGTTTCTTTATGATCCGCCTCCGATGCCAACACCTGATCAAGCAAAATTTGATTGGGGGTACATGCCGTATATTCCTCTCATCATCGGGTTTTTGTTTCTCGGAATCCTCTTGTCAACTTTATTTGTACGAAGAAGGGGGAGAGATGTGGTAAAAGTCGGTGGTGCGACTGAAGCAGCGTTCGCTGATTCAAACAAAGCCGATAGTAAACCCTTGAGCTTGAACAAAATGAAAGAGATGGTGACGTTGAGCTTCGCCCCGCCTGAAGGGATAGAGCCGTATCAGGCATCAATCATTCTTCACGAAAAAGTAGAAAGTGCTGCTCTGCAATCATGGTTCCTGGATCAAAGTGTTAAGGGCTATATCGCAATTGAAGGAAAAAAGGGCGAAAAACTCCAATACATTTCAGATGTAGAGCCGAAGAGTACTGGCCCTTATGGAGTAGTTCTTAGGGAGATATTCGGGCGCGACGCCCATGAAACCAAACCAACAGTCGATCTTGAAAAAGATCCCCCTACGCCCATAAACAAACATGGAAGCCGCAGGCCTTTCGTAGAAAAATTCAGAAAATCTAGTGACCAACCCCCGCCACCTGGTGTCACAAAAGTAGATGAAGTTTCTTCGGGTGGAGATGACAGATCCGGATTTATTTCCGCATGGAGTTATCTAAATGAGAGCCTTCAGGCATGGTTTGATAATTCCGACTACTGGTTCCATAACAACGTTTCCATGGGAAAGCGAAAATGGATTCCTACTGTAATCGCATTACTTTTCGGTGGGATTGCTTGCGCGTCATTGGCGGGTACTGAGGTAGGCCCTGGCATGTCTTGTTTCTGTGTATTCATAGTCGGAATTAGTCTTCCGTTCATCACTCATCGCTGGGAACTCCTTGTGCGATCGCCGAAAGGGTCAGGTCTCTGGTTGCAAATAGAAGGTTTCCGCCGTTTCCTTCAAACCTCCGAACAACGCCATGTTGAAGAAGCATCTAAAAAAGGAGTGCTACGCGAGTACACCGCATGGGCTGTAGCCCTAGGGGAAATAGAGCATTGGAAGAACACGATGCTCAATGCTGCGAATGTGCAAGGCACTAGCATCTCATCAGGAGATATCTATTTCGCTGGGTCAGTTCACACAATGTCTTCTGCGTCTGTTGCCCCCTCATCCTCCGGCGGCGGCGGTGGTGACGGAGGCGGCGGTGGCGGCGGCGGTGGCGGCGGCGGATGGTAGCGGCATTACGAAAATAAGAAGTCTTAGGCTCTGTCTACAGCTACTAACTTAGGCCCTTGCTATTTCTGATAGCGGAGAATAGCGCCCAGAGAGAGAATCACCACCACAGTCGAAAGAACCTGAAGAGCATTCAGCGATTCTCCTAAAAAAATCCACGCTAATGCAGCTGCTGCTACAGGGACGAACAAAGTAAAGACAGAGCCAACCCAAAGAGGGATACGCACAAGCGACCAATTCATTAGGGAATGTCCGATAACTCCAGCGACAGCAGCGAGAAGTAGAAGCCAGAGAATGTTTTCTCTAGAAGGAACTGTAAAAGGTATCCCTAGGGTTAAAGCAATAATGAAGCTCATGATGGCAGTTATTGCCCCTGTGGATGCTGTGTATTCCATCGGAGTGATTCGGTCCTGTGTTTTTTTCGACAGGATAAAATATGCAGACCACGCAAAAAGCGCTCCTGCGGAAAACAAGTCGCCTGCCAAATTCCATTCAGCTGAACCTGTTGATCCGACCAGAACTCCGACCGTACCGAGTAGAGCTACGAGTCCGGCCCCTAACTCTCGTTTCCGGATTTTCTCTCCTAAAACCTTATATCCATAAATAGATATGATGATCGGCTGCAATGAGCCGATGATCATCGCATTCACAACCGTGGTACGTTTCAAAGCCTCATAGAAAAATGCGACATCAAGGCCCAAAGCCAATCCCCCCCAAATCGAGACACGTAACGCACGAATAGTGAGAGGAGTTCCTTTTGCCATCATGAAGATCGCCAACAAAAGGGAATAGAAAGTGAATCGGTACACGGCTATCTCACTAGAGCTCAGAGAGATATACTTGACAATAACTCCAGAAGCCCCCCAGGCGGTCACAGCTACAGCGGCACCGATCAAGGCAACCGTTGCTTCCTGATTAGATTTTCGCGAAGGGGTCGAGGGCATGTGTTTACAGGGGTTTAGATACCGTAGTGAAAAGACCCTTTAGCCATGCGTTTAGTCTAGGGCAGAACAGGTTTTGTTACATGTGTAGAGGGTCCAGGAACTCTCGAGGTTGAGTATCTTTCGGCGCGGAGCTACCGAAGGAATGTTGAGATCACTTCGATATGTGAAGTCTGAGGGAAAAGGTCAAGAACTACAACTTCACCTAATTGGAATCCTTTCTCCACCATTCTTCTTGCATCTCGGGCGGCAGCGGCCGCATCACAACTGATAAGAACTACAAACTCTGCTCCTGTTTTGTCAATGATATTTGGGACTTTTTTGCTCATCCCGCTTCGTGAAGGGTTAGCGATCACAAAATTATGAGGTGAAATTTCCCATTGTTCAACACGAGAACACACATGTTCCACAGCGTTACCCAAATTATGGATTGAATCTTTCGTCGCCGAAACATTTTGCTCTACCGCTGTAACTTGACGTCCGGATCCTATTGTTCCAGCGAAAATGCCAACTCCGGAATACAAATCGAGCATTGACGCAGATGAAGAAATATTCGCTTTGATAATGTCCTGAACAGTATGGACAAGTAATTCACTTCCTTGAGGAGATGCTTGAAAAAAAGATTCTGCTGAAACCCTCCATTCCTTGCCACAAACCTTCTCAACAATATTTGCTAAATGCCCCTTCCGAAGTTGATCAAAGCTAATTACTTGAACGTCCTTAATCGTCTCTATCGACCTGTCGAAGGAAGAGACTACCGCTAAGGACTTCCCCGTGTGAATACTTGTTCGTATAACCACCTCTTCGGCAACTCCGAAATAACTTTTAGCCATTATTTCCTCAACTCGTTCATGAGCCACCCCACAAGAACTCAACGGTATGTGGTCATGGCTTCGAAAACCGCGCATGCCAGCTTTCCCATCAAGGACTGAACAACGAACTGTCGTGCGATACCCTACCGGCTCTATGCAGCCACCGTACGTGATAGGAACCGCATCAAATTTACCTACCCGTTCAATAGCTTCTTTCACGATACGAAGTTTTATTTGCTTTTGAAGTTCAGCATCCGCATGTTGGAGATTGCACCCTCCGCAGCCATCTTGAACATGGCTACAAAAAGGGCTAACGCGATGATCATTGGGTTCTAGAATAGATACGATTCGCCCGCGAAGATATTTCTTCTTTTCTTCCGTCGCGAGTACTTCAACCTTTTCGCCTAACAATGCACCGCGAACAAAAATTGTTTTTCCATCCGGGCATCGACCTACGCCGTCTCCTTATTTCGCTAGGCCATCAATTGTTATCTGCATGAGTTCCCAAGCGTACTAAACAAAAACTCAACGATCTGCATATCAAGGCCGCTATGGCTGTCTAGGCGGCTGCATATGTGGCAACAAAAATTCAATTACATAGTCAGGGTGGAACAGGTTTTGTTACACGGGTGGGGTTCTAGAGGGTATCTGTGCACAGAGGTTTAAAGTGAAGAGCTCTTATGCTGTTAGATTTAATTCATGATATGTATCGAGGCAGAAATTCCACAAGAAATTTGTGACATAGACGATGAACTTAAAGCTATCTATCACAGTTGCGATAGCTTCTGCATTTGGGTTTTCTCAACAAGAACTGAGAGAAATAGATTCGTTGAAGAGACGATTGGAATGTCAAAAGATCAACGACAGGACCATTTCAATACTTTCTTCTAACGCGTTGCTACCATAAGGCGACTAGTGCCGCTGGAGGCTATGTATCTACAGTGAGTCAGCGAACCCTTTAATATCTCGAAGGGTGGCTCTATAAACATCCGGCATTGCATCCAGAAATAAACAGTCACCAGCATGGCATGTTCCATTGACAGTGCGGCTATAAGCAGTCACCCCAGCTTGCACAAGTTTACGATAGAAAACAAGCCCTTCATCTCTTAATGGGTCAAGTTCATTAACAGATATCACAAAAGGTGGTAAACCCTCTAAATCAGATACCTCAGAATGATAAGGCCATGCTAGAGGATTTGTCGCGTTTGACCTATCTGGGTCATAAGGTATCGCTAATGTAGCCATCTGTTTGCCTACATTGAGAAAATAGTCATCATTTTCTACTAATGAAGGAAGTTCTGGAGGTGGTGCGTGGTACAGGTTCGATATGTAAGGGCATTGAGAATAAACACCACTAATATCATAAAC
>PBLQ01000025.1 GCA_002721815.1 Myxococcales bacterium
CGTGGCAGAGCGCATGCTGGAGCTTTGCCGCGCGCAGAGCGGCGTTTACGCCAAGCTGGGGCAGCATCTATCAACGTTCTTTTGAAAATAGGCATACCTGCTATTCATGAGCGCGCGATGGCTTTATCGAACCAGTTGATGGCCGGTCTTCAACGGTGTGGCGGCGAATTTAAAGGCCAGACGACCGCCCAACGCATGAGTCCTATTGTCTCTTTCTCCATTCCCGGAAAAGAAATGAAAGAATGCTTTCAGGTGCTTAAAGAACAAAAGATCACCGGTGCTTATCGTGCGGGTGGCATCCGATTGGCGCCACATGCTTTCAACACCGAAGCTGAAATAGCCAAAGTGGTGGAAATTGTGCAACAATGGGCCCAGTCATGAAGTTTTTAATTTTTTTTCTGGGCTTAGGAGCCGGTTTTTTTTCGGCGAGTGATGGACATGCTGAAGCACTGGCCACGTGCGCGGAAAATGAAATCATGTTGCCCGCTCAGGCTTTGGTCTTTAACGGGCCGGCTACCGGGTACAGCTTGTTTGGCCAAAACCCTAAGGAACGGTGTCTGCGGGTGATGAAGCAAACCAAGCCGGAAGGCTGGTTTTTGGTGCTTTGGAATCCGGATAAAAATGAAGTGGCATGGTGGCCACATCCAAAAGCACTCGTTCGGTTTAACAGCGATAATGAGAAACGTGAGCGCGCGGTATTGCCCGAAACACGTTACGTTATCAAGCGCACCACAGGGCATGCCGGCCCCAACTTTGGCGCGGAGGTGACCCATTGGCTTCCCGTAAAAGAGCAAGTGGTGGTTTTAGAGCAAGTCCCTTCTCGATTGTGGATTTACGGTCAGTTTTACGTGGACGACAAAGTTCAAAAGGCGTGGTTTTTTCGGATGCACTTGAGCACCAACTCTCCAGATGGTCAGCCTGATTTTAAGGCAGGGCGCATTCCTTGGGTCACCACAGAGCCGCCGGCAGAGCAGACCGATGCTGGACCAAGACTGGATGAAACCCAAAGAAAGAAAGCCTCTGCCATTGTGGATAAATCGCAAAAAAGCGTTCGGGGAATACATCGTCTCGAATTTGAGGTGGTTTCGGCAACATCTTGGCAAGAACAACGCTTTTTAACGGACGCCGTGAACGACACTTTCGCACGTTACGCCATGGAGACCATGGCGGGGGGCGCGCTTGGGTCTGTGCGCTATATCTATCGGGATTGGTTGTTAGCAGAGCTGGGCGGCGCGTTGCAAGGTGCTCAGTTGGAGATACCCAGCGCTGCTCTGCCCAAAGATTCTCCCACCACATCCACGCCTTTATTCTGGAGTAACGTCCACGCCAACGTGGGATTTAAAGTACATCAAACCCAAAAAGCAAAAGTACAAGGTTTGTTGGGCTATTCGCTGGATTATTTGTGGTCGCCCATTATTGATGGGTTCGCTGGCATTGGGCAAATGCCGGCCATCGTGAACGGCATGTACCACCAAGTGAGGCCGGGCATCCGTGTTCTACTGAACTCCACGTCGCCCACAATGGGTTATTTGGCTTTGGAAGCCGCTCTACCGGTTGGCATCTATCAAATGTATCCCGACCCCTTGGAAACCTACATTACCTTCGTCTCTTCTGATGAGAAGTATCGCCTCAACCCACCTGCAACCGTGGGGGAAGGACTTCCGGAGTTTGATGAAGAGGGCAATGCCACCTCGACTGAGGTGAGTAATGATCGTCCCATCTCACGCGGTTTTGATGCACGTTTTTTATATCATTGGCCATTTAACAAAAAGATCGAGTTGCTCGGCGGCATGGCCTTTGTGGTTAGGGACACCGACATCACCGGCCCAGGGTTTCGAACGGCGTCATTTTGGGAAGCGAGCCAAATGGACATGATGGTCACCATCCAGTTGGGTGCCAAATTTCATTATTAAGCGTCGACTTAATACCGCCATACCAAGCGACCAAAAGCACCGTGCAGATGCTGCATGGTATCTTGTGGGATGGCCGTGGAGCCAGCTCGAATACCAACCGTGTGACCTTGAAAGGGCACTTCTTCGGTATAGCCAAAATATTGCCCTTCGAAGAACAGTCCTTTGACCAACCGGAAAGAAATCATTGCGTCCAAAAAGAAGGCATACGATGAAAAAGAGTTGTAGGCAGCTTGAACATCATCGTCATTTTGAAAAGTGGTGTCTACTGCGGTGGTAAAAACCCGTTCATCCGTTTTTCGTTCGATGGCCCCTCCCAATTCGATCCACACCCGTTGGAACATGTTGGCACCTAAAAAGCTGGAAATTCTTTGGGTGTTTTGAAAGTAGCCGTCTTGGGTGCTCACATGAAAATCGAAGACACCCAGACCGCCCAAGAACGTGTCGCGCACCCCCAACTGGGCGCCCCATCGAATGGGGTCATCCTCTACGGGAACGTTTGAGTTGATGGCTTGCAGGGGTGAATCACTGCCCGCTGGCCCATCACGCCGTTCTTCCACATTCACGCCACTGTAGACTTCAAAAGTTTCAAAGAATTGATATCGGTAAGACAGCGACGCCCGTTGGCGGTCCACCACAAATAACTGATCATTGTTCAAGGGACGAAGCACAATTTGAGACAAGTAGTCATCTGACGTTTCAGGAGCCACCACAGGCCAATTAATGGGGTCTTGTAATTCAAGCGGACGAAAGTAGGTGTAAAAAGAGTAGGCGGTGGTGAGCGTTCTGTATTTTGAATAGCTGAGATCGATGGATTGCTTGGGCGTGAAAAACCAAGTGCCGTCGATGAACGCATTGCGCCAAAGAAAATTTTGCTCACCAATAATATCGAGCGTGGTTCTCCAATGGAAGTTCAGGTTTTCCAGGGGGCGATAATGTCCATTTAAGTAGGTCCAAAGACGATCTGTTCTGAGTTCATCATCTCGGAAGAAATCACTCACCAAAGCGAAGTCGTTATAGAATTGCTTGTCTTGCCATCGTGCATACATGCCGCTGGTCAAAAATTCGGTGGAGAAAAAGTGGGCCCAGGGAGAGTTAATATCGAGCTGGTTGTTACTGTAAGAGCCCTGCGTAGCTGCACGGTCTGCATCAGCTTCTTGGGTGCCCCACTTGGTAGGGGCCGAAAAGGAGGGAGAGTCAGCGGAGTAGACGAAGAAGCCAGAAGAGGCACCCACCACACGTTGATGCCAAGGGTTGCTTTTGAGACCGCCCAAAAAGCCCACCCGCAGTTTCGGCATGGGTCGCCACCATGCATGGACCCCATCCACTGGTGCCGAGGCAGCAGCACTGACCAATTGCCGTCCCAGACCCACACCCCAAAGGTCTTGGTTGTAAGTGGCAAAAATACGATCCAAGCGAACGTAGTTGTATTGCCGGCCTGATAGGTAGGTGCCGAGATTTCTGTAAAACAATAAATCAGGGTCGCACTTGGTGGGGATGCTTTCTTGCGCCAAATTATCAGTGTTGGGATCTCCCGGCTCTAAATTGTTGCAATCCGTGAGCAGGTTTTCTTCTCCCACCCATTCTTGGTCCCTTTGCTCAAAAAGTCCTTGGCGAATTTCACCCCCCAAATAAAACCCAAATGGGGAGTCTTTAATGCCATCGTAATCCAGTTGGAAAAACAGCTGACCATAGCCCGTGGAGGCTTCGAAGGGTTCAGAATGCATGAACATCAGAGAGCTACCCACCCGCCCATCGATGCGATCGCCACCGTAAAAAGAGTGCTTTTTGGGAAGGGGGTTTTCGTTTTCCTTCAAGGTGTCTTGCGCTTGGAGTGATACTGGTGTCACCAGGAAAATAAATAAGGATGCGAAGTGGAATAGCTTGTTCATCGACTAAACCTCTTGCGCATATAAGGATTGGACAACCAGGAGTTTTGATTGTGGCAGGTGTTACAGGGCTGGGCCACAAAGAAACGGTGTTGTTGACCGGTGGTTGTGGTGTTGGCGGCCCGTATGGCGTCGTCAAGGTGACAAGAAATACAGTCACCGGACAGTCCTACGTAGTTCCCAGCGCTGTGGCACCGATTGCAGGCGAGCATTCGGTGCGTGCCGACCAGGGTAAATCCAACGTTGCTGTGGGCAAAG
Organism: Myxococcales bacterium; assembly: GCA_002721815.1. Taxonomy (GTDB): domain Bacteria; phylum Myxococcota; class UBA727; order UBA727. The sequence continues at coordinate 4,058 of PBLQ01000025.1, forward strand.
CGCGCGGGGGCAAAGGAGCGGACGTTGTGGCAGGTCCCGCACTGTTCGCCCAATGAGCCTGCATGGATGTCGTCTTGTGCGTGGCATGCCATACAGTTTTTACCGAGCCCACTTAAATCCCCTTGGCCGCCATGACAGCGTTGGCATTCAATTCTGGCGTGGCCGCCAGAGAGAGAAAAGGGTGGCCGCTCGTGATACTCATCGTGAATGATCACGTCCACATCGCTTAAGGGCATGTCCGGATGTAAAAGACTCTTTGAGGTCCCAGCCACGTGCGATTCGTCGTGATGGCCAACATGGCCCACCGCGCGTTTGAAATCGATGGTGTCATGACATCCGGAGCATTGGGCCGTAGGCCGGATGCCGTGGGGGTTGCCATGGCAAACCGAACAATGCTGTTCTTCTCGCTGAAAAGTAAGGTCAAGGGGCCAACGGCTATCGGTGGCACGGGTTTCATCGAGATGGCATCCACGACAATTCGCTTTGGCATGGGCACCAGATAAGGGATAGTCCGTCATGGTGTTGTGATCGAAGAAGACGGCATTCCCAAAATGGTTGTGGCATTGCCCACAATTTTCACTCAAATTGCCGCGGTGAACATCTTGGCCTTTGTGACAATCCACGCATTTGGTGGTGAGGGGCTTAAAGGTTTTTGGGGCGTTTTCGTGACAGCGGTTACAGGCGACGGTTTGGTGTCGACCCTCAAGGGTGAAAGAAGCGTGTTCGGTGTGATCAAAAGTGACTTGGGACCATGGATAACCCTCGAAGTGACAATGTTTGCAGGTTTGCCCCAGATTACCCTCATGCACATCGTCGTCTAAGTGGCAGGTGGAGCAATCATCGCCGACTTTAAGTTTCTCCAGAGACGGCCCATGACACTTGTCACACCGCACCGGATCGTGAGCGCCTTGTTGGGCAAAGGTGGGAGAAAGCTCGGCATGATTGGGTTTCATAATATTCTTGGTGCCTGGGATATGACATTTCACGCACAGTTCAGGCTTTTTATGAAAGTACCGGTTGTGCGCTTCTTCGTGCTCATGACACTCGATACAATTGTGGTTGGGGAAAAATTCGAAGGCGTCCTCCACCACTTTCTGCTCTCTTTTTGGTTTGACCCGGTGACAATCAATACAGCGGATTTCTTCATGTTTACCATCAAGCTGGAAATTGCCATGCTTTAAATGGTCGAAGATCATATCGCCCCAACGTCGGTCCGTATGACAAGTTTGACATGAATGGTCTTTGAACCTTTCTTGGCCTTTGACTTGATGGGTGGAGTCGTGACAGGTGGTGCAACGCATGCCGGGCGCCTTTCTTTCGGTGGCATCATGACAGGCCACGCAGGCTTGTTTGGCATGTGTGTTTTTGAGTTTAAATCTGGTTTTGGTGTTGTGTTTGAAATCGAAAAACTTAAAATTACGTTTGTCGCCAAAATGGCATTCGGAGCAATCGCGTCTGTCCTCGGTGTAGAGATTTTGATGAACGTCTTCGTGACAATCACTACATCGTTGAGGCCGCTCTTTCATTTTGAACAACTGAATGGACTCGTGACACATGGTACAGCTGACCTCTTCATGGCGCCCTACCAGCTCAAAATCCGCGATGGCCCCGTGATCGAATTCTAACCCTCTGGCACGGTTGATGGGCATGGCATCATCGTGACAGGCGGCGCATTCGACCAAGGTTGGTTGCGTTTCTTTGAAGCGATGAATGTCTTCGTGGCAGCTGAGACAGTCGGTGGACAATCCGAGATACGAAGTTCTTTGTGATGATTCATATTTTTTGGTGTGACACTCTGTGCAGTCGATGGTGAGGTGTTCACCCTTAAGAACATAGCCGGTGCGTTCGTGTTTAAATCGTTTTTGTGAACCCACCATGGCCCAGGGGATGGGGTTAAATTTTTTGCCCTGATGCTCCTGGTGACATTCGTTGCAATTGATTTTAAATGCATCTTGTGCATGGAGGCCTTTGTTGGCTCGAATGCGTGCGGCCATGGGTTGGTGGGTATGGCAACTCAGACACTTTTGCCGTGAGACACCAGAGCCTGATGTATGGCAGTCATCGCACTTGAGCGCCTGATGTCCTTTGATGCGGTCGCCGGGTTCTAAATCGAACAAGCCTGCGTGGATGGGCGCGGGTCCAAGTAGACTGTAAATGAGGCAAAACACTGCAAAAATACCGGATGTGGAGGTCAGTATTTTTGGAAGATGGTGCATACCCCAGCATAGCCAAAGCAGCCCACAAAGGTCAAAATCCTAAAAAATAAGAACCACGAAGACGTGGACCGTCATGAGCAGTAACAGGCCCACGCAGAAAAAGATGTGCACCCGGCGCCATTTGGCGAAAAAACGGCTTGCGGCCCGAAAAAACAGGTCTTGTTGGTCCAAGAGGAGCTTTTCTTTCATCAGATTGGTGAGATTTCGCCGCAAGTCCTTGTTTTTAACCTTGCGAATTTGCCCCCATTTGAGCTGTTGGAGCTTCCACCAGCGCTGAACATCGCTGATGAGAAGCACAAAAAGAACCCGCCAAGTGGGTAAATTGTCCACTTCGCGCTTGGCCTGGGTTTGGGCATGGGCCAGCATCAGGGCGGCCAAATTGGCGGCCTGGGTGTGCTCGCCCCATTTGGCGCTCATTTGGGATAAGCTTTGGTGCAGATCCAATCGTTCTTTTTTGAGTAAAAATTGCTGTCCTGGAATTTTATTGGCCAAATACTGCCCCACAAAACCTGAAAGGACGATTCCGACACAAGTGATCACACCTATGAAAGGCCAGCTTTTGTATTGCAGGTTGCCGTGCAAAAACACCAACGCCGGTCCCAAGACCCCCAACGCGTTGTGAAGAGAGAACCAAACGTATTTGCTGCCCAGCCATTGGGTTTCCTTTTCTAAGCGAACCCGGGCGCTGTAAATCATCGAAAGCCAGATACAGACGGAACCCGCAATGCCCAAGAAAAAACCGTAGCCCTTACCGGACGAAAATGTCGGGTTGTCTTTTAAGTCCGCCGCAAACAAAGGCAAGAAACTAAGATGTGGGCTTTCCAGTCGTAAAAACCATTCCAAGGCACACACCAAGGTGATGAATCCCGCCACGGCGTAACATATTTTTGGCAGATAACGCGTCTTGTGTTTTTCGGTCCAACCCATTTCAAAAGGTTGGGTGTTGCAGGGATCTAACGCTTTTTCGGTTTCCCCCAAGGCAAAAATATCAGCGGGGAGGGCATCGATCATGGAGCCAGTGGGACATTCTGCGACGCAGGCCATATCTTCAAAGCCCGCACAACGGTCGCATTTTGTCGCGATTTTTTTCGGTGCTTGTTTTCCAGCTACATCCCAAATAGACACGTCGCTGTCTGGCGTAATGTTATGTATGAAGATGGAGTCATTGGGGCAGTTACGCGCACAAACCGAGCAACCCGTGCAATTTTCGAGCTCAATTCGGATTTCTTTTGAAACGGGATCACGCGCAATGGCGTCGAAATTGCAATCGATCAAACAACGTGGATCATAGCACTGTCGGCAAGTGACCGAAAAATTAATGAGGCCCACTTCGGGGCCGAAGCGCTCGATCCGTGCAAAGCCGTGACGATCTTCACAGGCTTGGACGCATTTGTCGCAATCAATACAAATCTCGAGCTGACGAATTTTGGTTCGAGTGGAAAACGAAAATCCATGTTTCACATAAAAATCGAAGAGCTCGCTGCGGGCGGAGTCACCCATGACCGCTTGTAAGCGTGCCAACCAATTGCTGGTGTTGTTTTTAATACTTTCTTTGAGGGCAGGACTGGTGGCCATCACTGTTTCCAGCTGAGAACGTTTAAAGCGAATGGCTTGGACCTCGGTGACACCGTATAAACAAAGTGGAAGTTCGAGGTCTTCAAAATCAGTAAAAATTACGTCGCCATCGCCCAGCACAAAATAATTTTGGGTCACGTGTTTGAACAGTTCTGATTTTTTCTTCTTTTTTTCTGCCTTTGCCACCGCGTCATTGAAAGCGCCACAGCCCAGCTGGCCCGAAACAATAAAGTAAATGGCGGGGGTCTCATTTTTTCGGTCGGGCGCGTATAAGAGTTCATCCCGTCGAATGGTGACACCTTCACCGCGTGCTTCTAAGCTTTTAATGGTTTTTTCGGGCAAGTTAGCCACGAGCGGATGCTTACGGATAACATCTGGTCGAATGTGAGGCGGAGGCTGGTTTTTGAGCTGCCTTTTCTTTTTTTTAAGAGCCAGTTTGGCTTCGGTATTCTTATCTAGTGCAACCATAAACTATAAATTTTCCAAACCCATTTTCGCTTCTGTTTTGACCCAAAGATTTCTGCCCGATTCACGCTTGGCGGCTTCATAGGCTTTTTTGGCTGCCTCGGTTTCCCCATTGGCTTCTAAGGCACTGCCGAGCAGCAGGTTGTAACGAGCGCTCTGCTTCCATTTGCCATTTAAAGATGCCAACTTTCGTACCCAAGTGCCTAGTTTGGGCGTGTTTTCCATCTGAAAAAACAATGAAGTCCAGCCATAGTGTGGATTTGTCAGCATAAAGCTCGGCGTCAGCAAAGCTTGGCGGGATTCAAGGGCCCGGCTCTGTTGAGATACGGCACCCCTGTTCCCTTCTTTTTGGCTCAGCAATATTTCTTGTTTGGCTTTCTGTACTGGGTTGAGGTTTAACTGCCAGGTGTTCTTGCCTTTGGGTTTCCTGACGGCCATGCGTGCATACAGACGGTCGGTTTTAGGGCTCACAAACCCTTGGTCGGTAAAGGTTTTGATCACCCGAGCAGATTTTTCGGTATAGCCGTACGCCAACAACAGGTTGGCGGCTTGCAGGTAAGCTTCGGGTTCACCTCGCATTTTGAGTAACACACTTTTTAAGGCACGGTCGATTTTGTCATTGTCGCTTTGGGCCAAGGCTAAGGCAAAATGCGCCAGGTGGGTCTCCGGTCGATCTTCGTGGGCATCACGCATGTCTTCGTACATCATGATGGCTTTCTCAATATCGGAAAAAAGCAGTGCGTTATGAATGGCCTGTTGCTTTTCGGTGATTTGCAGGGTTCGATACAGGCCCTTTTCGCCCGCTTTATCTCTTCGGGTCATATAAGAAAGTAAACTTTCGGGAAAAAGTGATTTGTCGAAGGAAAAACGGAATGGAAACCCCGGTTGAAAGGGGGCGATTTGTAGGGTGCCGATGGGGCCGTATAGGAAGACATGATCTGTGGTAAACTGTGGGTAGTCTGTCAAAAAGGCTTGCCCCAGTGGTGGCAGTGATGATGCCAGTAAAGTTCGGGACCGCAGTGCCATTAAATGGGGGTGGTCGGGTAACAGCTCCAGCGCAAGATCAATGGCTTTCGATGCTTTATCGTATTGGAGGTTAAACAGTTTGGTGTAGGCGTCGAAGATAACGGTTGAAGCGTCGGAATGAAGCCCGTCGCCGTCTTTGTATTGGCTGATATTTTGGTTTTGCAGGACCAAAGTAAAGAGTTCGTTGGTGCGATGGACCACAGGCGGTATGCCCTCTTCAAGAGGGGAAAACGATTGGTTCTTTTCTTGATATGCCATGGCCATCGAGGCCAATCGGCTTGGAATGTGGTTTGGGTGGTGTTGGAGGTTTTCTTCCAACAAGGCTTTGCTCTTGGATGCTTGCGTGGGGTAGAGCACTTGGGCCAAAACGTACCGCAATCGAGGGTTCGAGAGGGTGGGTATGATGATTCCTCGTTGTAAATACCTTATTTTGTCATCGGAATTGTCCTCAAGCAGAGCCGCCGCGAGGTACAGATAAGGGTGGGGCGATGGTGCTTTGAGGGCGTCGCGCAAATCTTCATCCAAAGACGCCAGGGACGATACTTCGATGGAGCGGTCTGCCTTGAAATAAGCGCGTACAAGTATGCCATATGGAGACGCCAAACCGGTGTTGTCGAGACTGTCGATCAATTCCGCAGAGCGTTCCAAATGGTTCAACCCGTCGAGGTGATCCCGCCAAAGCAAATAGTGGGCCAGGGCCTGTGCTGCCAGCACTTCGGATTCCTTTTCTGTTTCTTGTGCCAACAACAGCTGGGCCTGGCGAAGTACATTGGCCAAATTGGGCGCATTGTCTTTTTCAAGTTCGGCAAAAAGTGATTGTTCTGCCGTTTGGATGGAGATGGTTTCGAGAATAAAGAACCCGCCCACCCCAAAGCTGGTTCCAAGGAATAACAGAAAACCCATGGCGATGATGAGCGAAACCATTCGACTCACGCCAGCCTGGTTCGCATCATTAAACTCAGATTTTGCCCCAACACTTTCAGCACCGAGTAAGAGTTTAAAGGCCTCATCCAAGGCGGCATCTGTTGTTTTGAGATTTTCTTCTACCTTCTCTAGCCCACCCGATGGGTTCAGCATGAATTGACGCGTGACTTCTTTCCGCTCATTGGATTGGTTCGATTTTTTGCCGGGTCCTTCCAGTTGCGCGGCCGCGTGGCTTGAGAGGCTTGCGTATTTTTTTTGCTTTTGGCGCTCCGCACGATTTCGAATACGTTTGGCTTCAGCCAGACCCGGGTCGAGCGTGATGGCACGGTCTAGAAAATTGAGGGCTTGTTCAGGAAGGCCCTTGTTCAAAAGGTATTTGCCTAAAAGTGCATAGGCACCGGCATGGCGCGGGTTTTTTTGAATGGCCAGTTTCAGCGCACCAATGGCCTCTTGGGGTTGGACCAATTCCCAGTGAATTTCGGCTTTGAGCAGTAAGAATTCAGGTGATTGCGCCATGCCATCGTCTGCGGTTTGCAGCATCAAGTGCGCTTCTTTTGCGTTGCCGCGTTTGAGCGCTTCTCTAATGGGGGCTAAGCTGGTCGCGTTCATTTTTCCCGCAATTTCCTGGTTTTGGCTTCGTCCTGAAGCTTAGCACAACCCAGGGCCCCCATATCAAGGAGTGTCTGAAGCAAAAGTTGTTTATAATTAAGTGCTTTACATTGTTTTTCATTACAAATTTGAGGAATATGGCTTTGGGAGCTGGCTGTGAGCGACGATTCTAAGAAAAAAACAAAGCAAAAAAGGGCACGCCCTTTAGAGCCCAAAAGCGCATCGCCTGCGAAAAAAGGTGCAGTGCCTTTGGCAGGGGAGCCCAAGAAAAAGCAAGCCCTCGCATTAGACACATCGCAAACAGTGGAGCTCGGCGCCGATTTTTTGGACGAGCAGACCAACCCAGAGGCCCAATCTCTCACCATCGAGAACGCCAATCTTCATACCGAGATAGATTTGGGCAAGGAACAGCCGCCTCCCAATGTGAAAAAAGGTTCGGCTGCCAAAAGCACGCAGACCACCCCCGAGAAAAAACGTGCGATGCCCATGCCGGCGGAGTCTGCCGCCAAGGAAATTTTTAAGCCCCAAAGTCACATCAAGAAACCACCCTCGGCACAGCAACGTCAACAAAAACAAAACCGCGCTCAGGAGAAACCCGGCAGTCCCAAGGTGGATCTGGATGCCATTGATAATTTGCCGTCGGCAAGGGTCAAAAAATCTTCTGCATTTTCGTCAAAAAGAAAAAAAGTGGATCAGCAGCAGACGAAAGCAGCGCCACGATTTACTGGAATTGCGCAGGATTTAGAATCGGCCTCCACTTCTTTTGAAGACGATGAAACGTCTGCAGAAAAACAACTGCCGGAGGAATTAAAACCGCCTCCCAAGTCAACACCCACACCCACCGCACCACCTGCAACGCCTTCATCTCGTACCAAAGCCAAAAAAGTCCCACCGCCGCCTTCGAAGGAAAAGCTGTCACACGCCACACAAATCTTTCTTCAAGATGCTTTGGCTGCTGTGGACCTCCTGGACGAAAAAGACGTACCATCACCCTCACAAAAGCCGATGTCCAAGAAGACGTCGCCTCCCAAATCATCTGTCACCCAAAGCAAAGTTTCTGTGCCGCCTCAGGCCAAGAAGTTACCGCCCCCGCAGGTCACCCAAAAAAGACCCGTTGCGCCGCCACCCCCAAAAGTGTCTGAGCCCACTCAGGTGAGTGCGAACGCATTGGTTGGGGGTGATGTGACCACGCCAGGAGGTGATGCGCTCCCGCCTAAAAGTAAAGCAGAGCGAATTGAACGGGAATTTGGGCGCGCCCTGGACGGGCCCGAAGCCAAGCGTGCTGAAGACCGAGAGGGGAAAGTATTGCGTGGTGAACCGGATCGTTACCAGCAGGACAATCGACCTTTGGCTTATCGAGGTGCTTGGTGGGTGGGGCAGCCCGATATCAGACCCAAACGGTTACCCAAAATGATGCGTGGGGTTTTAAAGCGATCTCGAGGTGAAAAACGTATTTTGTGGGGGAGCTTGGTGGGCGCGTTCTTTGCGGGATTGCTTTTGGTGGGACCAGAATTTTTTAATCCAAGTGCCCAAGCCATGTCGTGGCAAAAGGGCATCGAAATCCAAATGAGCTCATCTCCTTCAGGTGCGAAAATTTTCTTGGCTGGAAAATTGTTGGGAGAAACGCCACTGGCAATTCGAAAAGACTTATCGCCGGGCGAGTATGAACTTCGTTTGGAACATGGAGAGATGATTCCTGTGGTGGAACAACTTTCCGTTGCTCCGCAAGAAAAAAACATCAATCTGCATTTTCCTTTGGTTGATTTTTCAACGCTCGATTTAACCAGTGAGCCTAAAGGTGCCGTTGTGCATCGGGACGGCAAGGAAGTGGGAGAGACGCCACTGACTTTAAAACAACTGCCTTTAAATACAGATGTGGTGCTTGAGTTTCATCGCCAAGGTTACGATGTGGTGACCCTCAGATTGCCCAAAGTCAGACCCGTCAACGAAAAACGACATATTCAAATGTACCAAGAAAAAAACACTGGCAAAGTGACATTGCAGTCCACAAAAGAGCTCTTGATTTTTAACGGCTCAAAACGCATCGGAGTCACTGGGCCTTTGCCTATTGAATTGCCCGCCGGAAAACATCGACTTCAACTGGTAGAGCCCATCACCGGGCAACAAAATGACTATTATGTGCGGGTGGTTTCTAAGGCCACGCGTCGCTACTATTTTGAATGGTCGGACGTGCCCTGAAAAAGCGCTGTAAGTTGCTGGCGGATTTCGAGATCGTGTGAGGTCAAAGCCAGCAGTTGTTCGGACAACAGGCGATAGGTTTGTAATAACGCCTCGTGATCGGGATTCGAATTTAAAAAATCGAGGTGATTTTTGATGGTTGCCACATCGGCTCGCGCCACGGGGCCTGTTAAAATCTCATCGGGGGAAGCAGTGATAACGCGCTCGGCGCACGAGCGCAGTAAATTGCCCATGGCGTTTTGTGCCTCATGATTGGAAAACCCTTGATCGGTCCATAGTTTAATGGCGTGTTGCACCAAGACCAAGGACAGATTGGCCACGGTCACTGCTGCAAGATGATAGGCACCACGATCAACGCCTTCGAGAGACACCACAGAGAGGTTTAATGTACCGGCCAGTGCCACAAGTGCTTCATGGAGTTCTGGAGATGAGGCCTCAACGCCTACCCCAATATTTTCGCCAAAGCCTTGGTGCTGTTTGAGAACTTCATTGGGGTGGAACGTGCCAGTGGGACAGCGGTTACCTAATGGAAGCCAAACATCGGCAGCGCAGGCGCCCGAGAGGTGAATGACCGCTTTGGGTTGGATATCCAAATTAATGATCTGTGACACTGCAGTGGCCACTTCACCATCAGGCCACGCAATGAAAAAGACCGGCTTTTCTTTGGGGCGATGTTGCTGCCATTTTTCCAATGTGGAAAATGTATCGGGAACCTTCGTGGCTTGGCTTCGAGAGACGATTGCAGAAATTGATATGCCGGCGTCGGACAGGGCTTTGGCGAGGGCAGATCCCGCTTTGCCTTGTCCCATGATGACGCACCCATCGAAAAATTCGTTGGTCATTTTCTCAAGCCAGCTTTGGCACGTTTGGTGAGTTTGAGCCCTTCTGGGTGTTTCCAGGATAATGTTAACTTATCCCCGTCGATAATATCCCCACTCAAGATGGCGTCGGAGAGTGGGTTTTCGACCATTTGTTGCACCAAACGTCGAATGGACCGCGCCCCTTGTTGCTTTTCTTCTAGGCTTTTGGTGGCCAGTGCTTGGAGCAGACTTTTGTTGGCGGTGAATGAGATTTGACGGGCCGAAGACAATCGCTGATTGGCATCTTCCATTTGCAAACGGGCGATGGCCATCAGTGCGTGAATGTCCAAAGGCGAGAACACGAGCTTGGCTTCAATACGCCCCCACACTTCGGGAGAAAAATGTTCTTTGGCATCATCGAGCACGGCATCTTTTTGTTCATTGTCTAAGGCGCCAGGAATCGTTGAATTGGCGACGAACCCAACCTTTTTGGTTTGGCCTTTTTCAAACCGCTTGGCTCCGAGATTACTGGTCATGATCACTGCAGTGTGCTGAAAAGTCACCTTACGACCTTTGGAGTCGGTGAGGCAGCCCTCTTCGAGAACTTGCAGCAGCAATGGGATGAGGTCTGGGTGAGCCTTTTCAATTTCATCCAACAACACCACGGAGTGCGGACGTTGACGAACCGCCTCTGTGAGTTGTCCTCCTTCGGTATGCCCGACATACCCCGGAGGGGCACCCACCAAACGGGCAATGCTGTGACTCTCCAAAAATTCACTCATATCGATGCGAATCAGTGCTTCTTCATTTCCAAAAAGAAACGAGGCCAATGCTTTTGCCATTTCAGTCTTTCCAACCCCCGTGGGCCCAAGAAATAGGAAAGAACCCATGGGGCGATGAGAGGAAAAACCTGCGTAGTTGCGACGGATGGTTTGGGCGATCACAGATATGGGGTGCGCGTGCCCGACCACCTTGTCTTCCAAAAAGCTTTCCATGTTCAAGAAGCGGGATGCGTCATCGAGGGCGAGGCGTTCGTAAGGCACCTTAGCAATGTCCGCACACACTTTTGCCACTTCTCTGCGATCGACCTTTTTCTTCCCGTATCGTCGGGTGCGCGACATGGTGAGATCGAGCAAGTCGATGGCTTTTCCGGGCCATTTACGGTCATGAATGAACCGCTGTGACAGTGAGACTGCAGCCGCAATGCCATCATCGGTGACTTTCACTTGGTGGTGCTCTGCGTACACCGGCGTCATGCCGGCTAATATTTCAAGACACAGTTCTTCGTCGGGCTCGTTCACTTGAACTTTCACAAAACGGCGTTCCAGTGCTGGATCATTCTCGATGTGTTTTTTGTATTCATCGTGCGTGGTGGCGCCAATGCAGGGGAAAACGCCTCGGGCGAGCGCCGTTTTGAGTTCGTTAGCAGCGTCTTGGGCGGTTTCTTGTCCGCCACCTGCACCCATGAGTGTGTGAATCTCGTCGATAAAAATGATGATTCGGCCTCGTGCTTTCTCCACATCTTTTTTGAGGCCTTGCATGCGCTCTGAAAAAGAACCGCGCAGAGAGGTACCCGCAATGATACGGCCCATATCCAGCTCGATGATCACTTTGTCTTGCAGGGATGCCGCTTCAGGAGATCCTTCGGCAATTTTGAGAGCCAATCCCTCAATGATGGCCGTTTTACCGACTCCGGACTCACCCACCAAACATGGGTTATTGGCGCGACGTTTGCCCAAAACATCGATCAATTGCTCCAATTCGGCATTTCGACCAATGGCGGGATCGAGTTTTTGGTGCAACGCCAGGGATGTGAGGTTACGTCCCAGCGAGGTGAGCCAAGGAAATTGCTCTGGATCCAGATCTAATTTCGTTGGTGGCAGCGTGGGAAGCATGGTGATGTGCAAATGTTCTGCTTCATCCACTGGTTCGACACTAAATTTGGCGGGGGGTTCTGGTTTTTTAGCCTCAGGTCGCGGTGGGGCCTTTGGCGGTGCTGGTCTCGGCGCTCTGGCTTTTTTAGGAATGACCAAATTGTGCGCCGGCAAGGTGACCACCGGTTGGCTGGGTTTCACCGCTGGTGTTGGCGGGGTTGAGTCGGCGGCCTGTTTGGCTTCTAGGAGTCGGTCTTGGAAACGACGGGGCATCACGCCCGTGACGAAAGACATTGCAGCGTTGCGCAGTGGTGAAACGGAGCCCATAGCTTTTTCGAGCAGTTGGTAAGCCACACTGTCTTTTTCACGCAGCATGCCCACCAAAATGTGTAAGGTGTTCACTTGACGTGTATCGCACCGGAGCGCGGTTTGTTCAGCATAGTCGTAGACTTTATTAACGATGCTCGTCTTTTCGGAAACGTGTCGTTCCATCACCGCAATGATTTTGTCTTCATTCATTTTCTTTTCCGCGAGCAGGACCTCTGCAGGGCCGGGCACGGTAAAAAATGACAAAAGCAAATGGCCGGTGTGCATGGGTTGCCCCAAACCAGCCGCAATGTGTTTGGCTTCTTGAATACATATGGCCAGATCGGCCGCCGGGGTTACTTGCAATCGCTTTTCACTGAGCATTAAAAATCCTTATGGGGTACCAGCGTCATTGTTGTTGCTTGAAGGGCCCGCATCGTTAGAGGAGGCCGCTCCTGGAAGCGGGGAGACAGCATCGGAACAAGCCAAAAGGCCTAAGCTGCCGAGTAAAAGGGTTGCTGTAAATAGCACGTTTCTAATCATCTGTTTACTCCGTTAGGGGCCTTTGGTGGTGACCCGTAAAAATCCATCGTCAGTTTCTTGTTCTCGAATGCCTTGGGGCACGTTGCCTTTGTCCAAGTTGGCCTTCAGGCCCGCGCCGACCATTTGAACCGCAACATCGCTGCGGGCTTCATTGGGAATGATCACATCGGCAAATCGTTTGGTGGGTAGGACAAAGCCATGATGCATGGGGCGCACCGATCGGAAATATTGATCTAAAATGTGGTCCAGCTTACGGCCGCGTTCTTCGACATCGCGAATGAGACGGCGGGACAGGCGAATGTCATCATCGGTATCGACAAATAAGCGTACATCCATGAGGCGCCTGAGTGGTTGATGGTCCAAGACCAAAATACCTTCCACCATGATCAAAGGAGCGGGCTCTACATGGGTGGTTTCGGTGGTGCGGGTACTGGTCTTAAAAGAATAGACGGGCTTTTCAATGGCTTCTCCGCTGAGCAGGGCTTGAACATGTTCAAGCAGCAGGCCCCAGTCGAAAGCATCGGGGTGGTCAAAATTAAAGGTTCGCCGTTCTTCAAGGCTGATATCGCCCAGGTTCCGGTAGTAGCTGTCTTGGTCAATAATCACGGCCCGTTCGCCCAGATCTTGGGCAATCCGTTTGGCCACGGTTGTCTTTCCTGAGGCGGTACCTCCGCCAATGCCCACGAGCAATCTTTTGGTCACAAAACCTACCTGTTTGAGAACGCGCCTAACTCCAAGAGTTTCATAGCGAAAACAGGCCACCCGAAACAAGGAATTCCTCAAACTAATTACGAGCTTGGTGGGTCCCGAAAGATAGAGTTTTGGGTGGGGCTCCCATCGGGTTTTTAGGTCCCATCGTCATAGAGGCCTTTTTCTAAGGCGTAGGCCCAAACGGCTTTGTCCATGCCATCATTGGGCCGGGTCAAATTGGGGGCGCTTCGCAAGTGGCGACTGGCGATATTGGGCAGGGTAAAGCCCGAAAAACAGGACATTTTAAACCCCTCGGGTGGGGCGGTCGTGGGATAACCCTCCCGTTCAATGACCAAATAGTGAACATTATCGGCCAACCATTGGGCATCTTGCCAGGTGGGCAGGTCCGTGAGGAGGTCCGACCCGATAATCCAATGAAACTGTGTTTTTGGAAAAATGTTTTGGAGGACCTGAACGGTTTGGGCCGTGAAATTGGGCGTCGGCAGGTGTTTTTCTACCTTGAGGACCCTGACCTGGGGGTGCAAATACCGAAAGGCGAGCTGGCACATGTCTGTTCGATGATGAAAGTCTGACAGTGTTTTTGCTTGTGGGTGATTATTACAGGGCAAAACCCAGATCTCATCCACATCAGCCACGGCCAAAACTGACAAGGCCAGACAACTGTGCCCCAAATGTGGGGGATCAAAGGAGCCGCCCAAAATAGCCACACGAGGGGGGACAGGATCTGAAATCGCTTCGCGTATGGCTATCAATTGTGCCTTGGTTACTTTTTTCAACATCTTGGTCCTATTTTGACGTGAATTCCATGCATTTGAAACCCGGTTGTGCCATTTTTCTCTTTCGAATGGAGACCTAGGAGGATTTATGGGATTCCGCAAAGCTTTGTCTGTTTGGGGGTTGGTACTCGGCATGACTTTGGCCCCCATGGGCTGCAACAAAGATGGGCAAAAGGCAGCGCCCGCCAAGGGACTCACCAGCGTATCGCATTTGAATGAAAAAACGGTCATGGCCACCATCAACGGGGTCTCTGTGACGGTCAAAAAGTTCGATCGGACCTTTGCGCAACGTTTGAAAATGATGAAACTCAAAACGGAAGACATGTCTGAAATCGAGCAGCGTCTGATGGAAACAGGTACTTTCGAGTCCTTGGTCAGCCGAACCATCTTACTTCAAGAGGCAGTGAAGCAGGGTTTCCAGGTGGACGCGGAAAGCTTGGCCACGGCCAAAAACGAAATTCTGAAGACACTGCCACAAGGCATGACCCCAGCGCTGTTCATGAGCGATATGGGCATTTCCATGAAAACATTCGAAGAGGAAATTCGAGAAGACATGCTCATCGCTATGCTGCAGGAGTCGGTGGCGAGAGCGGGTAAAATCTCTTTTGATGACCTCATCGGACAACTTGAGTCACAAGCGAAGGTGAAGGTGTTGCACGCCCCTGGTGGTGGCGATTTTAACAAGGTGCCAAGTGTTAAAGACACTAAGAGTGCCCCAGCAGCCGCTCCCGAGAAGCATTGGCGAGATCAGAGCAAAGACATTCGCCGGGAAAAAGCCAAGGCTGCTGGTTTGAAACCGTGGGATGAGGATTTTCCTGAATGACGGTGATTGTAACCTGTGCCCACACACGTTCAGCCTTGGCGGCCGTACGTTCATTGGGGCGACTGAAAATTCCAGTGGTGGTCGGCTCATTGCATCGGCCCGCTTTGGCACAATGGTCATCCATGGCCGCATCGACGTTTTTACTCCCAAATCCTCAGCTGACGCCGGAAGCCTTTACTTTTGAATTGGGCCAACAAGCGTTGGGGCGTCAGGCCAAATTGATTTACCCGTCCACTGATGTGGCCTTATGGGCCATGTCTCAATGGCGCCAACATTTGCCCGAACCCCTCGCAAAAAGCCTTCCCACCAAATCAGCGGTGGCCTGTGCGCTGGATCGTTTTGTTTTGATGGAAGAAGCGCGCCTGCTGAGCATCCCGGGAATCCCCACAGCAAAGATTAACGATGACCAAGAGGTTGAAGAAGTCGTCAAAACAGCTCGCGACATGGGCTTTCCTTTGGTGTTGATCGCGCCTTTAGATGCCAGTTTGGAATCAGAAGATGGCAGTAAACGGGTCTTTCATTTTAAAGACGAATCATCATTGCGAAGTTTTATTGCTGACAATTCCAGCATGGCAGGCGGCGCTGTTTTACAGCCCATGTTGAGTGGGCACAGCATTGGGTATGGTGCCTTGTATTGGCATGGTAAACCTTTGGCTGAAGTCTTTCAGAAAAGATTGCGTGAACACGAGCCGGCGTCCCAATTTGGCTCGTCCTCTGAAACCATCGCACCTCACGAAGAGATACAGCGAGAAGCACGTCGGTTACTCAAACATTTGAAATGGCATGGCCCCGTGAAATTAGAATTTATTCAGGCGCCTGAGGGTGACGTGAGATTGGCGTGTATGTTGGGCCGCTTATGGGGCTCTTTACAGTTGGCCATTCATGCCGATTTGGACATTCCAGTCATCTGGCACCAAATCAATACCGATTCCCAGCTCACGAATCAGGTTTTACAGGCCAAACCCGGGGTTCGCATGCGGTGGCTCATGGGTGAGGTCAGCCACTTGCTGGACACGTTCACGTTCAAATGGGTCAAACAGCGAGGAGCGGCGGGGTTTGGCAAGAGTGTAGAGAATCTTTGGCGGTTTTGGCATCCCAAGCATTTGAGTTCTTTCGATACAGATGTCTTGCGTTTCAAAGATCCTTTGCCTTTTGTTTATGAAATGCAAAAAACGGTGCGGAAAGCCATCAAACAAAAAGCGAGTCAGGTGATTGAAGAATCGTCTTTCGCAAGACCGCTTATTTTGCCGACAGGGTCAGAAGAGCCACCAGGGAAATAAAGGCCAAAGACCCCAGGCCAACGTATATGGCCACCGCATCAATTTTTACCCGAGACAATAAGTCTTGAGCTTGGTTTTGGTCGGTGTCTGATAGACCTTCTTCTGCGAGAAGGGCAGGCGCTTTGTGGTGAATGGAAGCGAAGTTCCCGCCATCATAAAGTGCTTGAAGCTGTACCATGCGTGGGTTGGCTTTGGGTTGCTCTTTGTTTTTTTCTTTGTTTTTTTTCTTTGCCATAAGATTCTCGTGAGTGTTGCTAGTTTTTGTCGCACTTACGCCAAGCTTGCAAGCGCTTTCCAATCTCTTTTTCGTAACCTTGATCTGAGGGCTTGTAATACGTACGTCCCAGCAGCTGTTCGGGAAGGTAATTTTGCTGAATGTGGTTTTTTTCGTAGTTGTGCGGGTATTTATAGTCTTGGCCGTGCCCCATTTGTTTCATTAAGGATGTGGGGGCGTTTTTCAGGTGATTGGGGACGGGGAGCGCACCCAAGGCCAAAACGTCTTTCCTGGCCAGCCCGTAACTTTGAATGACAGTATTGGATTTTGGCGCCGTGGCCAAATACAGGGTGGCTTGGGTGAGGGGCAGGGTGCCTTCGGGCAGACCGACCATTTCATAAGCGCTCAAAGCGGCGGTGGCCACTTGCAGTGCTTGGGGGTCGGCATTACCCACATCTTCTGAGGCAAAAATAATCAGGCGTCGGAGGATAAAGCGCGGATCTTCACCCGCTTCGAGCATTCGGGTCAGGTAATGCATGGCTGCGTCAGGGTCAGAGCCCCGCATGCTTTTGATAAATGCAGAGACCACATCGTAATGAGCGTCACCGCTTTTGTCGTAGAGCAAAACCCGGCGGGCCACCGCTTGCTCCACGTCGTCTTGCTGGATTTCTTCGCGACCTTCCGCTTTGGCCAAATCTGCAGCCACTTCTAAGGCGCCCAGCAGCCGCCGCGCATCGCCCGCTGCAGCCATGACCAAGGCTGCAATGGCATCGTGCTCCATCTTGAGATGGTCTTGACCCAAGCCTTTTTCTGCGTCTTGCAATGCGGTTTGTGCCAAATGCGCCAAATCTTCTGCGGCCAGCGGATGGGTTTTCACCACCCGGCAGCGAGACAGCAGCGCCGCATTCACCTCAAAAGAGGGGTTCTCGGTGGTGGCGCCGACGAGGTATACAATGCCTTGCTCTACGAATGGTAAAAGGGCATCTTGTTGGGCTTTATTAAAACGGTGAATTTCATCGATGAACAATAACGTCTTTTGTCCGTTCATGTTTCGATGATCTTTCGCTTGGCTCACCGCCGCACGAATGTCTTTGACCCCGGCTGAAACAGCTGACAGGGCAATGAAGCGAAGCCCGGCTTGCTTGTAAATGACTTCGGCCAAAGTTGTTTTGCCGCTGCCGGGTGGCCCCCAGAAAATGAGGGAGGGCAGCCGTTTTTCTTTGAGGAGTCGGGTAAGCAACCCTTGGGGGCCGGCCAGGTGGGGTTGGCCCAAAACCGCCTCCAGTGTTTCTGGTCGCATGCGTTCGGCCAAAGGGGTGAGGCTGGGGTCTTTTTTATGGGCGTGGGAAAACAGATCCATGTCTCCTTTTGCCAAAATAAGCGGGCATCGCCAAGGGACCTCTTGCGGCCTGTGCGCAAAAAGGCCAGGATGGGGACCTATGTACTTGTCAGACCTAAATATAAATAATCTTACAGTAATTCAGTCACTTAGCCTTCAGTTCGGGCCTGGTTTGATCGCGCTCACGGGTGAGACAGGCGCCGGAAAGAGCATCATGCTCAACGCGTTGGACATGGTTTTGGGCGCAAGGGCCAAAACCGACATGATTCGGCAGGGGGCGAAACAGGCGCAAATCACGGCCCAATTCGCGCTGAGCCAGGATGAAATGGCGCGGTTGAATGAGGCCTTGGATCAGCATGGTTTGCCCGCATGCGAGTCGGGTCAGTTACTCATTCGTCGCCAGCTCAACGAAAATGGGCGCCATCGCCAATGGATCAACGATGGACTTACCACGGCCGCAGTGATTCGCGATTTGGTGGATCCTTTTGTAGACATGACCGGTCAGCATGCCCAACAACGCTTGCTCAAGCCTGCGTTTCAACGCGACACGCTTGATGCCTTTGGACACCTGGACGCCCAGGCTGACAAAGTGGCCCAATTGTTCGAACAGGTCATGCTCACGCAGCAGGAAATCATTAACTGTGGCATGGACGAGCAAGAAAAACTGAGGCGACAAGATTGGTTACAATATCAAATCGATGAGATTGCCAACATCAATCCCGAAGTGGGCGAAGATGAAAAATTGGCCGAGCAAAGAAAGCGTTTGGCCAACGTGGCGCAAATCCAAGTGCAAAGCAATGAGGTGTTAGAGCTGCTCACCGATGGCTCCGCCAATGCATTAACCTTGATCCAGCGTGCCGCGCCTCTCATGGATAAGTTGGTTCAAGCGGACCCAGCCTTAGACAATCTTCGCCAGCAGATCAATGATGCCGCCGTATTGCTCGAAGAGACCTCGAGGGATTTGCATCATTTTGGAACTGGCCAAGATGCAGATCCTGAAACCCTATCGCAACTGGACAACCGTCTCGACGCGCTGTATCGCTTACAGCGAAAGCATGGCAAAAACATTGAAGATATTTTATCTTTGCATGCCGAAATGGAACAAGAGTTATCCCAGCTGCGCGATTTGGATGCACACCTCGCTGCATGCGAGAAAAAACTACAAAAACAATTTAAAACTTTGCATGATGAAGCGCAAATCCTAAGCGCGAGTCGTGCAGCGCAGTCCAAGCGTTTTGCAGAATTGATTTGTACAGAGCTGGCCGATTTGGGCATGCCGCATGGACGCTTTGAAGTATGTTTTGAACCACTGAGTGAAAACGCCACTAAGGTTGTGACACGTAATGGCATCACCCTGGGGCGTTATGGCGCTGAAAATGTTTCTTTTTCATTTGCTGCCAACCCCGGACAAAAAATGGGCGCATTGCAAGCAGTGGCGTCGGGTGGCGAGTTGTCGAGAACCCTCTTGGCTTTAAAACGTGTTTTACAAATGGCAGACCCTGTGCCCATCACGGTTTTTGACGAGGTGGATGCAGGCGTCGGTGGCGGTATCGGTGAAATTATCGGTAAAAAACTGGCGGCGCTGGGTGAATTCCGACAAGTCTTTTGTGTGACCCACTTGGGGCAGATCGCTTCTCAAGCCCATCAACACTACCGTGTTTCTAAAGAAGTGGTGGGCAAAGAAACGCAAACCACAGTTCAAGCCCTGAAAGGGAACGACCGAATTGAAGAGGTCGCCAGAATGATCGGGGGTGAAGCGCTCACCGAGGTCACTTTGGCCCACGCCAATGAGATGGTTCAATCAGCCGCAACACGGGTATCAGTCCATTGAGTGTAAGTTCACCGACCGACGCCTCCCTTCTCTTGATCGATACGGCCATGCCTCGAGGATTGGTAGCGGTGTCTCGAGGCGGCAAGATCACGGCTCGCGCATATTTACAAGAATCGCGCAGTCATGGTGAGAAACTGGCACAGGCCATTGAGACCACGCTGCTCGATGCCAATTTGAAGCCCCAAGAGTTGCAAGGCATCGTGGTTGGGGTCGGTCCGGGTTCATTTGTTGGTGTTCGTGTAGGATTATCCACAGCAAAAGGATTCGCCTTGGCACTCAAAATCCCTTTGTGGGGCGTGTCGACTTTGTCGGCGCTGGCGGGAGCGGTGACGGTTCAAGAGCAGCCGCGTGTGTTGGCCTTGATCGACGCCAGAAGAGGTCAAGGGTATGCGCAGTCATTCGTTCAATATACCTCCGGATTCGCCGAACTGGGCCCGGGGAAGGCATGTGATCCACACGAGTTAGAAGAAATGGTGCCATTGCATGACATCGTGGTTGGCAATGGTGCGTTTTTATTAGCGGAGCCGCCACGATCCCATCAAGAAATGCAGGGGGTGACGGGGGATGGCATGCTCGTGGCTTTTCAGGCACGCTGCGCCCAACATGTTCCACCGAATGAGTTACTTGCGTTAGTGCCTTTGTATATTCGACCGCCCGATGCCAAGAAGCCAGCGGTGCGCCCAGATTATTCTGTTAACCCATCCACGAGTAAATAGGTTGCACCTGCCGTGGCGGTGGCCAGCCCACTCGCCCAAAGCACGTAGGCAATTTGTGATTTACGCTCCTGCTCCGTCACGATGTGGTTTCTTAAACTGCCGGAGGCATCTTGCGGAAGTTGGGTCTCGTGAATGGGGTGGGCAAAATGAAACAAGGTGCCAATTCCTGATGCAATGGCGCCTGCACCGATGGCCGTCCACCCCGCCACCGCCGTCCAAGTGTTGGTGTCTTGCGCCAGGGTCTGTAACGCGGGTGTTGTTTGGGAAGGAGCGTTGTCTGCGAATGCCACCCGTGTTTCTTGGCCGGGCGATATTTCGAATTCTTGATTTTGAAACCCGCTGGTGGGGGCATCCAACACCACCTGGTGTTTGCCCATGGTGAGTTGCGCGACCAAGGCTCCTTTTTCCACTTTTCCGTAGTCCACCCCGTCCACGAAGAGTCGGGTGCCATTTTCAGGGATTTCAACACGCAGTTGTCCCACGTCGGCTTGAGGCACGAGCAAGCGTTGAAGGGTCTCACCCAAAACTGCAGAGAGTTCATTGGCGGTCAGCTGTGATGGGACCACTTGCCGATGGATTTCATTGCCACTGTGTGTAGACACGATGCGAAAAATATCCCCGTTACCTTCGGGGGACCACATTTGTAAAACCAGATCGGCACCGAGCATCTTTCCCACCGCGGCGGTACAGGGAACTTTTGTGAGCTCGCACAACTGATTTAAGTCTGCCAATTCATTCAAATAGAAATTCACATCGTCTGCGTCTTGCACGCGCACATTCTGGAACGCATCGCTTCGGATTTTGTGTGGGCCGAGATCTACGGCTTGTCCTGAAGGCAAAATGGCCAGTTCGAGGTTGCGGTTTTCATCAGCCTCACCAAAGCGGCTGTGCGCTGTGGAGGCAGAAAGCATAAAGACGACAGCACCCAAAGCAACTGTGGATTGGGGCAGTGAAAGAAATCCAAACATGGCCAGACGCTAGCTTGCCAGGGCGACATGCGCGAAAAAATGGCCCGATCAGCGGGAATTCAAGTGATGCGGCTCACAAAAATCAGGAAGGTGGGTCATCGTTGGTAAAATTGCGCTTGTACCAGCCTTGAATGTCTTTCAGCGTTTTTCCAATGGGATCGCTCGGATCGCCACCATCTTCGCCTTCCCCATCTGCGTCGGCTCCAGAGCCAGGTTGGCTGGCACCACACTGCGGGCAAATGATGGCGTCTTCACGGATGGGACTGCCGCAGGCCTCACAAGTGACCTTGCCCTCATTGTCTTTGGTGTAATCCCCATCGAGCACTTCAAGAAAGTTGCCCGAGCCAACCCATTCCAACAATTCTTTAGCGCGCCAAATGGGATAAGGGTGCGTGCGAAAGAGGGTTTGTAGAACGGTGAGGTAGCGGCCCAAAGGTCCTTCGTCTTGCATGTCTCCAAACTGATCCGCTTGCTCAATAAACGCATCGATATCCAATTCGTTGGCTAGTTTTTCGGTGCCACCGGACAGTTTCATGAGGGTGCGCAGTGCGACGGTTGGGTTTTTCACCACCAACAACGCAGCTCTATCGCAAGACAATTCACTGGCGCGGTCCCAGCGCAAAAGAGCAATCTGGATGGGGTAGACCACCAAACTGCCCAGCCCCATGGTGGCTTGAATGACGGTACTCGCCACCGAGCCAAACACCCGTGCTGCACTTTTGTACAAAACGTGGTCGGCATGCACGTGCCCCAGTTCGTGGGCAAGGACAAAAAGGATTTCCTCTTCGTCTAACAGGTTAAGACAACCGGTCGACAAGGCGACAAAATTATTTTCCACACCAAAGGTGTACGCGTTGGGAACTGGGTCTTGGTAGACATACAGTTCGGGGAGGTCTGCGAGAGAAATGCCCAAACATTCGCCCGCGTGTACAAAGCTGTTCCACAGGTCCGGCAGCTGTTTGGGGCCCACTCGTACAAAGTTTGCCTGGTGGTGAAGTCGGGTGGCCAGTTCAAAAGAATGGCGAATGAGTGAGCGCAGCATGGTGGTGACGCCGGGAATCCGTTTTAATGCCGCCATGGCTTCGTCGTCTAAGGGGTGGATGTATGTCTTGGCATCCAGGTGCTCGTATTTTTGCTCGAGATGACGCAACAATGGGGTGCTGCAACTGCCACAGCTGGGGGATTCTTGCAGGTCGAGAATTTTGGCGAAGGGGAGATGGTTCACTGCGCCGCAATTGCCGCATTGAAATTCCACAGCTTCAATATCACTCATGACTGAGCTCCTTTAGTTTGGCCCAAAAAGGCCAAGGCTTGATCAATGACATGTATACCACCCTCGAGCACACGGCTTCGCCACTGGTCGCTTTGGGGGTAAAATATTTCTTTGAATTGTGCTTTGGCCGCATCCACATTGCCGCCGTAAAAATGCGCACGGTTTTCTGCGGTCATGGCCTCTACCACCTGTCGTGGATCGTAGGTCCCATACTCGCAGGTCAGGACGCGAATACGCTCCCCGAAAGTGTCTTGCATGGCCGTAGGGAAACCGCCTGAAATGCCATAGGCCACCCCTTCATCTGCATCCCACGGTTGTACTTTTGAACCGAAAGCGTCGTGTACTTCTTCGTAAAGCGCGGAATCTTTCACGGCATCTAAGAGCAACGCATAATCTCCGAAAGGTCCCAAGCCTGTGTGAAAATCCACATGCAAAATGGGGGCATCTCCGATGAGCCATTCTTGCAGGGCTGCCATCATTTTTGTGGCGCTCTCTTCCATTTGGTGGCCCCCGAAGAAAAGGCCTTTTGGGTAAGCGTATTGGCCAGCGGCCACCGCTTGTTTGAGCGCGGGCATGCCGTGACGAATGATGGCCCAGACTGTTTTGATAACCGACATGAATTCTTTACCTTTGAAGGGGCGAGAGGGGTTCAGTAGATGATTTAACCGATGGTAGCCATCGCTGCAGCCCTTAAAGCCATCAGGCTCGAAAATGAAATTTCGGTTCAGATCCACATTGTTTTCGTTCACCCGCCGAATATGGGCCATGCCGTAGGGATTAATGGCATGAACAAAGATGCGGCGCAGGGCGTCGGGAAAAGCTTGGTCCATGGCCGCCAATTGAATGGCGCTTCCGCAGTAGCCTTCAACCCCGTGTAAGCCAGAGGACAGCAGCAGGGTCGGTCCCTGGTCAGGCCCCCAAAATCCCACATCGATGGTGAGCGGCTCTTGCGAGGGGCCCGCAAGTTGTCCCTCTCCCACGGGAATGGATTGAAGCCGTCCACCGGTATCTGCAACTTTTTGGATGAACCGGTTTTTGGCCTCCAAATAGGTTTCACTAAAGAAATGGGCACTCATGGTTTAAATTTGACCCTTTTCAAGTTGAAACTCAAGAGATAAAGAGGCTGAGCGCTCAAGGGGTTTGGGTGGTCGCCGGTCTCGTCTGAGACGGGAGGAAAGTCCGGGCTCCACAGGGCAAGGGTGCCGGTTAACGACCGGTCAGGGCAACCTGAAGGAAAGTGCCACAGAAAATATACCGCCGAATTTGCTCGCAAAATCGGTAAGGGTGAAATGGTGCGGTAAGAGCGCACCGCGTCTTTGGAGACAAGGATGGCAGGGCAAACCCCACCTGGTGCAAGGCCGAGAAAGTTCCATGAAACGGCCCGTTGGGAGCTTTCGCTATCGCGCCGCTAGAGGGTGTTGGCAACAGCATCCGTAGATGAATGGCCATCTCATGGATGAGGGCGACCTCGCCATGAACAGAACCCGGCTTATAAACTCCTTGCAACGCAGCTGTCCTCGAGCACCACCGAGAAGGTGGGGCTCGGGGTTTTTTATTTTTTTTCAGGTATTTGGCCTGAAATGATCGCCAGTGATCCCCAAAAATGATACGCCACACTCAATTGTTGAGGTGGTATGACTGCGGTAAAACAACAACCGATGGCCATAATTTTATTGGCGCTGTGGGCCTTGGCGCTGCTGCTGGTGGCCAGTTTGTCTTTCGAATTGGCNCGTTTTTTTGTGNCAGCCCTGTGGGCCTTTGCTTGGCACCTCACTTTAATGGCCATGGGCCGTGCAGCACTTGGATGGTTGGGTTTTGAGCCCCGGCTGGNCTTGCANCAAAAGGTGTGGGGCTGGGCCGCCGGTCTGGGCATCGCTGGACTGTGCTCTTTTGGTCTGTTTTCNTTAGGTTTGGGGCAGCCCCTGCTGTTGATGGNGCTTTGGGCGGTTTTTGGGGTCATNGGTCTGGTGGGCTTTTGGCGNTTTGATTTGTCAGAGGGNGCCCACATATNNTCCTGCACACTGGAAAGCGTTTGCAGTGTTTGGTGGGGTGATGGTTTTTTCCGCCCTGGTGCCGCCCCTGTTTTACGATACGGCGGTTTACCATTTCGGGGTGATTCAACAGATGGGCCTGTGGGGGCAAACACTCAATTTCCCTCATTCCTCATTTGTGGCCATGCCCATGATCACCGAGATGGCGCTGGGCATCCCTTACTGGTTAAGTGAAGACCCGGTGGTCTTTAACGCCTCCAATGCTTTCGGATTTCTCTTATTGGGATTGACGGCTTCTGTGACCGCACAACGTCACTTTCCCAAGGTGGACAATGCAGGTTTGATGTTGGCTGTGGCAGCCTGTCCGCTCTTGGTCTTCGTAGCGGGCAGCGGCAAGCCGGATTGGTTCACGGCCGTTTGTTTTGCCGGGGCCGTTTATACTTGGCTGGAAATTGCCGAACAATCTGCACAAAACCCTACCAACGATTTATCTTCGCATTTGCTTTTTGGGTTTTTCAGTGGACTCATGGTGAGCACCAAATACCACGGCTTGTTGTTCATCGTGCTGCTCGTGGCTTTTTTGATCGTGTTGCCTTCCACACGACGGGCTTTGTTCCAAAAAAACATATTATACACCGCGGTGGTGTTCGCTTTGAGTGGTGGGCCTTTTCTGTTTAGAAATCTGCTCTTTTATAAAAACCCCGTTTACCCCTTTGGTCATGGTTTGTTGGGAGGAGACTGGAATGCCCGAACATCTGGCCTTTATGGTGGCATTGCTGAGCAATTAAACTCCGCTGAAGCTTGGATGAATTTGCCCTTCAAACTTTCTTTTTGGGTGACCGATGGAACCATGAACGATTTGATGGGGCCTTTGTGGCTCTTTTTGTTGCCCCTGCTGTTTTTGGCGCGGCCGTGGCCACAGACCTTGCGTTTCGTCTTTTGGTTGGTGTTGGTGATGTCCCCATTTTGGGCTTTTTCCAATGCGAAGGTGCGCTACTTTGCGCCTTTGTGGCTGCTGCTCTTTTGGTTGTGCGGTTGGGCTTGGTCCTTCTTAATGACCCAACCCTCGATGCTTCGTCGCCTGGGTCAAATCGGGGTGGCACTTCTGGTCATGTCATCGTGGCTGTGGAACCTGCAAGCGGACGAAGCGCTTTTGGTGAAGCGGGGGAAAGTCCTTTTAGGACATCAAACCCAACAAAAGTATTTGGAAGAGAACTACGGGCCTCATGATGCTTATGCCTTTCTGGCGGCGAATACCCCGGCTGATGCGCGGGTTTGGGTCTTGGGCGAGCCCAGAATTGCATATTTGGATCGCCAAGCGATCTTTTCGGATGTCTTTGTGAAGCCCTTACAAGATCATTGGTTGGCAACCAGTGAAAACGCGGCAGCCCTTAGACGAAAACTGGATGCGGCCGGGGTGACCCATGTGGTGATTGCGGAAAAGGGATTGCAGCAACTCAAAGACAAATGGGGATTTGGTCAATGGACCGAGTCCCAACAAGAGATATGGCGCCGATTCTTGAATGAAGAGGCCAAAGTTATGTATCGTGCCAACCACTGGTCGGTTTTACAGCTCAATGAAGGTGAAGACAGGAAAACACCATGACGAAAAATGGAAAAAAGACAGCAATCGTTGCGGGCGCGGGTCCGGCAGGGCTCACCGCGGCCTGGGAGCTTTTACATCGAACGGACATCCACCCCGAAGTGTTCGAATCTACCGATATGGTGGGGGGAATCGCCCAAACGGTGAATTATAAAAACAACCGCATCGATATTGGCGGTCATCGCTTTTTCACTAAAATTGATCGGGTACTCCAGTGGTGGTTGAACATCATGCCCGTGCAAGGGGCTCCAGCTTGTGATGGACAAGACCGTGAACTGCAAGTGACCTACCCTCAAAAGGCCACCATTGTAGAGGCTGGCCAAGCGGCTAAAGAAATTGATTCACCCCAACCCGAAAAAGACGAGCGTGTGATGCTGCAAAGACGTCGCATTTCACGAATTTTCTTTCGTCGCAGTTTTTTCGATTATCCCTTATCGTTAAAACCCAAGTTGGCGTTGCAATTAGGGCCGGTTAATTCGGTTCAAATTGGCATGAGTTATCTGAAGTCACGATTCTTTCCCTTGGATGATGAAACCTATTTGGAGAATTTCTTTATCAATCGGTTTGGTAACCGCTTGTATAAAACCTTCTTCAAAGAATACACCGAAAAGGTTTGGGGGGTGGCTTGTTCAGAGATTCGTGCGGATTGGGGTGCGCAGCGCATCAAAGGTTTGTCCTTAAAAGGAGCTTTGATTCAGGCAGCCAAAGACATGGTCATGTCAGAAGAAGAAAAATCCAAACGCAAACGTGAAACTTCCCTCATCAATCACTTTTTCTACCCAAAATATGGACCAGGACAAATGTGGGAAGAAGTGACCGTGCAGGTGAATAATGCCGGCGGAAACGTGAACATGAACACCAAAGTTGTGGGGCTCAACATGGGTGACGATTGTGTGGAGACGGTCACGGTTGAAAATACCACCAATGGCGAGCGTCAAACCTTACCCTGCGATTATTTCTTCTCCTCCATGCCCATGAAGCACTTGTTTCGAATGATGGAGCCACCACCGCCCGCCGAAATCCTGCAGGTCTCCGACGGGCTGCAGTACCGCGACTTTTTGACTGTGGGTTTGTTACTCAACAAGCTGCACGTCAAAGAAAAATGGCAGCAACCCCAAAAGGACGTGCCGGATAATTGGATTTACGTGCAAGATACCGGGGTTCATGTGGGTCGCATCCAAATTTTCAATAATTGGAGTCCTTACATGGTGGCAGATCGAGAAAACACCGTTTGGATTGGATTGGAGTACTTTGTGGATGAAGGCGACCACCTTTGGAACATGAAAGACGAAGATTTAATTCAAATGGGCATCAAAGAAGCCTCAGAGATTGGCTTCATTCAGCCTGAAGATTTTCTCGATGGGTGCGCCATTCGGATGCCAAAGGCCTATCCCGCTTATTTTGGGACCTATGATCAAATCCCAGTTCTCCAAGATTACGTGATGAAATTCAAAAATCTCTTTTTAATTGGCCGTAACGGCATGCATCGCTACAACAACCAAGATCACTCCATGTTGGTGGCCATGCAAGCGGTTGACGGACTGGCCGATGGGGTAGACAATCGGGCTGATTTGTGGTCGGTGAATACCGAGCAGGAATATCACGAAGAAGAAAGTTAAAGGTTTTGTGACCCCCATCTTCGCTAAAAATAACTTCGGTTTGTTTTAAGACACGCCAACGGACATTTTTTGTTTGCTGGCGAAAGCAAAGCCGCAGAAAGCGCATTCATGAGAAATCTCGACAAAACATACAACATCATTTGGGCCACCCATCCCCGGCATTTGCCCGATGCACCTTCGGGGCACGTTGTGGTTTTGGATGTGGCTTTTGCCGCTGACAGTCAGTACAAGATCAAAACCATGCCGCTCATCGATGCATTGGGCGACCGCCTTCACTATTGGATTGATCACCATTACCATCCTGAGGCGTGGGAGCGTTTTTCTGAAGACCCACGATTTGTATTGGTCCCCAACGATATTGCCCATGCTTGTCCCGAGTTAATTACAGAGGAGCTGGTGGCGCAATCCAGTGACGAAATTGATACCATTATTGCCCATTGTGATTTTGATGGTGCCTTATCTGCAGTGAAATGGATTTTGGGCGGGAAAGAACCATGGCCTAACGCGGATGAAGATGGCAGGGCCGTGGACAGTCCGGGTCGAGGACACGACCTGACCCCGCGGGGTGAGCACATCGCTTTGGCCATGGACGAAATTTATAGCACCACCAACACCCAAAACCGTCTTCGCTACATGACTGAACTGGTGTGGGCCATGGCGCGGGATGATTGGCCTGAGGATTTCAAACACAAGATCAACCTGTTCGCACAACGGGCCAAAGAAAAAGAACGCCTGGCCGAAGAGAACACCCGGGATCTGGGTAAATTCGAGTCCAAAGATATTTATGTGGTTCGACTCGAACGCAAACTCGATAACCAAGATCGTAAATATTATTTGGTCGCTGCCGAAAACAGAGCCAGGGTTGGTGCAGTGATCGAAAAAGAGCCCAAGGGTGGTAATTGGATTACGGTGGCCACCTTTGATCCAACCATCGACTTGGCCCAAATCAAAGGCTTGAGTGGTGGTCGAACCGATTATCGTTTTGCAAGAGCAAAAAAAGGTGGGCACCAACAGCTGATCAAAATTCAAGAATATATTGATCAGGTGGACAGCCAGCAAAAAAGCGATGACTAATAAGCGTCGGTAACGAAATACTTCTCAGGGAGCAGCGGCGATGGGTTCTTCAAATTCGTCGTGATCCACAGTTGGTGCGCTGCGCGTGTGGCCCCAATGTGAAGCAGATGCCGGGTTTCCACATCGTTGGGATAGGAAGCGCGATCCACATTGGTCATGATCACATAATCATATTCGAGCCCTTTTACCCATCGCAGGTGCGTGACATCGATACCCGGTGTGAATCTAAAATCCGGACCGTCTTGTAGGCGAAGCCCTGGGACATCACATCGTTGAAGTTGGTTGAAATACAGTCGCGCTTGTTCGGGGTACCGGGTGAGCAAGCATACATTGGCGAAGGGCTCGTGATTCATCAGTTCACGCAATTGCTCCGCCAAAAAAGCGATTTCTTCCCCTTGTTCATCAAATGGAAAAACACAGACCGGGGCGCCGTCTTTAATGGTTTTGGGTGGTGATTCTGGCGCCAGCGGACCCAGCACTTCATGGGCAAAACCAGCGATGGGCGCCGTAGATCGATAAATCAGCCGAAAGGTTTCTACGGTTTGCGCTTGCCCCCCTACGGGCTCGACCAAGTCTCGCCAGCTGTTACACCCGTTGTCAAAAAACATTTTTTGTTTGGTGTCACCCGCCAAGGTGAGGGAGTGATTCGGAGCAGTCATCACGTGGAGGGGACGCAATTCAACCGGACTCAAATCCTGGGCTTCGTCCACGGATACATGATCGAGCGTGATGGGCCGTCCCTCGATAGAGCGCACATACCCGGACCGCTCAATCACCATGTTCAGAAACAGCGCTGCATCATAAGGGTCGAGTTTCCCGTGGGGGAGGTCTTCGCTGTAATCATCGATGGGGGTTTTAGCGTCTAAATCAGCGTCTTGGTCGTCGGGCTCTGAAATCTGATTCTTGGTCCAGCGCATAGCGCTATCAAAATCACTTTTAGAAATGGCATTGGGGCCTGTCATCAGGGGAGACAATAATTCTGAATCGGTAATCAGTTCTTCCCATTGGCTCTCAAGATGCGAGGTTGTTTCGATCATGGCGTCAATCTTCTTTTTGATGCGTGTTTTTTCAAAGGAAGATAATTGTTGGTGTTGCACCAATAATTTTTTGAGACGAATGAGAGCGGGGACCCATGCGGGCCCTTCAATAATTTGATGGATGGGCGATTGCAGCTGTTGTCGAAGATCGTCTTGCTTGATTTCGGCCAAGACAGAATTTTCGATTTCATTTTTTTGGCGTTGTATTTGACTGCGAATGGCTTGGAGCATGCCAGGGTGTTTTTTGAGAATGGCCACTTCGTCTTCCACATCGCGTTGGAAACGGTAATGGGTAAAATCCACCACTCTTTGGCACAAGTTATGCGCCCAGCGATGAAAAGAGGCCACCTTAATATTGGGGAGTCCCAATGCGGGCAGAACCCGTCGCACATAACGCACGAGGGCTTCGGAGTAGACGATGACGCGAATGCGTTTTGGGCGATATTTTTCGGGGTAGTTATAGGCGAGCCAAGCAATGCGATGGAGCGCGATGGTGGTTTTTCCTGAGCCGGCGCCCCCTTGTAAAATCATGAGGCCCGAATCGCTTTGGGTCATGGACTCAAACTGTTTGGGGTCGATCAGTGCAGTGATTTCTTCGAGTTGACCCGAACTTTCTTTGGTGAAAGCATCGCCAATACCAAAGCGACTGTTTTTACGGCTGCCTCTGCGCGGTTGTTTGGGTGGGGCTGAGATGCCGGCGCCGCCACGCATTTGGTAGTTAAACAGTTGATCTAAAGCATCCCATTGATTGTCATTTTTTAAGAAGTGTCCTTGGGGGCAGCGAATGCGCTGCAAATTACCCTCTTTAATGGTGACGGTTCGGCGCGCAAGAACCTCGCCAGTTCGTTCTTGGCCGCCATAGATTTCTTCGTAATCATCCCCTTCGTCGAGCTTGTAATACAGTTGAGAAATGGGTGCGTGTCGCCAGTCCACGATCACGACGCCGGCCTCGCGCTGAATGGCGCCCCCTTTTCCAATTAAGACATCACGCTCACGGCCATCTTCTTTAAGCTTTAAATGTCCAAAGTAAGGGGAACGCATGTCCACGCTGCCTTGTTGGGTGGGTTTGGCTTCAGAAGCCAACGCTGCAGCTTGAAGCATTTGGGAGACCAGCGCGGGGACATCTTCAAGACGGGCTTCGGCCACTTGGTCACGCAGTTCAATCAAGTCTTTGGTGTAATCCGCTTGAACAACCCGCTTCTTCTGTTCTTCTTCTTGCTGGGCCATTTTTTCGGCAAGGGTACTGGCCACGCGTTGGAGAATGACTTGTTCTTCTTCGACGATTTGAAGTTCCTGGTCTTTGAGCTGGCGTTGATTTTTTGTCATGGGCGTGAAACGAATGGCTGGTGGGTTAAAACTCAATTTGAAAGCTCATTAAAAGGGATAAAAAATGAATTTGCAAGACACCCATTGGCTGATTACCGGGGCTTCTGCGGGGATTGGCGCCGCTTTGGCGTGGGCCGCGGTAGAGCATGGTGCCAAACGTGTTGTTTTGGTGGCGCGTCGGGCCGATAAACTTCGCCAGCTGGCGCAAAACATTCAAGAAAAGTTCCCAGGCGTTGAAGTGATCTGGATTGAGGCAGATCTTTTAGAAGAAATGACCAGGAACAACATGGTTGAGCAAGTCTTTTCAGGGGGCAGGATTGATGTTTGGGTGAACAATGCAGGCATGGGAAGCAATGGATGTTTTGACCAACTCCCTACGTCCAGTGTGTTAAAAATGGTTCGTCTGAACGTAGAGGCCTTAGCCCATTTATCTTCTTTAGCGGTTCAAAGAATGAAACAGCAGCCCCAAAGGTCTGCGCTCTTACAAGTGGGTTCTGTTGCGGGACTGATGCCCGTTCCCACCATGGGCTTGTACGCGGCTACAAAAGCTTTTGTCACCTCGTTAACGGACAGTTTGAGTGGCGAGTTATCTGGAACATCTGTGCAGGTGCACTGTTTAAGTCCTGCCCCGGTGAAAACAGAATTTCTCGATGTGGCCAATGCCGAAGGTGTGTTGGTCCGTCAGCAAGTTCCCATTGCCCAAAGTGCACGGTCTGTGGCGCTTTCAGCCATACGTGGTCTCAAGTGGAACATCACTCACATTTACCCCTGGTTGGCCTGGCCATTTCCGCTGTTGGCGTGGCTCACCCCAAGGTGGGTCTGGCGGGTGACGGGGAAAGTTGCGGCACGAATCGCACGCCAATAAACGTTTAAGGACGTCGGCGTTTTCGAAAACCCCAAAACAAAATACCCAACAGCAGGGCGGCAGAGGGGTCTGTCGTGGCGTTCTGAGTGCAGGCACAACCGCTGGGTGGCTCTTCATCGCAGCCAATGCCTTCGAAGGGACCAAAGCCAATGCAAACGCCATCTAAACATTGGGTGTTTTCAGAGCAGTCGCCGTCATCGCTGCAGGTTTGACGACAGATGGACCGGCCCACATCGGCCACGGCAAGGCAACTGTTGTTTTCGCACTGCGTGTTCACTTCGCAGTAAGAGCCGATGGGACGAAGTTGTTGGGTTCCTACTTGGACGCAGGTGCCCTTAGCAATGTCATCTTCACCTTTCGCGCCAAACAAACAGGCAAATTGGGGCGGGCAATTGTTTGCGTCAGAGGTGCACTGCGGCGCACAGATGTTGTAATCGTAAATGCCCGGGATGCAGACCATGTCCCCAATGCAGTCGCAGTTGTTCTCACATCGTTCCCCTTGACGGAAAGGCCCTTCGCATTGGCTGTCATCATCGGCGGGGTAAAGACTCTGCAGACCACTGACGTCATCGGGCAGTGGGGTCGTGGCTGAATAGTCGTAGAACCACTTCAGGATGGTTTGGTCTTCGCCGGGACATTGTGGATCATCGGCTGCAGTGCAGCTTTGGTCGAGGCCCACCATGGTGCCAATGTGGGAAAGCATAATGGGGAAAATGGGAATGTTATTACCAGAGGCTTGGCCTTGCGAATTCCATTGAAAATGGACCCCATTTAAAATGATGTCCGTTTCTTGGTTTTCTACCGTGGCCCCTTGTTCAATGATGACGTTATTGATGGTGACGGCAACGTTGTTTTCGGTGAGTCCAAAAGGTGAAAGACCCGCTTCGTTTTCGATCCAAAAAACACTGGACAACCCGTCTCCTGATGAGCCGGGCCCGGTCATGTCCGGCCCGCGGGAAAACCTTAGGTTCGTGCCTTCTGCGCAACCCCAGGCTTGAAAAGCGTCTTCGATGCGTTGGTGATCGGAGCCATCGGTGATGTCGTCAGAACCGGCAGGATCAAGTCGGTAGACGATGGGCCCAGCTTCACTGGCCCAGCGAAACCCAACCGTCTTGTAAGCCAAAGCGGTGGATGCACAAAGACAGCCGAGTGCTAACACACTCCCAAAAAGAAAAGCCCGCGACTTCATATGGTTTATCTTTCGTTTCTAGCTGTTGGGGTATTGAACCACCGAAGGATTCACTTGCACCTTGGAGTTTTCCCGCAAGGCTTTAACGAAATTCTGAACGGCTTCGCCTTGTCGTTGGCGGGACAGCGAGGTCCGTAAGGCGCCTTTCTCATCGTCGAAAAGTTTCATGTCAGGCTTGGTGCGTTGCTTCAACTTGATCACGAAAAGACGCTTGTTCACTTCGTAAGCGCGGGTACCCAATGGTGCATCAGTGCTTAACTCGAATGCCGCCTTGACCACTTCTTCGGAAATACCGACCTTCGGAATGTAGCGCGCGTTTTTCGCGAAGAAACCCGTGTTTTCAAGGCGCGGGGCAAAGGGGTCGGCTGGTTTGTCAGGGGCGTTTTCTGCATCCTTATTATAGAGGTCCGGAATTTTGAGGTCGGCCATGGCGGCCCCCGCTTGCAGTTGTTTTAAGGCGTCTTGGGCCAATGCGTTGGCTTTGTCATTTTTAACGCTATCCTTATAGAGCTCATCCGCGATTTCAGTTCGGACTTCCTCGATCTTTTTCGTGGAAGCTTCTTTAATTTCTTCGACTTTGATGATGTGGAAGCCGAACTGGGTTTTCACCACATCAGAGATTTCACCCACTTTTAACGCGTATGCGGCGTCTTCAAAGGGCTTGACCATTTGACCTGGGCCAAACAGACCTAAGTCGCCGCCTTTGGCTGCGGAACCGTCGTCAGAAACCTCTTTTGCCACTTTCGCGAAGTCTTCTTTGTCGGTTTTAACGCGTTTGAGCGCTGCTTCAATCTTACTCTTGGCTGCGGTGAGTGTTGGGGCATCGGCGCTCTCTGCCGCTTTCACCAGAATGTGTCGCGCACGAACTTTTTTGGGTTGGTTGTATCGGGTGGAAAATGTTTCGTAATGTTTTTGAATGGCATCGGTATTTTTGTCAGCCCAGGCGCTAATGGCGTCTGCAGTGGGTGCCGGCACTTTGAAGTAGTTGGGGTCGATGCGTAAAATTTCCAAGTCTGCTTTGTTGTTTTGGTTGCGAAACTCGGCTTGCAATTCGGTCTCAGAAACTTGGGCTGCATTGCGAATGAGGTCTTCCATTTCACTGGCCATTTGCTCTCTGCGCACTTGGTCTTCAAAACGAGACTCGGTGGTTTGGTACATGCCATTGACGACTCTTTGATATTGTTCGCGATTGAATGGCGTATCTGGGCCGAAGAAGCGTTCCTTAATGATTTTTGCGACCTTTTTGTTGGTGACCGTGAGCTCATTTCTTTCGGCTTCTTGGGCCAAGAGTTCCCGGTCGATCAGCGAGTCTAGGACTTGCTGCTTGAGGTTTTCTTTTTTGGCATCATCAATGTCGTAATCTTTGCGAAACATTTGCATGGTTCGAAAGCGGTTTGAGTAGTCGGCCTGGAATTGGGCTGTAGAAATCACCCGACCGTTCACTTGGGCTGCGAATGGGGCATTGCCACTCAAGTCACCGCCGACCCAGGGGCCGAACGCCAAAATAAAAACCAAAGTAATCACGCCGAAAATGAGCCACATGAGCCATGAGTTCGCGTTCTTTCGCATAAATTGCATCATGCCAAGATTCTCCTTGTTAAGTCGCTTGGGGCAAAAAAGACCCCTCTCGATATAGGGAATGGCTGCTTGTGGCAACACGTTCACCGACTCCAAAGCGAGTTTTGCGAAAAAATTTGAATAACCCGCTAAAATTTCTATGAATTTTGGCCTTTTCGGTTGTCAATTTTCATTTTTTGGATCATGTTAGGGCCCTGTTTACCCCTCAATTTGGAGCTTTTGGCATGTTTGACCCCATTATCAACTGGTTTTCTAATGATCTGGCCATTGATTTGGGGACCTCTAACACCCGATTGTTCGTGCGAGACCGGGGAATTGTCTCCGATGAGCCCAGTGTGGTGGCGGTCGAAACGCTCAAAGGGGGCCGCCAGCAAGTATTGGCCGTGGGCCGAGATGCCAAAGACATGTTGGGCCGTACCCCTGGGCACATTCAGGCCATACGTCCCCTCAAAGAGGGGGTCATCTCTGACTTTGATTTAACCTCTGAAATGTTGCGTTACTTTATTCAAAAGGGGCTGCAGCGCAGCGGATGGTCCAAACCTCGCATGATGGTTTGCGTGCCGGTGGGCATCACCGAAGTGGAGAAGCGAGCGGTGATTGAAGCGGCCGAATCAGCAAACGCTCGTGAAGTATTTTTGATCGAAGAACCCATGGCGGCGGCTATCGGCTCTGGCATGCCCATCACCGAGCCTTCCGGCAACATGATTGTGAACCTGGGCGGGGGCACCACCGAGGTGGCAGTGATTTCACTCGGGGGAATTGTATTCAGTCGTTCCTTGCGCGTGGGTGGCGATAAACTCGATGAAGCCATCATGAATCACATGAAAAAACGATACTCCCTGTTGGTAGGGGAGCGATCGGCTGAATTGATCAAAATGAATTTGGGCTCAGCCTTTCCCGACGAAGAAACACAAACCATGGAAGTTAAAGGCCGGGATATGATTGCCGGCGTGCCAAAGACGGTGGAAGTCACCGATGAGGAAATACGCGAAGCGTTGCAAGAGCCAGTGACCATGATGTGTGAATCGTTGAGAATCAGTCTGGAGCGAACGCCCCCTGAGTTGGCATCCGATTTGGTGGACCGCGGTATTGTTCTCACTGGCGGGGGCGCATTGCTTCGAAACTTAGACGTGCGGCTCAACCATGAAACGGGCTTGCCCATTTATATTTCGGAAGAGCCTACCTGCGGTGCAGTTTTGGGCGCCGGTAAGGCTTTAGATAACATGGATTTGCTGGAGCAGGTCTCCATGGGCAACGTAGACTAGGTCACGAACCAACAGGAGTGCTGCAGCGTGTTTCAATCCAGACCTTCCAGTCGAATCAAATGGTTTGGTCTTTTGGTGGGCGGATTGTTGGTGTTTGCGACCATTGACAGCTTGAGTCAACCGGACGGGCAAAGGGCAACCCCGGCTTCTTTGGTGATGGATATGGGAACCTGGTCTCAACAGGGCTTACTCGATATTGCGGCCGAAGTTTCCGACGGCTTGGTGACGTACCGGTCCTTGTTACAAGCGCAAGAAGAGATCGGACAATTACGCCGAGACGCGCGAAGGGTACGAGCGCTTGAGGTAGAGTTGAAGCAACTGCAAACCGAAAACCAAATGTTGCGCCGATGGTCTTTGTTTCCCCAATCCCCGGAGCATTTTCGCCCCATTGGTGCAAACGTTGTGGGTAAGCATAAAACCGCGACGGGCAAAGTCTTGCGCATTGACCAAGGGAAGAATGCGGGAATTAAAAAGGGTGACGGCGTCGTGAATGTTGATCACGAAGTGGTCGGCCGGGTGTTGTGGGTGAGTGAGCATGCAGCCGATGTGGTGTTGGCCACGCACCCTGCTTCGGCCATTGATGTCTTGGTACAACGGTCCCGAGCCCATGGTCTCGCAAGAGGGTCGGGCAAGCGTCATGATGGCAACATGGTTGTCGAGGATTTTGATCGACTCATGGACGTGCAAGAAAATGACCTCATTGTCACGGCGGGGGCCAATGGTGATTTCCCCAAGGGGTTACCCGTCGCACGGGTCAAAGAAGTTTTTCCTCCTCATGAAGGGGTTTACCTGCGCGCCAATTTAGAATGGGTGGTGGCCAGTGAAGACGCGGAAATGTTGTGGGTTTTGCGGACGCACAAAGAAACGCCTTACCCGCGTTTGGGGGATGCGTTGGCAGAGATTTTTGAGCCTTTGCCCGCACCGCAACCAAAACCGGAAGCGTTGGTCGCTTCTAGTGACCCGGCCAAAAAATCTGAGCCTCAGCGAATGCAAGTCATGGCGGCACCGAGTAAACCAGAGCCAAGCGAGGTCAAGAAGGCACCCGCCAAGGAAGCATCCGATAAGCCACGGGTGCTCGAAATCGAAGAATTGAAAAAGCTGATGGCCGTGATTGCGCCCTCGGGTGTTAAAATTAGGTCGGGTCCCGGGCAAGAGCATTGGGTGGTGGGGACCAAGTTCAAAGGGGCCACGCTGGCGGCGACAGGCAAAGTCAAAGGCAAAGATTGGATTCGGGTTTCATTGCCCACCGGAATTCAAGGCTATGTCTTTGCACCGCTGTTGGCCGATGTGGGGGCCAACGCAACACAAGGAACTCAGCCTTAATGAACGTGTTGCTGTACATCGCCATTGGGCTTGTTTGTCAGACCGTGTGGACCTTCATCGCGGGCGCCATGTCTTTAGAAGTGCAGCCCTTGCCGTTATTTATTTTGTTTGCCTACGCATTGCTGGTGTTGCCTTTGGGGTCTCGACTCCTCGTTGCCATGGTGGTGGGGTGGTTGATGGACCTGCACGGTGGTGGTCAGTTTGGTTTTCATGTGATCACCTGTTCTTTTTTGGCGTTGTGGGGGGCTTGGTACCAACGCAATTTAGCCTTCTTAAAAAGCTCTTTGTTCCCTTTTTGGGTCATGGGACTTTATTTTTCAGCCCTTGCCCTATTGGGTGTTTTGATGTGGCCGTTCCCCAATGCCCACAACCCCTTTTCATTTTTTGAATGGGTGGCGGCTGGATTTTGGCACGGGATATGGGCTGTGGTTTTCTACCCGTTGTATGGCTTTTGCTCAAAAGCGCTGGCTTTAGAATCCGAAGAGGCTGTGGGTGCACACGAGGGGTGGGCACATGGTCGGTAATGGGCATGACGAAGCCTTTTCACGGGTTCGTTTTTGGACGATTACCGGTTTTGCTTGGCTGTTTTTGGTCGCACTTTTGTTTCGGCTCTTTGATTTGCAGGTGGTGGACGGCGAAACCTATTTAAATCGAAGTCGAAGTAACTTTCTCCAAGAAAGACGTATACCGCACACGCGAGGTTTAATCCTTGATCAAGCGGGCGCACCACTGGTTGACAACCGTCCGGCCAAAGACGTTTACCTCACCCTGGGGTTGATGCCCGACAGTGAACGTTCTTTGCGGAGACTGATGGCCCATTTGGAGATGAACTATGCCCAGCTCAAAGCGACCGATAAAGCACTTTTGGCGGAGCTCAAAAAGAAGCACCCATTGTGGGTCGTGGCCAAAAAAGAATTAGCCACAACCCAATGTCAATCGCTCGAAAAATACCTCGACAAAAACAAAATGCCCGGCATTCGAGTGGATTACGATCTACAAGGTCAAAATGTCTGCCAAGTGATGTTAGACCCCTTGTCTTTTCCGTCACGGGCAGGGGTGTTGCGGCGGGTGACCGACGTGATTGGACTCAATGGAGCTGAAGCAGAGCAGGCCATCCAAAAAATGTGGCGCAAATCGCGGGGGTTGGGGAAATTCAAACCGATCCCCTTTGTGATGGATGTGTCCTATGATGTCTATGCGAGGTTAGAGTCCGCGATTTCAGTGGGGGATTTGCCCGGCGTATCTGCGTTCGATGACCAACGGCGGCGGTACATCGAGGGCGATTTCGCCACACATGTACTGGGTTTCATGAATGAACTTTCGCCCAAAGAGCTCAAAAAGAAAAAAGACGCGGGTTATCGCATGGGAGACCAAATCGGTCGGCGCGGCATTGAGCGCGTTTACGAAAACGTCCTTCGAGGCACTGACGGCAAAGAAGAGGTGGTGGTGGACGCCAAAGGTCGTCGCCTCGGTGTGAGCTGGGCTCAAGACCTGCTCGGCGAAGACCGATACCGCGAGGCTGAGCCCGGTCACAGCGTGGTGCTGTCCATTGACAGTCAAATGCAGCACCGGGCTGAAACGGCATTTCAGGGTCGGGCAGGCTCCGTGGTGGCATTAGAGGTCAATACCGGTTTTGTTTTGGCGCTGGCCTCGTTTCCCGATTATGACCCGAATCTTTTAAACAGCAAAGAGCGCTCCACTTTGGTGACTTCTTTAAACACCAATCCGGACAAGCCTTGGATCAACAAAGCCGTTCAAGAGCACTATGCACCCGGCTCCACCTTTAAAGCCATCACTGCGGTGGCAGGGCTGGTCAACAACCTCACCGGAAATTACAACTCTCGCTATTGTCCGGGTTTTTACCAAATGGGGCGAACAAAATGGCGGTGTTTTCATCGTGGTGGGCACGGACACATCGCGCTGGCCGAAGCCATGCAAAAAAGCTGCGATACCTATTTTTATTCTTTGGGGCATGAATTGGGTATCGATCGGTTGGCCGCAACTTCCACCTTGTTAGGCTTTGGCCAGCCCACTGGAATCGATTTAGACGGCGAAATCCCCGGAATCATTCCTGACAAAGCGTGGTACAAGAAACATTTTGGGCGGTACAGCCCTGGGTACGTGGTGAACAATTCCATCGGTCAAGGAGATGTGACGGTGACGCCGTTGCAATTGGCTTCGGCCTACGCAGCGTTGATCAACGGTGGAAGGGTTTTTCGACCTCAGTTGGTTCGAGAGATCTTGAATCACAGGGGTGAGGTGGTTGAAGAGAAGCAGCCCGAGTTGGTCAACCAATTAGATTCTATTGAGCAAGAGCTTGAACTGGTGCGGCGCTCGATGGGTTATGTCACCCAAAAAGGTGGCACGGCGAATGGGTTGCTGTACCGCAAAGATTTGCCGGACATGTCCTTGTGGTTACGAGATTCAGGGTTGGTTTTGGGCGGAAAAACTGGCACGGCTCAAGTGGTGAAGTTGTCCAAAGCCATTGCGCACCTTGATCCAGAAGAAGTGAAATATGAACAACGCGACCATGCGTGGTTTGTTGGTTTTATGCCGGCGCATAAACCCGAAGTCATCATTGTCACCATGACTGAGCACGGTGGGTTTGGTGGGACCACTTCCGCGCCGGTTACCGCCCAGGTGGCACAGGTGTGGTTTGACGAGGTTCGAGGAAAAGGGCGTTTTTCTAATCTAGAGCCAATGCCCAAGGTGCGCTCACTGAAAGAACTCAAAGCTGAGAAAGAGGAGAACCATGAATATCTCCAATGAAATCAGCAAGCGTCGGTTTCCCCTGGCATTGTTTTGTCTGGCCACCTTTATTCCTTTGTTGGGCATATTGAATTTGGCTTCCGCGGCCAAAGTGACCCGTCCGGGTCTTTGGGCCACCCAAAGCGTTTGGTTGGCCATTGCCTGCGGGATTGCATTTGTGATCGTGTTCTTTCCGACGCGGTTGTTGCACCGGTTTGCGTATCCCATTTACATGGCGGTGAACGTTTTGTTGGTGTTGGTTTTGGTCGCAGGGTTGCGCATTAAAGGGGCACAGCGCTGGCTGGATTTGGGCTTTTTCCATTTGCAACCTTCTGAATTAGCCAAAGTGGCCATCATTCTGGTGACGGCGCGTTATTTCGCTGCCTACCATGTGCCTCAGGGCTACACTTTGCGCATGCTTTTTCGCCCTTTCAATTTATCCCGTGTGTTTTTGGGCTGGGGCGTTTTCATCACCGGTGTCATTCAGCAAATGAACGGTACGCCCATCAAAGGACAGGAATTGCCTTGGTGGGGATGGGGACTTTGTCTGTTGGGGTTGTTGTTTTTGACAGCCTGGTGTGCGTTGCGGCTGCGTTCTGAGGGGTTGCACCATCGGCAACTCATCGCGCCCATTGACATTGTTCTGATTCCCTTTGCACTCATCGTGGTGGAGCCCGACCTGGGCACGAGCTTGGTGGTGTTGGCCATTGCGGGGACCATGATTTTGTTTTGTGGCATCCGATGGCAGTCCTTGATCATCGCTGGGATTCTCGGGGCGCTCACGGTGGTTTTTGGGTGGAATGTTCTTCTCAAAGATTATCAAAAGCAGCGCGTGGAGACCTTTCTAAATCCAGAGGCGGACATGCACGGCGCGGGCTACCATTCCATACAAAGCATGATTGCCATCGGTTCAGGACAGAAAACCGGAAAAGGATTCATGGAGGGCACGCAGACCCAATTGTCTTTCTTGCCCGAAAACCACACGGACTTTGTTTTTTCGGTATGGGCAGAAGAGTGGGGCTTTATGGGCGCGGCTTTGCTCATTGTGGCCTTTGGGCTTTTGCTATTGCTCATGATTCAGGTGGGCCAAAATTCAAAAGATAAATTTTCAGCGCTGCTGTGTATCGGGGCTGCGGCCATGATATTTTGGCATGTGATCATTAACATCAGC
Source organism: Myxococcales bacterium (assembly GCA_002721815.1). GTDB lineage: Bacteria > Myxococcota > UBA727 > UBA727. The sequence goes on from PBLQ01000025.1 coordinate 45,315, forward strand.
ATGGTCACCGGGTTATTGCCGGTGGTGGGGATGACCTTGCCATTGGTCAGTTACGGTGGCTCTTCATTGATCACGCAGGTGGCCGCACTCGGACTGGTCTTTAATGCGAGCTTGGGGCGACGTGTGCCCAACGCGGCCCCGGTGAGAGTTGCACAGCGATGAAAAGCGAAGTGAGAGACCCTGGACGCAGCAATTTTTTTGGCGTTCCCTCGGGCCAAGTTCTGTATGGTTCGGACGAATTTTTTGACCAAGCGGTGGAGATCCTCAAGCAAAGTACCCAACAAAAAGCAGAGTTGGCCGGTGCCGTGGTGGCTGAAGAGGTGAATGGGAAGTTTCTTTTGGTGGGGCTCACACAAAAAGAGACCGGCTCCCAACGACATGTGATGGTGCAATCAGATTGGGGCTCCTTGTTGTGGCACACCCACCCTGGTTTCTCGGGGACCATCGCGGCGTTCTCCGAAGATGATTTAGAGGTGGCCAGAACATCCGGACGCCCTCTGCTGGTGATTGGTTATGGCTCTTTGTCCATTGAGGTTCTGTCAACATTGGCGTTGCCTTTGGGCGCCGTGCTTTTTTCATCTCTGCAGGTCTGAAGGGACTCATGTGGCTCGAAAACAAGGACAAAATCCCCACCCGATTGCTCGAGAAAGGGGTGGCGGTACGGGTATGCTATCCCGATGGTGTGATTCAGCCGGTGTTGCGCATGAACTCGGGTCCCGCGGAGCGCGCGGTGGGTGAAGTGGGGTTTATGCTGGATAAATCAGTAGGTTACCTGGAACGTCAGGGACAATCATTGGCCAAACGGTTGTTTTCCATGCTGGGGCCAGGAGACTGATCGAGCCCATTGACCCCAACCAAAAAACTCGCAATTGTACGGGTCAGCAAAAAGGAGCACCCATGGATTCGGTTCAGATCATTCGCGAAATGTCACAAGAAACTTTTCAAGATGTGGTTCAAACATCGCCCCGAAAAGTTCGTGAAACGCTTTACGCGCGAATGGGCATCAAGGGCAAAAAGAAAAAAGTCGGTTTGCGTGTTCACGCCAAAGCCCAAGACCGGGCCAATCAGCTTTTTGAACGCCTGCAAAATGCAGACTCTGATAAAGAAGTGGAACTGTGCTCCGAATTGGTGCGCAACTGGCTGTACCACCAGCGTCCCATGTTGAAGACCGCATTGGATTTCTTAGAAGTGCCCAACGATAATGGACTCACCGAGCAAGAAACGGATTTCTTTGAAAGCCTTGAGAAAGAAAAAGTGTCTGCTTTGGTGCAACACCTCAAAGACAATGGTTTTGCCGAAGACCACATTGGCACCTATTTAAAATTCGTAGATGTGCCTCATTTGCAAGATTCGCTTTAAGGCTAGCGCACGTCGATCACACTTTTGCCATTCACAATCACACGGTCAAATTGATTGTTTGCCGCCTGTGGCACCAATGTAAATATTTGTGCTTCAGGATGGTAATCGTTTGAAACACCTTGGATGGTTCTGCGATCGTTAAAGGTCACCGTGATGACCTCGCCCTTTGGTGCTTCAGGTGTATTATTGGGAGAGGCTTGTACAAAGATGGCTTTGACTTTAGCGATCTGTACGGTTCCCCGTTTATTGGTCCCCTGAATGTGAAACTTGAATTGGGTGTCGCCTCTTTTCAGCGCATCGATGGTGCCCCGTCGGGTTTGTCCGTTCAGCATGTGAAGGATCACGCGTCGCTTTGCGGGAATCCACATGTTGGGATCGTCACCGTCGGGTTCTGCATCTTGATCCGGCGTGGGAAGCAAACCCAGTTCATAAATGATTGGGTAGTCATCGAGAAAAGCGAGGTTGTTGGGAACGCGCAAAATATAAGGAAGATCGTCCGCCACGTTGGCTGCGTTTTGACCTTCAGGCATTTCTGTTCGTGAATCGATGGGTTCTAAAGCCACCGTTTCTTCCATATTGACAAAACTATAACCGGCCTGAAGGTGATCGGCATAGTACGCGGAGAGGTGATAATTTTCTACTGGTGCCGTGTAAATCGTTTTGGCTTTTTTCTCTAAGTACAACCGCCCAGCTTCTTGAGGGCTGGTCGGTCGTGGATCTTTGTTTTGCGCTGCCAAATCACGATCGGCTTTTTCTTGGGCTTCTTGAATGTCGCTGGCCTCGGCTTTAAAATTATCGGGCGCCCACTGCGGTTTGAATTCACGGGCAGGCCGGGGCGGTGGCGGGGGGGCACTTGAGCCTGGCGGGCTTGGCAACGAACTTGTTGCAGGAGGTGGCGGCAACGAACTTTCTGCAGGAGGCGGCGGCAACGATTGCTCGGTGGTGGTTTGTGTTGCTGGCGATGCAGCGGATGGCGGTGCGGACGCACTGGTGGCCTGCCCCAACAAGACTTCTTTGAGATACCCGCGCAGTTCTTTTCTTCGCGCTGTTTGCTCTGGGGTGAGGTTCTCCCCCGAGCGGGCCATTTGGCTGAGCGCTTTGAATTCTTCCATCAATTCGGCTGTATCTTGCTCGGACACACGGGCTCCTGTTGGCAACAACCCCTAGATTCTGCCTTTTGGAGTGGGGGTCTTTCTATTATTTTCTTCAATTTTCTGGGTTTTTCTTTTGCCCTGGAAATTGGGTCCCTAATAACGGGTTGCTTTGCACCTACATCCCCCCAGGCGCTAACCTGAAAAGCCTGCACATCGGGGGATCGCTTATGCCGCGCCTAATCTTTAGCTCTTTGTTTTTATTCACTTTTATGCTCGCCTGTCAGCCGGTGGCGCAAGACACCCGGGCCGATACCCGGGCGGCCATATCGGGTCGGGTTGTTTTGGTGGATGAAAATGGCCTCAATGATCTCAGCCGGGTCACGGTGGAGCTGGGCAAGGGTGAGGGCAGCACCATCCCAGATGAAGATGGCGTTTTTCAGCTTTCAGACTTAGAACCCGATGTTTACGAAGTGCGCATTATCTATTCCGGCGGGCTTACGGCCGATGCTTCGGAGAGTGCGTACCAAGAGTTTAATCGCAGGGTTTTATTACAAGAAGGCGGCGCGGCCGACATTGGGGATGTTGAGCTGGCATTGGGGCTTGGCACCGTGTCAGGCACTTTAGATTTAGAAGACGGTGTTGACCCCACTGCTGTTACCGTGAATCTCGCTCGCGTGACAGACAGCGACAAAGCCGTGCGCCGTGTGGGTGAAGCGGCGTACAGCCAAGTTGTTGAAGATGACGGTTCTTTTAGCATCACCGAAGTTCAGGTGGGCTCCTATACCCTCACCATCACGGGTCCGGGGATTTCCAGCAGCAATGGTGAGGGCGCATGTTTAGAAGTGGTGCAGGTGCTCGAGCACTTAGAAGTACGTGAAGCCCCTAGCTTTAGTGTCAAAAGCACAGCCGTACGGTTTAGTGCAGGCACCGATCAAGTAATTGGCAACGATACCTCCAGCCGTTGGTTGCTCAGTGGCGATGGTGTCACCATCAATGTGGCGGCTTCTTTCGCCAAAGAGCAAAAGATGTGGCTGCAAGGCGAGGATGAACCC
>PBLQ01000001.1 GCA_002721815.1 Myxococcales bacterium
TTGGCACCCTGCGTAACCTCCCCAACGATACGACAGCGCAAAAGAATGATTTGTTGCATTCCTGCATCACCTGGAGTGGCGTAGACGGCAATGGTGGCGATGGCAACATCACCAGCGTGGACTGTTACAACCAAGGATTTGCAGGGACTTTGATGGATACTGACGGACTGGAGACCATCAGCAAATTTAAAATCCGCAACAATAACGTGCACGGCCAGGTGCCCGAAGCCATTTGCAACATGGGCATCAGCACCAACAATTACAGCAGCAGCAACACCTTTGACATCACCGACAATGAACTGTGCCCCGTCTTTCCATCTTGCATAACTGGCAACGACACGGCAGATCAAGACACATCATCTTGCCCATGATGGCCATGGATCCACATGGATCCACGCTGGCTGGTTAAACGAGCAAATGACTATTGAGGGCACACATTACCTGTAAACTGACAACCGTAGTTACTCCAAGTTTCGGTTGAAGAGTTCCAAGTGGCAAAACCCTCATAACCCTGGGTGCAATCACACACACATACCCCCGGAAGCTCCCGGGTCATGTAATCAGGACAAGGCACCTCTGTTTGCGTACAAGTCCCATTGGCCTCACAGGTTCGGGAGTGACCCGCCACATATGGACATTGGTATTGGTTATTACACTCCGCACAGGCGCCCAAAGAGTCGTTCCAATAAGGCGTGGCCCCTGAGCAGGCACTGTCGCAATCGGTTCCGTTGGCGTTTAAGGTAAAACCGTCGTTACAAGAACACGTGAAAGAACCGACATTATTCGTACAATTCTGGGCGCATCCGTCGGTATTGGCGGTGCACTCATCGATATCTACGCAGGGGGATTCGATACCGCCACCGCTGTAACCTGTATCACAAGAACAGGTATAGCTGTTTGCTGTGGGCGTAGAACAAGTCCCCCCCGGGCCGCAATCTGCCGAAGCACATTCATCGATATCCACACAGGGCGTTTCAACTCCCCCTCCGGAATAGCCCTGCGCACAGGTACAAGTGTAACTGTTCACATTAGGTGTTGAACAGGTGCCCCCAGGACCACAATTGGCCGAAGCGCATTCATCGATATCATTGCACACATGTCCGCCCGTGGTGTTGGAACACGTATATCCGCCACCACAACCATGAGTACCCAATGCGCATTCATTCACATCTACACAACTGTAACTTCCTGTGGTGTTTGCACACGTGTACCCACCGCCACAACTGTGTGCCCCTGAAGCACACTCATCGATATCTTCACCACAAGTTGCGCCAGTGAAGCCGCTGCCACAATCACAGGTAAAACCAGCAATGCCATCCACACATGCACCACCATTCTGGCAAGGGTTGTTCTCGCACTCATCAATTTCTTCACACGAAAAGCCACTTTCAAAGTTGATACACTCATATCCGTTTTCACAATCATCCGTGCCCTGTAAACATTCGTTAATGTCATTACAGGCATAATCACCGTTGGTGTTTGTGCAAGCATAACCAGCACCACAAATGTTCACGTCCAAATCGCATTCGTTGATATCGAGGCACTCAAAACCCCCCGGGGTATTGTTGCAGTTATACCCCACACCGCAGTTATCTGTCCCCAAGGCGCACTCGTCAATGTCATCGGCGCAGGTCAAACCAGTGAAGCCATCAGAACAGCTGCACACAAAACCATCGATGCCATCAACGCACGTACCACTATTTAAGCACGGGCTCGCAGCACAATCATCAATGTCTTCGCAGGAAAAACCGCCATCAAAATTAATGCAGCTATACCCGGAACCGCAATCGTGGGTTCCCAAAAGGCACTCGTTGGCATCACTGCAAGTATAACTTCCTGGGGTGTTGTCACAGAGGTAACCCTCGCCACAAACATCAACGTCAGAAACACACTCGTTGATGTCATTACAATCAAAGCTGCCCGTAGTGTTCGCACACGCAAAGCCCGCCAAACAATTATCGGTACCCAAGGTGCATTCATCAATATCAGTGGCACAAGTGGCCCCTTCAAATCCATCGGCACAATCACACGTGTAGCCATTGTCACCATCAATGCACACACCACCATTCAAGCACGAACCGATGGTACAATCATCAACGTTGTCACTGCATGAAGCACCTGAAAAACCTTCTGAACAAGTACAAGTAAAGCTGTTGACCCCATCGGTGCATGTTCCATTGTTTTGGCAAGGGTTGGGGTCGCAGTCATTAATATTCGTTTCACATAGGGCGCCTTCAAAGCCCGCCGTGCAAGCACAGGTCACAGTGTCATCGTTTTCACTGCACGTCCCGTTGTTATTACAAGGATTGGGGTCACAGCCATCCACATCTGTTTGACAATTGTCCCCGGCGTACCCGTCAGGGCAAGTACAGGTATAACTGTCGATCCCATCTACGCATTCGCCCCCATTGAGGCAGGGGGTGCTGGCGCAATCATCGACATTCGTCTCGCAATTGGTGCCCGCAAACCCAGTGGGGCAAGTGCAGGTATAACTGTCTACACCATCGGTGCAGACCCCAGCATTTAAACAAGGTTCGTCTTCGCAGTCATCAATATTGGTTTCACAGTCATCGCCGGTGTAGCCTGCCGCACACTCGCAATCAAAGCCGCCGGGTTCGTTCACACAAACCTGATGGGTCCCGCACACACTGGACACTGAAGCGCACTCATCCACATCCACGCAGGAGCTGCCTTGTAATTGGTACCCCAGTTCGCAAACGCACTCCATAAGATCGTCCACCACCTCACAAACGCTATTTTCTTCGCAATCTAAATCGCATGGGCCGCACACCCCTTCAGCGTCACAATAGGGGTTTTCGGCCGTGCAATCGGCCGCCGTGAGACACTCAGGCCCTCCCGCATCCATCACGGGGCCCATAGGAGAATGGCCCGCATCCATCGCTGAATTCACCAAATCACCGCCTGCGTCCACGATCGGTCCTGGGGGTGGGTTATTTGAACCAGCATCAGCCAACACACCACTTTGATTGCCACCCAGGTCAAGGCCAGCATCAATGGCATCCGCGAGTTCTTGAGTGGGAATGGGTGAGCGCCCACAACTTAAGGCCAAGGTAAAAACAGACCAACAGATTAAATGACGATTCATCACAATTCACCTCTGGCGCGACTCAGGCGCCAACTTCATTATGGGGCCCCAAGCGGCCCGCATGGTTTGTCAGTGACAAACCTTATTGTATTCAGTGGGTTATCTCACCTTGCCCACACGACGTGCGATCCAACATGTAGCATAAAACCCCATGGCGCCCCAAGAGCATCACCCTTAAATCACTTAAATTCAAAGAAGACCGGCCGAGATGAGGATGAAAAGGCCCCAACCTCCACCAGAACACGTTCGTGCAGAAGCAACGCCATCGCGCCTATAAGGTAGAACCTTTAACGCACCTTGATCTGCCGACGAGCGGAAGCCCCGGTTTCATCGGTCACCACCAGCTGATGAATACCTGGTTTGGGTGCCCACCAAATCCGCTCCGATGGGGATGCGGTCCCCAAATACCGTCCGTCAATAAACCAACTCAAGGTGGTGCCTCTGAGGGTTTCGGCCGCAAAGGGAATCTCCTGGTCTTGGGGTGACAATCCCGGAATGAGCAGATGGGTTTCGCCCACACGGGGAGACAAGATCACGGGTGGTGAGCGATCGGTGGTGGATTCACAACCTGGCATCAATTGCGGCGCCACCGGCAGACGCTGATTGGTATCGCCCAACCAACGTTTGAGCGACGCCGGCCACTGCACAAAAGTTTCTTCATGGTAAGAACGACCCGCACGACACGTGGGCGTTAGCCTTAACCCCGTCTCGTCATCGATGTGGGCCTTGATGTGATAGGGGCACTGTGTGGTGGGGACACTGTGTTTCAAAGCAAAAGCATCCACCAAATGCTGACAGCCCGGTCCAGGTACATGCCCAGATAAACCACACACCTGTACCTCCACGATGTCCATGGTGGGCTGATCGGCTTGTGCTTCTTTGGGCGTTTCTAATGCATCGAACATATCGAATAAAATAGGCGCAGCGGTTTGCCCGCCCACCAAATGTGAACTGGCTTGTTGATCGAAATTACCCAGCCATACCACAACAGTGTACTGCTCGTTGAACCCAGCCGACCAAGCATCCCGATGCCCAAAACTGGTGCCCGTTTTCCAAAAGATATGCGGCGGAATCCCCGTCATTTTTCGACGCGACGGAAAGTCGGGGCGATCTTTGATGCCCAACGCGCGACGCGTTAAATAGGCAGCACCCGGATCGAAAATTTTATAACCGGTGTCTGTGGCCATGGTTTCTTCTTTAAATATTTGCAGTGGTTGATAGGTGCCATTTCGTGCGATGGTGCCGTATACCGATGCCAACTCCAAGGGGCTTAACTCCAGCCCGCCAATGGCCGCACTCAACCCATAAAAACCCGGTTTCGTTTGGAGGCTTTCCACGCCCATGCTGCGCAAGGTCCCCAAAAAGTGCTCCACGTTAATTCGGTGGAGCAACCGAACAAAAGGGACGTTGAGAGACTGAGACAATGCACTCTCCAAAGACACCATACCTTGAAAGTTTCCGGAGTAATTTTTTGGTGCATACCCAGCATAGGTGGCGGGGATGTCCAAAATAATGGTTTGGGGCAGTACCAACCCTTGATCGATGGCCATGGCATAAATCAACGGTTTGAGCGTGGAGCCAGGAGATCTGGGAACCGTAAATCCCTGAATCTCTCCCGCGTGCGCTTTGTCATTAAAATCAATATTGCCCACCAAAGCACGAACTTTACCGCTCTCATTTTCCACCACCACCATCACGCCATTGTAAATGCCCTTCCTGTGGAGGCTTTTTTGCTCTCCTAAGAAAATATGCTGCGCCATGCGCTGAATGCCTCGGTCAAGATGTGTATCCACTGCTAACGCTTTTTTCTGAGCGCTCAGCCAATAAGCCGAATGGGGAATTTCTCTAGGCAAGGGCAGCAGTTTCGCTGGCACGGAGGTATGCTTGATGGTTTTCAACATATCCGTTGCTGTGACTTTCTGTTGGGCATGCCCTAGGGGAAGCACATTCCATTCTGCCAATGCGGATGCGATGGTGTCCCGTGCGTGTTTCAAGCGTTGCACGTTGGCGCGCCTGGGATACCGTTCCTGGGGGCGCTGTGGCACGGCCAACAAAGTGGCGATCTCAGCCGGGCTCAAGTCCTGAGCCCCATGGCCGAAGTAAGACCACGACGCGGCCTGCACCCCTTCAAGGTTTTTACCAAATGAAACATATTGTATGTATTTTTCGAGAATCTCATTTTTGGAAAAATGCATCTCAAGTTGAAACGCCCGCACCATTTCGGTGATCTTCGCGGTCAGGGTGCGCGGCCTGGGCTCCAATACCCGGACCAACTGCATGGTCAACGTGGAGGCACCGGTTTTCACTTGTCCGTGGTAGCCATTCACTGCAACTGCTCGAACCAGGGCAATGGGGTCCACGCCCAGGTGCCACCAAAATCGTTTGTCCTCGTAACGCACCAAGGCATTCAAGTAGTCTGGGTCCACCTCGTCTAATTTGGTGGCAATGCGCCATTTATCATCAGAAGAAAGAAAGACGTGGGCCGGGACATCATCTTCAAAAGAAATGATTTTAGAACCTGACGCTGATAATCTTTCGGGCAGAGGTAAAGCCCACAATACCCATAAAAGGCACACCCCCGTCCCGCCCATTGACAACAGAACGATTATCCAGTTTTTGGAACTTCTCTGATGAGACCCTGAAGACATGAATACCTTTATTGGGTTTGGCTTAATTCAAAAATTCTTCCCATGGTCCGGGAATGACCACGTTCTTACCGGGCTCCCGTGCCCAGATTTCTGGATCGTACATGGCTTCCGCCTCCACTGGAGGCATCACAAATTGCCCGGAGGTCACCGACCGTACCGCGTACAAAAACGTACGTCGTTGTTGGGCGTCGAGCTTGCCGAACAACTCAATACGGTCGTCACGAATGTTCATGTAATCGGTGGACCATTTTTTACGATCATTATACCAAGAAGTGGCTTGGCTACGCCCCAAACGAGGGTTCTCGATTTCCCAACCCGATGGAATGCGATCCACCAAAGCAATATTTTGAATGGCATCATTGGTGGTGTTGGCGATTTCGACCTGAATATAAACCACTTTACCGAAAGCTACTGATCCGTCTGTGAGGTCCAATTGCTTCCCTTCAGAATTGTGAAAGGTCCGCTTGAGTGAGAGTCCATTGCCCCCAAATTCATATACTGCATCCTTTTTGATGCCCTCGCTGCTCAAGACGAGATACACCGGGGAATCTCCTTTATCATTCAGCTTTAAGGAAAGTGTTTTGTACTCGCTGGCCCTGGCCACATGCCAAATTCGCTCTGCGGTTTTGGTGAGGTTCGACTGTTTGAACTTTTTCCCATCTGCGAGCAAATCGGGTGCTTTGAACTGCTCGGCACCAGCATTCACGTATTTTGCCAGTCCAGTGGTGCCCCAAACCAGCTCTTGGGTGGTATACCAAGAACTTCGGTTCCCTCGTAAGTTGTTCGCCACCAGATCGGCCAAACGCTGCCCCGCCTTATCGGACTTAAACAGGTCCGCAAAAACATTCAGCATAAAACCTCTGCGCCGACGGTCAGAATAAAAGGACCAGGAGTTACGTCGTTTTTTCTCAACGGAAGAGACGTCTGGATTTTTCAAATCCCCTTCGTAGCGCCGATCCCCCGCCAAATACAACGCAGCTTGCATCATGTACAAATATTCCTTTTCTTGTGATTTTAACTTCCGTCCCTGAAGATCCGCCACCAGATTCTGCAAACGCCCTTTTCGCCCCTGGCCATTGAGCGCTACGAGATAGTGAAAATAGGGTTCTGCATCGCGGTAGTATCGGTAAGAACGCGCGTTGCGATTCAAATTGCCATAACGATTGGTCAGCTCGTTCCCCATATACTCTAAAGCATCATCGATGCGATCTTTCTCCACGGGATAGCCCAATTTCTGTGCATCCATGAGCATGTGCGTGGCGTAGGCCGTTCCCCAATGGGTGGGCGAGTGACCCCCGGGCCAATAGGCAAATCCGCCACTGGGGGTCTGCATGGAAAGGACCCGGTTGATACCGTGCATGACCATGTCCTCAACGTCTTTGCCTTTAGATAAGGTGGGATTAGAACGAATATAGTTCCCCATGGCCAATAAGGGGCGGGTCGAAGAGGTTGTTTGTTCGATACAACCATAGGGATAACGAATGAGGTGGGTGAGGTGATCGAAGACATCAGCATAAGGATTACTGGTCACCCACACTTCTGTTTTTTCAGTGGTGGGCAGCCAATCGCCGATAAGGGGTTTTAAATCGGTCTCTCCCTCCTGCAGTTCGATGCGCTGAACCATTCTGTTTTTGGGTTTGGCAATCCCAAATGGCACGTCTAATTTTTCCTTTGAAACCAATTTGCCCGCTGAAGCTTCGACCCACAAACTGGCCGCACCCAACAATTGCTCCGCCGTGACCTCGAATACCACGGTCCCATTTTCACCGTTTTTCAACGTAATGGATTTACTTCCCGTGCCCTTAACGGTCACTGGGGCCAAATCTTTTTTCCACGCTTTCATTTCCAAACCAGGAATCGGGAGTTGTTTGGACTTCATTTTCACGGTGACCTTTTGTTTGTTACCAGACAGATTGGTCACAAACACCGGTACCTCTGCCTTGTCACCACGAATCAAAAACCGCGGTAAGGTGGTTTGCAAGACCAAAGGATCACGTACCAACACTTCGGCTTCCCCCTGCCCCATCTGGGTTGAAGAAGCAGTGACCACCATCACACGCAAAGCACCTCGGTACTGAGGGACATCAAAAGACACCGTGGCCTTGCCGTTTTCATCAATGCTCACGGGACCCGACCAAAGCGCCACCGGCTTCACGGGTTGTACCCGGCCTTGTGCTTTTGCCTCTTCGTCACCACCCGTGGACAACGCTGTATCGGTGCTTTGTTGCAGCATGTTCCAACCGATGGTCTCGAAGGTTTTCACCTCTAACCGGTGCTTCTTAAAAATGGCAGGAAAGGGATCGGGGGTTTTAAACCGTGTTAATGATAAAATCCCTTCGTCCACCACCGCCACCGTCGCAATAGAGGGTTTGTCGCTTTTGGGGATCTCGATTTTCACATCCAATCGGGAGTTTGAGCGCACCTCTTTGGGCACGGTGATTTTGAGGTCTTGGGTGAATTGCGCGGGTCGCATTCGAACAGATTGTACACCATAAGCACGGTCCGGCAAAAATGATTGCGCCGACTCCAAATGAGGATCTTTCATCAAGAACGCACTCACATAAACATTGGCGTAAAATTGGGGCACTTCAAAGGACCAGCTGTTTTCACCGGCAGTGACTTTTGTGATTTGGCTTTCCAATACCCGGTCGGTTTCCACCGTCCATAAAACATCGCCCGAAAAAGGCGCCTTCACCGTGACTGTCACCTTTTCGTCCACGCCAATCGTTTTGGGTGTCTGAATTTGAAGCGAGGTGGGCTGTAAAGGCCTTGGCGTTTGGTCTCGTGAACTTTCATCAGGTCGCCAATAATAACGGTTGTCCTCTCCCTCGACCTTAACATCTGTTTGGGCCTGCCCCGCTTTAACACGAATCAAATAAGCCGCTGCATTTTGGTCGGGGGTTAGCTTGGTTTTAAAGCGGCCGTTGTCGACTTTAATTTTGCCCTGATGGGCCACGGAGGCACGCAAATGTCGCATCCAACGGGTTTCACCGGTGTCATCATCACGGGTTCGCTCCCAACGGGTTTGCATGGATAACAGTTCGTATTTGACTTCTTGAACATCTGCCACCACGTTCCCATCCCAGTCCACCACTGCCCCGGTCACCTCAAAAGCTTTTCCTTCTTCCACTTTTTCCACCCCGGTTTTCAAACCCAAATAATAATTTTCTGGATGCACCGACCATGACGTTTTGTTTTGGGTGGTGCGACCGCTGCCAGCCTCAAACACCGCTGCGTTCACGGTCACCTGACCCGTGCCTGCGAATTGAACCACACCTTTGAGCGAAGGGCAGGCCACAGCCGCTTTGCCACTCTTATCCAAAACGCTTTCAGTTTTACCCAAAACCATGGGCTTGGGCTGATCGTAATCGGGGAACCATACCCCGTAGTTAAAGTCTTTGTTTTTCTCTGGCTTGAATTGTCCCGGTCTGATGTCACAGGATACCTCTACCGGACTTCCGTCAGCGCTCCCGCCAAACAAATACTGGGCCCCTACATTCACTGCCAATTCTTCGGTCACCAATGCCTGATTGCGAACTGGGTCGACCTTCACCTTCATACGTTCGGGTACAAATTCTTCAACATTAAAATAATAATCGGCAATCTGCTTATCGGCCACGAATGCCTGAACTTGGTAACGGCCTGTGTTGGCAAAGGCTGCGAATTTAAAATCGGTCGTCACCAGGCCATTCACATCAATCTTCAAGACGCGCTTGCGCACCACTTTGCGCTTGGGGTCATAAAGCTTAAGCGTAACGGGCATCCCCTGCTTGGGCGCCACATGGGCTTTGGTTCTTAACAACGCGGCCACATGGGCGGTTTCACCCGGCCGATAAACCCCACGGTCACTGTAGATGAAACCGGAATAGGCTTTTCCACCTTTATAGGACATCCCATGCACATCGTCATCAGCGGCACTCAGCTCCAGGTCTGCAAATTTCAGATAGGTGAGATCGTTCCCTTTTTGCGCCACCACCACCAAAGGCTGGGTTTTATCCAGAGCGTCTTCGGCCACAGGCGCCAGCGAACAATATCCCGAGCTGCTGGTCTGGCAATCTGACACCAACGCGCCACTGGGCTTCAACAAACGCACTTGAGCGGAAGAGACGGGTTGGTTGCTTTGCATGTCCAACACCCACAGGGACAAATCGCCCCCTCGAGCGCGCTTGGCCACTAAGTTGAGATCAGTGGTAATAAAACGACGGGTGTCATTCACGTGCCCCTTCCCTTTTTGGGCGACTTTAATTTCCAACAAGCCCTTTGGGGGACTTTGCTCGATTTGAGTTAGATCTAAAGATGTCGTTTTCCACGCGTCATCTTCAAAAGGAACATTGAGGGTTTTGCGATAAATCACATTGGAGGTTCTGGCATCAGTTTTTTCGTCATTGTTACTGAGCCAGAAAACCAAATTTTCCTGGGGGACATGGCGAACAGTGACTTCTATTTCTTTGACGTTGATGTGACGTAATGGCAAGTCCTTCCAAGTCTTACGAGGTAGATAGCGCCCTTGCGTCGTAAATCGAATCTTGGGCGAGATGGGTGGTACTTCAAGTGTTTGGGTGTAGTCTGCATTCAGAGCACCTCCGTCCAAGGAGGTCACACCCGCCTTAATGGACATGACCAAAGGACCTTGTTTAAAATCACCAAAAATTCGAAAGCCCCCTCCGTTTTTAGCGATGGAAAACTTTGTCACAGGGTCGAAAGAAATTCCGGCGGCGGCGCTTTCGGGGCTAAACATACACCGCTCGGAGGCGTAAAACCCGGAGTGAATTTCATAGTCGTAATACCATCTGGTTCGCTTGAACGATTTGTCCCGGCAGTTGATTTGAATGTAGCGCGCACCTTCGCTTTCTCGGAGGTAGGTATGAACTATCTCGATGGGCTTTTGCTGCGGAATGTTCCATTGGTGGGTGGTTTCTTGGGTGCTGACTTTTCGATCCAATGAAGACGTCAAGCCGCTTGCCATCACAAATACGAGTTGGTTCCCCGGTACAATTTGCGGGTGGCGCAAGCGGATCTTTACCTTGTAAGGACCTTCGGGCTGGTATTTAATATCAGAAATATTTTGGCCGTTGGCCGTGGCTGAACCAAAACGACTGACATCACCCAAAGATACAGGACCACTAAATACTAATTTTAAATCTGCTTGGGTTTTGGCCTTGTTGGCCCCTAAGAATTCCACGCGCTTGAGGCTGAATGACGGTGTTGTGAATGAAAATGCCCTTGGCTTTTTGTCTTTGGTTTCAAAAACTTTATCGCCGATGCTCACTTCAGACAATAAAATGCGGTACGTGGTATCAGGCTTAAAGCCTTCTTCAGGGCTAAAGTTGATCATACGATTACGCCGGGTCCAACTGCCTGGGATCTGAGGCTCGATGGACACCTCAGTGTCTGATGACAAAGCGGTGCCTGATCCACCTAGACGACGCTTGAACACCAAACTCACCGTGGGCTGGGCTTGTCGCAAAGCATCCACACTTTTTGCATCTAACCGAATGTTGAGGTCATCAATGGTGGAGGCTTTGGGGGGTGAGGCGATATCCAAGGCTTCTGCCAGGGCTTCTTCCATTGCATCGTCAGATTGGGGATCGTCGGTAGATGATTTCTTTTCCGAAGGACAACCGGCCATCAAAAGGGCAAACAGGGCTGCGAATGCAAATAACCGGTTTTGGCGAACGAATAATTGAAATGTCATAGGAGGCCTCGTGTCAGATTAATTTTGCCTTCCTAACCTAGTGGTTTTCGGGTTTTTCCTCAAACCTGAAAGGCAAATAGTTTCAGCTCCCGGAAGGCACTAAGAAGCTGTTTAGAAGGAGTTTTTGATGCAGAGGAACCCGTGTGGGGCATTTATATTCTTAGAGGGTGGCCGATAGGATTTTTTCGGAGGCCAGATGAGCTAAGGTATAGATGGTTTGGCTGGGGTTGACCCCTAAAGAAGTGGGAAACACTGAGCCGTCAGCCACAAAAAGATTGTCCAACTCACGATAACGGAAATCCGGATCCACCACGGACCTTTTCGCATTGGCCCCCATGGCACATCCGCCCATTTGATGGGCCGAGAAAATCGCATGTTCTAATGGACCGTATTTCGCCGTTTGAAGCTGCGCCCGTTCTGCATCGGAATGCATGTGAATAGAATCAAAGTGAAATGACATGGCTTTTTGTGCACCGGCCTTTAAGGTCAATTGTGCCAACACATCATGAGAAGCTTTGAAAGCCTCTTTGAGTTTATCAATAATGGGGTAGGCAATACCGATACGACCATCGTTCCTCAGTTTGACCTCGCCACCTTGGTCTTCATCTAAAAACCCGTCCGCATGAATGGCCAACATAATTCCCACATGGGACAACTGAGACATCAATTCAACAGTGGGGCTGCCAAAGTCTTTGAACGCAACACTGGACAAAGCGGGGTGAATGGGCGCGGACTCAATGAAAAATCCAATCCCATTTTTTCTTTCAATGAATTCATGGCTGCTTGCCGATTGGGGTGCCCCGTAAAACCCATTCACTGGTTCTTCGTACAAACCACTCATGCCAATCACTGGATGCAAAAACAGCCCTTGCCCCACGAGGCCATTCACGTTGAGACCTGATTTGAGCAAAAGCGCCGGTCCGTTAATGGCCCCCGCACTGAGCACCACCGTTTTAGGTCGAATGCGCAAAGTGGTTGCAGTGGGCATATTGCTTTTCACGGGCTGTATCTGTGCCACCACTTCTTTAATTTTTCCTTGATCGTGAACCAACGCCTGAACGGGAGCCTCTGCAAAAAGTTGCATGCCGCCTTTGAGCGCATCTTGGATGGTGGTCACCAACATGCCCTGTTTACGGTCCACCGGGCAGCCAAAACCGCAATAACCACTGTTGAGACATTCGCGCACGTTACGTCGGAGTGGATCCACCTCGTAGCCCATGGCCTGAGCCCCGGCAATTAGCTTTTGGTTGTTGGCGTTCGCCCACCCCAAAGGCCACGTTTTGATGCTTAAACGTTTCTCAGTTGCCTGATAAAAAGGCATCAACCTTTCTGTGGTCAGTTCGGACAAACCAAATCGGTCACGCCATGTTGCCAGAACTTTTTCCGGCACCCGAAAACAACTGGTCCAATTCACCGTGGTCCCGCCCCCCACGTTTCGGCCTTGCATGATGGTGATGGCCTGGTCGTCGGTAGCACGGGTCCCTCGCTCTTGATACAGATTCTGAAAAGCCGCTTCTTCGTGCAGGGCGAATTCTTTTCTCGTGAAGTAAGGCCCTGCTTCGAGCATCACCACGCTGTTTCCGGCCGCCACTAAATTCGCGGCAACCGTGCCACCTCCAGCACCCGATCCGATGATGCACACATCACAATCTACCTTGCGATCTTCGGTGATATCTTTAGCGGTAAAAACCCGTCCCGTCACGGCGTGGCCTCCGTGCCTGGTTCGTCTGGCAGCTGCCCCGGTGATGCCACTTTGGAATAATCGGGCGGTCCAGGGTAACCCACCGCTGCATAGGTTTTGGGATGCGAAAAATAACAACTTTTGATTAAGCCCGTTAAGGCCACGTACCCGGTTCGACGCACCGCCAATCGACTGGTTTTCCAGTTGCGAAGCGTTTGTTCTTGTTCTGTGGCAGACGAGACAGAAAAAGGCCGAAAGCGACCATCTAGTACCAAACCCAAAACAGGGTTTTCAATCACCTGAAGCGCCTGAGCCAATTCAGCCCCATCGGCAGGGTGCAACAAGGCCAACAAATCATCCACCCGTTGGGCCACCTGAATGTCGCCGGTGCTTGGAAACCCTTTTGATACCGGCAGTACGTGAGGAATAATCGCCATCAGCGTCGCATAATTTTGTGGCGTTAAAATTTTAAGTCCTTGGGGTGGAACGGGAATGTCTTGACCGGGCTGCAACGAAAGCCCGACCCCCGAGACAGCCAACAAGCCGCCACCGACCAAGCCTTTTTTGAGTAAGGAACGTCGCGTACTGACCATGCTCACCCTGCCGACTTTTTGCTGCGACCTGGTTGTACTGCTGCCACAAATTCCCAGTCTTCGTTGTTTTGTTCGATACGTTGTCGGGTCCACCGAGACTCAAACAATAACAATGGCCGACCTTCAACGTCATATACACACTCCACGCTGCCACGTGTGATCACCTTTTTCGGGTCAAAATCATCGGCAAAAACCCAACGGGCCTCGCTATAAGGCAAACGTTCCCATTGTACATCTACACTGTATTCGTGTTTCAGTCGGTATTGAACCACTTCCAGCTGCAACCAGCCCACCGCGCCTAAAATGGGGTCCACCACTTCGTCATGGCGATCGCGAAATAATTGAACTGCACCTTCTTCACACAATTGTTCAATGCCTTTTTTCATTTGTTTGCGCTTCATGGGGTCATTCAATCGCGCCCGAACAAAAAATTCTGGCGAAAAATAAGGAATGCCTTCAAAGGGCTGCCCTTTCTTCCCTTCCCAAAGGGTGTCGCCCAAACGCAACATGCCAGAGTCCCACAAACCAATGATGTCACCGCCGTATGCTTCTTCCACAGTCTTGCGATCTGATGCGAAGAAAGTCATGGCCCGGTCTAAATTGAGCTGCCGTCCCGTACGAACCAATTGTGCTTTCATGCCGCGCTCAAACTTGCCCGAACAAATACGCACAAAGGCCACCCGGTCTCTGTGTCGCGGATCCATGTTAGCTTGAATTTTAAAAACAAAACCCGTGAACTCTGAATGGGTCGCATCTAACACGCCCTCTTGGGTTTTTCGTGGTCTTGGCGAAGGGCACAAAGACAAGAACCGTTGCAAAAATGGTTCAATCCCGAAATTGTTCATGGCACTGCCAAAAAAGACCGGCGAAAGCTTGCCCGCTAAAAAGTCTTCTTGAGAAAAAGGATTGCCCGCGGCATCCAAAAGCTCCATGGATTCACGAAGTTCTTCGGTGGCTTCTTCACCTAATTCACCTTGAAGCTTATCGCTGTCCATGGGCAGGTGATGGGCCTCGGCTTTTTTTCCTTGGACTTCTGATTTATCGAAACGAATAAAATTTTCGTTTTCGCGATCGTAAACGCCTTGAAAGTAGTTGCCCTGCCCAATGGGCCAAGTCATAGGACACGTTGGGATTTGCAATACATTTTCGATTTCGTCGAGGATGTCCAAGGGCGCTAAACCGGGCCGGTCCAGCTTGTTCACGAAGGTCACAATGGGAATCCCACGCAAACGACACACGTCGAACAATTTAATGGTTTGCGGCTCAACCCCTTTGGCATGATCCACCAACATCACCGCACAATCTGCTGCAGCCAAAGTTCGATAGGTATCTTCACTGAAATCGTTATGACCGGGTGTGTCCAAAAGATTGATCCGGTGCCCCTCAAAATCGATTTGCATCACCGAGGTGGCTACCGAAATGCCACGCTCTTTTTCCATGGCCATCCAATCAGAAGTGGCTGACTTTTTGTTTTTTCGGGCTTTGACTTCACCCGCCACTTGAATGGCGCCACCGTATAACAATACTTTCTCAGTGAGGGTGGTTTTACCGGCATCTGGGTGGGAGATGATGGCGAAGGTACGACGGCGCGCAATTTCATCTAAAGTTGGTTCTGCCATCTAATTCATCCTCACTTTAAGCCAAGACCCGTTGACGCAACTTAGGAACAAAAGCCCCCAAGGACACCAAACGTAAAATATAAAATACCATCAGGGCTGCCCACAATCCGTGGTTTTGCCAGTGCTCGGTGGCCCAAGTGGCCAATCCGAAATATAGGAAAGCAGAAAAAACCATGCTCCACAACATGGCCCGGGTTTGGGTGGCCCCAATAAATACGCCATCGAGGCCGTAACACCAGACACAGATCAGCGGTGATATAATGACCCAAAACCCGTGGCGAGTGGCCACTTCCATCACCTCGGGCAAAGAGGTCATCATTTGGATAAATAAGGGATATGCCGCGGCGTAAAGCACCGTAAAAGCAGCCGCCACCAGACCAGAAAAAATCATCACCCATTTGATGGTTTGGTCCACGTGGCGGAGGTCTTTTTTGCCAAAGCCCTCACCCACCAAGGATTCTGCAGCATGGGCAAATCCATCCAAAGCAAATGACAGCAGGTATTGTAAGTTCATCAATATGGCATTGGCGGCTAAAATGGCGGTACCCATATGGGCCCCCATAGCGGTGAAATAGGCCAAAGCCCCCATGAGCAAGGTGGTTCTTACGAAAAGATGGCTGTTGACCCTCACCATCTGTGCCCAAGACACCCCGCTCACTTTTTGTTTGAGTTGGGCCAACGACAAATCGGGCAAACAATGCTTTTCCATCAACCACCAGCCCAAGCCTGCGCTGCACACTTGGGCCAATACGGTGGCATAAGCCACCCCTTCGACCCCCCATTCAAAACCCCAAACAAAGATGAGATCCAAAACGATGTTCAGGCCATTGGTCAACACCTGTAACACCAAGGTCAACATGGGCTTTTGCATCCCCATGAGGGTCCCCATGACGACGTAATTAAATAATACGACCGGTGCACCCAAGATCCGGGCCCAATAATAAAAACGAGCTTGGTCTTCCACTTCGGTCTGTGCCTGCAAAACAAAAAATGCAAACTTTTCAATAGGCCACGCAAACAGCCACAACACCAAAGCAATTCCCAACGCCAACTGAACGGCCTGAATCAAAATGGCTTTTATTTCATCTACATCTCGGCGCCCAAAGGCTTGAGCCACAAAACCAGTGGTGCCCATTCGCAGGAAACCAACCGCCCAATAGACGAAATCGAAGATCAACGCGCCCAACGCCACCCCACCCAAATAGATCGGGCTGTCCATGTGCCCCACCACGGCCGCATCCACCATGCCTAATAATGGAATGGAGCAATTGCTCAAAATGACTGGCCAAGCCAAAAACCAGACACGTTTTTGTATTTTGTCAGAATTACTGGACGAATCACCGTCAGATAAATCAGAATTGGACACTGGTGGTACTCAGTTGGTGTTTAATCCCATTCGGGTTCGAAGTTGGCAGAGGTATTTTCGGCTGCGTCACCGGATTTTTGTAAGAAAGGCAGCAATTTTTGGGCCGCTTCGCTCGGTGGGGTGGGCTGCCACAACAAAGATGAGAGATGGCGAAGCACCACATCGGCACCGAGCTCAGCTTTCTCGGCATTTCCGTGCCAAACCTTATCTTCTAAGAAGTTTTGTAAAGCGACCTTGGCTGGCCCCCACCATTGTCCATCTTTTTCGAACAATAACCGAGCCCAGCTTTCTCTTTGGACCGGCGCCTCCACCGCTAAGCCCTCGTAAAGCATCTCAATTCCACGCGTGGCCGCGGTTAAAGAAATTTCGTCTTCAATGGCAGCCATTTTGAGTTCGTGAGCCACCACGCCCAAGCTCTCCTGGCCCAACCAGGCAAAAAACTCGTTCACCAGGCGTTTTTTGGAGCCGAATTTCTCGTAAACCGTTTGCCGGGATAAATTGGCCTGATTGGCCACGTCTTCCATGGTCATTTTCTTGAGCCCATAGAGGCTTTGGCACCTTTTTACCGATACCAAAATCTTTTCTTTTGTTTTATCCATCATTAGACCTTTTGGTGAGGGGGAATTTCGAGAAAGGGCGGAATGTATCAATGACTCAAGTTTTTACAAAAAAACATAAAAAATCAAGTTGTCTCGCCCCATTCCTGCTTTTCCTGGCTCTTACCGCTCCGTCTTTCGCTCAAGAAACAACAAAAGAGCTTTCTGGAGCTCCTAATCACCTATTAAATAAAGATAAAAAATCAGAAACGTTGGGTTTACCGGTTGGTCTTTTCGGCGTGTACCACCAGCGGCAACCTGCCCACTTGAAGGCAAAAAACGACGCACAACTTCAGGAATTATTGGACAGCTTGGCTTTTTATATTCGTCCCTTCGCTGAGCCTCGATTGGAAAGGCTCTTCAAATCTTTCAAGGTCATCGAAATCAAAAGCGACACCCGGCAACTGGGCATTAAAGTGGACACTTTCGATAATTTTGTCTGGACGCCGGTGGACGGTCGCTGGCAAGAATTCAAAAATACCCCGAGAGGCGACTTTAAATTACGACGTTGGGTTAAAAACGGCATCCTCCATTCTGAAGCCAACCAAAACGGTCCCATCAAACAGAACCGATACTACCTCTCAGATGATGGCCAAACCTTGCGCTTGGAAGTCACCGTCACGTCCGAGTATCTGCCCCGTCCCCTGGAGCTGGCTTATCGGTATCAAAGGGTGAAATGAGCTCGTTTTCCATTTCACCGATGGTTATCGAAGACACTCATCAGTGCGGGCACTGAGGCATTGAGGGTGGCAAACGGTTTGGTTCAACCCTAAAATAGGTTATTATATCGGTTTGAATGACGATTTACCCATGGAAACCCAAACATGAATGACAATACCCGCCAATTTTTAGAACATACAGGCATTGAGCTGCCGCTTATCTGCGGGGCCATGTACCCTTGCTCCAACCCCGAACTCATCGCTGCCGTTTCCGATGCGGGGGGCATTGGCATCATTCAACCCATCTCCATGCAATACGTGCACGGGCACGATCTGCGCGAGGGCATTCGCTACATGAAGACCCTCACAGACAAACCCATCGGCTTTAACGCCATCGTCGAAAAATCCTCTGACATCTATATGAATCGAATGAAAAAATGGATCGATATTGCCCTTGAAGAAGGCGTGCGTTTTTTCATCACGGCCTTGGGCAATCCACGTTTTGTGTGCGAAAAAGTGCATGCCATGGGGGGCGTGGTTTATCACGATGTCACCGAACGTAAATGGGCCCAAAAAGCCATTGACGAGGGCGTCGATGGCCTCATTTGTGTCAACAGCAATGCGGGCGGTCATGCAGGCGCACTCAAACCTCAAGAGCTCTTTGACTCCATGAGTGATCTGGGTGTGCCTTTGGTATGCGCCGGAGGCGTGGGCGATGAACAACAATTCTTAGACATGATCAACATCGGTTACGGCGGTGTGCAATTGGGCACCCGATTCATCGCCACCCAAGAATGTAAAGCCCACAATGACTACAAAAGCGCCATCTGTGACGCAAAGGCCGACGATATTGTATTAACCGAACGTATCTCGGGCGTTCCTGTCGCCATTATAAAAACGCCTTTTATTGAAAAAACCGGCACCGAAGCTGGCTGGCTCATGAAAAAAATTCTGCGTCACCGAAAACTCAAACATTACGGTCGCATGTACTATTCAGTGAAGAGCCTGTTCGAACTCAAAAAAGCCTCGCTGCAAGGGATGAATTATAAAGATTTCTTCCAGGCGGGAAAAAGCGTTTCAGGAATTCACGAAGTAGAATCAGCCAAGGATGTGGTCGCGCGTTTCGCTCAAGCCTACGGAACGCCTTAGCCTTTAATCGTCATCGTCTTCATCACCGAAACCGTCGATGAGGCTGTTGCCTAAGCAAAGCCAGATGGGCAAGCACACTCCAATGTCCACCGCCGTAAAACGCTCGGACGTGCAACACACCTCACCGTCGAAAAGTTCGCAATCGAAAGACCGTGTACACACCGAAAAGCCTTGGGTATCCCAAAAGCCTTGTTCAGTTTCCATGCTCATCCCGCCGTCCAAGAGGTCGCCTGCTAAGCCCCCATCGGTCACCGACGAGGTTGGAGGGGCCGTTCCAGCATCGTGGCTTACAACCCCACTGGAAGTACCGGCATCCATTGGGTCTTCAGGGGACATGACCACGCCCGCATCCATCGGATCAGGTGTTGGCCCCACAGGCACACCGGCGTCGACTAAGTTAGAGGCTGCCACCGAACCTGCATCGGGCATGGTGAAGACCCCACCATCGAGCCCACCAGCGGAAAAGCCACCAAAGGAAGCGGAGCCGCCATCCCCTTCACCACCAAAATCAAAAGAGAAGTTACAATTTTCTTCGGCCCGACAGTCAGTGCCTCTCAAGGTCATGCAGCAGGTGTCTCCACCCAAAGCAGCGCTACAGTCATCATCGTCATCACAACCAATGCTCCGGGTGGTGATGGGACATGATCCCATTCCGCCATTTTCACCAGGCTCACCGCAGAATCCAACCCCACAAAAAACGCAACAGGGCGTTCCTGGCACACAAGTGGTGCCGTCACAAACCACACCTTCTTCGGCGGAGCCGCTGTACATCTCCAAAGACGCAAAATCTAAAATGGCTAAAATAGGGTTATCAGCCTCGGGCCATTCCTCGGGCAAACAAGAGAGGACCCCACCGTCCACATATAGACCTTCGAGCGGGCCGCCATCGCCGATCAGGGTCGACCATGCCTCATTAAAGTCAAAATTGTCTTCTTGACCCGCATCGATCATGACAGCAGGTGGCTCTGGGGTCTCATCTCGAGGACTGGTTTGATTGGACTGTACCGTCGGTTCGCCTTGGCAACCCAACACAACCATAAAAGGTAAAAACCACAACCACTTTGTCACACCATCTCCTGCAAACAGAATTCTCATCCCACTACTCTACACCATCCGGTGAGGTGGGTGCGAGCTTAATCCCCAGTTGAGGGTAAGTTCCTGGGGCAAAAGTACCATTTTCTTGTAGGCTTCGTAAATCGGGCAACTGGCGCGAAGCCCCGTGTTTAAAAAGGATTTTTTCCCGCCAGTTGTGTATTTGATCCCGGTTGTGCTGCATGGCGCCGGAAATGGCCCCATAAGCCCCTCCAGAATACCACCCCAAACCAATCACCGCCAAGGCACCGGCCACCACGTAGTCCTGCGTGTATGCGCTGTAACCCGCACCGGCCAATAAAACCCCGCTCCACAACATGGACGTGAAACCCGTTTGCCATTGGCCCAAGTAGAAATGGCCCAAACCAGGAATGGCCGATAACAGCCCGGCCATCAGCGGACTTTTCCCCTTAGGCAATGCCTCTGGCGCAATGGCCGAATGCAACCCTTGGGCTTGTTCGTGTAAGGGACCTTCACTGGCAATCAATCCGCCAAGCACCATGCGCGCCAATTCTATTTCGCCTGCGTCCAAATGCCCCCATGCCAAAAACCATTGGGCATGGGCACGTAACAAAGCAGGTGCACTCTCGTCTTCTGCTATCAATCGAAACCTGGGTTTTGCCGCAAAACTTTGCTCCGCGGTCAAATAGGCCAGCCCCGCAGAAAACAAAGCTTGCCACCTGAGGCCTGACGCCTGCGCTCTTTGTGCCACCTCGTCCCATTGAACGGCGGCCGCTTCGAACTGGCCTCCCCGATACAAAGCTTCACCAATGGCACAAGCAGCGCGTGCGGCCGCGTCCCCCTGGCCTTTCACTTGGAACAGGTAACGGCGGTATTCTGTGATCGCACGATAAAAATCACCATCGGCAAAAAGGTGATCGGCAAATTCGATATGCGACGTCCCCCCACCAACATTTTCTTTGGCTGGCATGGGGCTCGCCTCTAACGTCACCGGCGTGGGCGCTTCTTGGGCTTGTGTGTTCATGGGGAGGGATGAAAGAAAAAACACCAGCCACAGAACACGTTGGGGAAAAGAACTCATGGAGATTGTCCTTCTGTCGCGATGGGCGACAACAACAGCAGTTGCTCTGGCCGTACCGGTTGAAATCCAGTGAACCGTTCGGGCTGCCAAATGATGTAATTTTCCACAGGGTCAAAAAAGCGTCGTTGATGACCCGAGCCAATCTCCGGCAACCATCTCACGCTCGAGGAGCGACCGCTGCGAATCAAACGTTCCAAGCCCATGAGAATGCCAACCGGACCAAAACGCCCCACTGCCTGGTTGGCAAAATGGGAACAAGTGGGTGCATGGGCACATCGCGGTCCATCCACTTTGGTGAGGAAATTACGATAATACAATGCGGCCAAATACAGAGGGTTCGACGACAGCCGGGTGGCTTTACGCCATGCTTTTTTTACGGTATTTTTTTTTGGTGCGTCCAAGGCACGCGCCGGCAACGGGCTCGCGCCTTGCCCGGGCGTA
The DNA here is from genome assembly GCA_002721815.1 of Myxococcales bacterium. GTDB lineage: Bacteria > Myxococcota > UBA727 > UBA727. Next base: position 21,688 of record PBLQ01000001.1, read on the forward strand.
TGGGCAGCATTGCCAACAAAAGGGTGTTTCAGGCCTGCAGTAAACGGTGCAAAATCCTTCGCCCCAGCGTTTTGTCCGAAAAAAGCAATCACCAACAACAATGTCATGCGTACAAGCATTAAGGGTGCGCTCCATGTTCGTGATCGTGATGATCTTCTTTTTGAGCTTGCAGCCGTGCTGCGATTAAGCTTCTTACCGCAACGTTGGAGCTCTTTTGCGCGATTAACTCCAATTCAATTTTATCGGCACGGCTTAACTCTTTGGGTGACATCCCCAACAGCGTTTTTATATCTACCGTGGCCAATCGGTCTGATTTTTTCAGGCCGTTCAATGCGGCCTCCCACGCCTCGGCTTCATTCTCGTAGGTTCGAGCGAGCAACCCCTGCATCACGGGGTCTTTAAGCCAAGCCTTGCCTTTGGTATTGATTTCGTTACGCGCCCATGCCTTGGCGTCGTCCAACAACGCCCGTCGAACTGCCAATACCCAAGCGCCTCTTTTGGCATTCAAGCCTTGTGGCCAAACCTTTTTCGCCTCTTTTAATAGATATTGGCTTTCTTTACGCAACGCATTCTTGGCACTTGCGTCTTTCATTGCGAGACCCAACTGCTTTTTCAATTCCGCTTCCATGACGTATACTTCACCCATGTCTAAACCAAGCTCAGGGGCTTTTTGCGAGGCTTCTTTAAATAATTTTTTGTTTTGGGTGGCCACACACCACTGCAACCACAAGCGCAGCACTGACGACCTCAAGTGGGGTGGAACACGATTCACCCGAGGCATCTCCTGCTCTTTGATGGTCTCAATTTTGGTTTGCCCTTTGGCACGCAACACCTTTTCTTCCGCACGAAAATAAGGCGACAAGGCCAACTGCGCCACACGCGCGTCAAATGTTTTTCGGTCTTTGAGCGCCAATGCGGTCTGCGCTTCGAGATAGTTGAGTTGCCCCAATAAAGTGGGAGAAAGGGCAGCGCGTTGATCTTCATTGAAATCTAAAAGCTTCTTGGCGTTTTGCCATTTTTGTTGACCGATCCAAGCCTGTACGCGCTCGAAGCGTAAGAGCGTGGCTTCACCCGTGGGTGCAGGAAGCGCGGTGATGGCCTCCTCGTGGGCCCCCCATTTGTTGAGGGTCTTGGCTTTCATCCATCGCGCACGTGCACTGTTATTTTTCTTATTCAGCGTTTGGGTCAGATGCCCCAAATACCGATCGTCGTGCTGACCAAGCACGTCCAATGTCATGGCTTTCATCAAGGCCACATTTTCGGTTTCCGGTTGATCCGTTTTCAAAAAAGCGATGATCTTTTCAGATTGATGAACCAAACCTGCCTTTGCCAGCACATAGGCTCGTGCCACCTGACCCAGCAGATTTTCTTTGCCACCCTCGCCCGATAAGCTGATGAGACCCACGGCATCCACCAACCGCTCTTTATAGTTGGTACTCGACCAGTCCAAGCAGTAGCTCACGGCCAGCAAACTCAATGCGGTGTTTTTTTCAGGCACCGCAATGGTTTCTTGGTGATACAACCAAGCTTCTCTTTTGAGTGCTTCCGCATCTCCCCCCACTTGTTCGTGCCACAGTTGGAGCCACTGGCCCAAATGACCTTTGCTGGGTTTTTCAAGTTTGGGTAAATTCTTCACCACCTCCCGCCCCCAAAGGGCATTGGCCATGTTGGGAAAAGGGGGCCGCACCAACTTTTCAGGCTTCTTGGGCGCCACTGGTGCTTGAGGGGATTGGGTGGGGCCATTGCAGGCCACCAAGAACAAACAAATTGTCGAAAGCCAGATGATGTATTTCAAAGCGTGTCCTACACAAAGGGTTTTGCATCCAGGAGCCTAGAGACTTTCCTTGGGTTTTAAAAGCCGGTTTCCCCTACAAAACAGGTGCATTAAGTCCCCATTTTAGGATAGGAAAGAAAAAACAGGGAGGCCCCATGTCTGTAAGGGAAAATCTGGTTGCTGTGATCATGGCCGGTGGCATTGGAAGCCGTTTTTGGCCCGCTTCTACCCCCGAAAACCCCAAGCAATTTTTACAATTCTTCGGAGATCGGTCACTTTTACAAAAAAGTTACGATCGTATAGCCGCATTAATCCCTCCGGAGCGGGTTCTCATTCTGACCCAAGAGCGCTTTCGTGGGCTTGTGAAGAGCCAACTTCCTGATATTCCTAATGAAAATATTATTGGAGAGCCCATTCGACGCGATACCGCAGCACCGGTGGCACTGAGCGCATTGTGGACCCATGAAAAGTGGGGCTCTCAGGTTTTGGCGGTTTTGACCTCTGATCATCTCATCGGAACCGATGAAGATTTTCAAAAAGCCCTCATCTCAGCGGGCGAAGCAGCCATGCAATCCGATTGTCTGTACACCTTTGGCATTCCGCCCAGTTATCCGGCCACGGGCTATGGCTACCTGGAGACGGGTGAACCGCTGCAAGAAAACGAAGGCATCGCGCATTTCGGACTAGAACGATTCGTAGAAAAGCCCGATCTCGCCACCGCAAAAAGATATTGCGAGGCCGGACACTTTCTGTGGAACAGTGGCATGTTTGTGTGGCGCAATGATGTGATTTTGAAAGAATTCGAAAAGCAACTGCCCGATCATCTCAAACACCTCCAATCCGCTTGCGCCGGCGGCAAAACCCTAACGCCCGAATCGCTGCTTGAAAGCTTCGAACCCTTACAAAGTATTTCAGTGGACTTTGGCATCATGGAAAACGCCGCCGATGTTCGCTGCGTTAAAGCCAACTTCTCTTGGAGTGATGTGGGTGGGTGGCGCGCCCTTTTCGATCACATGGCCGCTGACACTGACGGGAATATCGCTCAACAAGCCCAAACCTTTGCCCACGAAGCCACCGGCAACCTGGTGTTCTCCTCCCATGACGGGGAAGAGGTGGGACTGCTTGGGGTAGACAACCTCGTGGTGGTACGATCGCAAGGTCAAACGCTCATCGCCCACAAAGACAAAGTCGAAGACCTCAAAAAACTATTGGCCAAACGGGATACCCAGTGACCGGTATTCCAACCATTGGACTTCATTTGCAACAGTTTGAAGTTCGTGGCCGCAGCGACTTTCAGCTGGGCCCTCTAACGGCAGAAATTGTACCGGGCAGTTTCGTGGGTGTTTTGGGCGCCGCCCAATCGGGCAAATCATTGTTGCTCGCCAGTCTGTGCGGATTGGTTGCCCATAAAGGAAAAAAAGAATTCTCAAACGCCCAATCACAAGATGGCGTGAACATACAACTCATCTTTCAAGAAGGCGGCCTGCTCGAAGAACAAACCGTACAAGCCAATCTCAGTTTGGCACAGGGTGCTTTTGGCGCTGTGGATCTTCAAATCCAAAATGCCCTACTCTCACGCTTGGGCATTGAGCAGGCAAACTCACTCCTCCCCCGTGAATTAAGTGGCGGTATGCGAAAACGTGTTTTGCTGGCCAGAGCTCTACTGTGTGAGCCGCAAATATTGCTCATTGACAATGTGGCCGCAGGCTTGGATCCGAACAACGCACAAAAACTTTTGGAGTTGGTTTTGGAATTCAAACGGGAACAGGGGTTCACCTTATTGTGGGTGACTCACGAGCCCGGGCCCATGTTGTCCCATTTGGATCAAGTCATGATCTTACAGGAAGGCCAGCTTTTGTTCATGGGCCACCAAGACACGCTCCCAGAAACGGAACACTTTCAATCCTACCTCCAGGTCTAAGCCCATGAACACCATATTTCACAACAAACTCGTGGCCATCGGCAAACACACCCTTAACCCGGTGGGGTTTGTGGCCTACGCGTTGTTGTGCCTTTTACGTGGCCAAGTGGACCTGAGAGAATTCATCCGACACCTCTATCGATTTATTTACGGTGTTTTCCCTATCGTTCTCATGGCCTGCATTGGCGTGGGTGGCGTTGTGGCCCTTCAAGGCCTTGAATATGTGGCGCGCTACAATGCATCCGAGGTCTTTGGATGGGCTGCTGGTCTTTCAGCGTTTCGCGATGTGGCGCCCCTTTTACTCAGTTTTGTTTTGGCCAATGCGGTGGGTGCACGAAACACCGCAGAGTTGTTGGCTTGGCGAGCGCAGGCCGGTGAAGTGAGCTTTAAAGCTTTAGGCATTCACACTTTTCGCATCATCGAAGGGCCGCGTCTGTTTGCGCTGACCGTTGCCGCATTGCTTTTGTACCCCATCGCGGTGGTGGCCACGTTGGTTTCCGCAATTGTTTTTGCAGGCATGGTGGGCGACCAAAATGTCTATGCCAGCTTTTATAGCATTTACCACTATGTCCCCTTGGCAATTTTAGGGGCAGGCTTGCTGCGGCTGGGCTGCTTTGGTTTTCTGATCGGCGTGTTTTCGGTTTATTTTGCGCGCACCCAACGTTTTGATCCATTGAGCGTCGGCAAAGGTGTGGGCCGTGCGGCCGCCATCAGCACCCTTCTGATTTGCATTCTCAACTTTGTGCTCACCGCCCTGGAGACCCTATGAGTTCCCTTGCCCAAAAAGTTTGGCGCACCGCCCTGCGTGCACAACTCAATCCAAAGTTATTGGGCGAAAAATCTTTTTGGCAACGGCTCAGCCAAGTGGGCAACGGCGCCTTTTGGATTGTGGCCGGTGTAACTTTTTTTGCCGGTGCGGCCTTTTGCCAACAAGCAGCGTTTCAGGCGCAAGCCCTTTTAGGAGATCAAAGCTTCATTGGGCCCGAATATATTGTGCTCGCCTTTAAATCTTTTGGCCCCTTGGTGGTGGCCTTGGCACTGATGTCTAAAGTCGGCTCGGCCTTTGCAGCAGAACTTGCACTCATGCGACAAAATCAAAGCTTGGACGCCTTGGTCCTGTACAAACAAAACCCCGGCGCCCGCTGGTGTGCCCCAATGGGGTTGGCCCTCACTTTCGGTGCAGTGGGGCTGGGTCTGCTGTCCACCGTGGTATGGGAACTGGCAGGCATGGTGGTCATGTATGGCTTTCACGGAATTATGCCGCAAAGCTTTTTTCGCCCCGATGCCATTTCTCGTGAACTCGTGCTGCTGTGCTGCATCAAAAACGCCGCGTTTGGGCAATCCATTTATTGGGTTTCATTGCGGTCGGGCTTGTTCGTGGGCCATGGAACCACCGCCACCGGGTTTTCCCCCACCCAAGCCATGGTTCGTGGGGTGTTACTCATCTTATTTGTGAACCTGTTCATCGATTTTGTTTGGCTGCGGTTGGGGTTTTAAATGCGTTGGGTGATTGAACAACTGCACTGCCGGGTGAATGATCGCACGCTTCTCGATAACTTTAATGCCGAGTTTGATTTCAGTGCGCCCATCGCCATCGTAGGTGCATCCGGTGCGGGCAAAAGCATCAGCATCCAATGTGCATTGGGTTTGTTTCCTTTTCAAAAAGGGCGCATTACGTTTCACGCCCACGGTGAAGCCATCGAACTTTCTCCCGATAGTCCCGCCCATCTGTGGACCCAACTCCGAAAAGACATCATGTTTGTGCCGCAGTTCCCCAATCTGTTCGACGACTTCAACGTCCAAAACAACCTGCTCTTTCCTTTCCGCAAACGGACGCAAGCGAAAGCTGTACTGGAGAGTGAGCATTTTAAATTACGCGTTGAAGAGCTCGGCCTGCAGCCCCTGCTACAGCAGTTCCCAACATCGTTGACCCCTGGACAACGCAAACGAGTGGCCATCGGGCGCGCGCTTTTACAAAACCCCAAAGTGTTGATGCTCGATGAGCCTACTACCGATTTGGACCCCGCGGCCCGACAGCAAATGACCGAACTATTGGCTGATCTACAAAATAAAGGACAAGGTATGGGACTCATCACGCACGATCAACAACTGCTGAACGCCATGACCCTCAAAATTAAAGTCATTCAAATGGGGCAAATTATATGGGAGGGTTCAGTTAACGATTATAAAATACGGGAATCCTCACTTTGCTGACACGACTGTTCCTGTCTCCGCTAGGTCAATAATTCTTGTAACGGCCCTTGATGAAATCTATTCACACCCTCTTTCCCAAAGTCATTCAAATTTTGTTCGGCGCAATACCCCAATGTGTTGAAAAAATTCGAAACCTGTCTTCGTCCTATTTCGTAATTAATGTGAGGATAAATTAAAGTCCTCCCGCCAGTACGCAACCCTAATGCGCCTCCCCCCATCACCAGCAAGGGCCAATCACTTCCCGTGGAATGATGCTGTTCTCCATTGTCGGACATGAATACGATGATTGTGTGATCCAACATTGTACCGTTACCTTCCGGAATTAAATCCAAAGCCTTTGCCAGGTTAATGGTCAGCTCTAAATGCTGGTGGGTCACTGCGTGAATATCCTGGACGAGATCAGAATCGTAACTTGATTTATGATGCAGCTCATGACGCGCTACACTTTGATTGATGGATGGATAAAGAACATTAAAATGGGCAGTCCCCGTACCAGACCCAATAACCACCACGTTGGTCAGGCCACTTTTAAGAGCACTTTCCGCCAAGTGAAACTGGGCTCGGAGTCGATCTAATTTCAGATCATACCCATTGAGTTGCGACGTGTAGTAGTTGGGCGACGTGGCACTGCCTGGGGCCGTTGGCAAAGGAGGCAAATGGGTCAGCAAATCATTTCTTTTGCTGAGCAGGACACTCTGCCTTTCCTTTAAGTTCGTCAACGCTTGATAATACCCCTCCAACTTAGCTCTCTCTGCGGAGCCAATAGAGAATAAACTGAGGGATGCGTCCACATCAGCCATACCAAATTCTAACATTTTAGTTCGGGCGGCAAAATCAGCCTCCCCCAAAGAAGTCGCAGAGCCGAACAAAGAATCAAATGCTAAAACAGGATCTAATATCAATGCTGCTGCCTTACCGACGTCGTAGGCACAAGTATCATAATTCAACGATTGAGACGTACCACTGATTCCCAGCCGAATGGCGTCAAACGGGCTCGCTTGTCGTACCTTCGGCAATTGAGCTAAAAATGCGTCGATGGTACGACCTCCAGGGCTACCAGTAGAAGAACGGCTACAACCCAACGCACCGTGATGAGCCGTATGACCACCGCCGGTGATCAAACTGGACAACCCTAAAACAACGGCAGACTTATGAATCAAATCATGACCATCACCCAACAATGACAAACCGGGCGCCGTTGAAAAATCTGTTTCATAAACAAGGGGCGCCGAAGTCGTTGGGTACGCTTGATGAAACCACCTGGCATCCGCTGCCACATTCAGAGCAGCCCGACCTTCCTGCGAAAGAAAATTGACGGGCTCGGCTCCGTTCCCCTCCAAAACAAAAACGAATCGTCGAGGCACAAAACTTAAGGCCTCCGCTGCGAACACGAAAGGGTTCGAAGTAGGATCTAAAAGTGTTAAACCCGCACCAACACCAAGATAACGTAAAAAACGACGGCGCGAAAAATCTGTTTTTGACGTTTTCAAATAAGGAAGTCTCGAACGAAATAACATGCTCATGGCGGACCTCCTTCTTCAAAGTTAGAGTCGCGATACAAAAAAACGTCACTATTAACCAGCGCCTTTAACGCAGCTTTGAATGAACCAGCTTCGTCATATGCCTGCTCCATTGCCTCTAAAGCGCAAGCGTCTGCGAGGGTTTCATCTCGCCCCATAAAATAGCGAAAAGCTTGGCGTAAAAAGCAACGCTTTGCGTGAGAGGAGTTTGCGAGCAATAAACTTAATTCGATAGCGCCATTTACTGTGATATCCTCATCTTCTCCAGGAAAACCTTTGAGAACAACGCCATCGCCAAACCGTTCATCCTGATGGTTGCTCGCTCGCAACAAGCCTGCGTGATTGTATGCCTCAAAAGGCTTACCCAAGGCGTTCATTTTGGAGTGGCATGCCAGACAGGTGATATAGGGCTGTTCGGCTGAATGATTGGTGAGCCCACCGTCCGGCAATGGGAGCAGCCCTTCAATGCTCTCTTCTATTCGCTGTCTTGCAGATTTACCAGGGTGACGGGCAATTAATTGTGCTTCGACAGTTACAAATTCAAGCGGAGGTACCATTTCGCACAAAAGGTTTTCCTGAACCCATTTACCCCTATAAATAGCACTTGGACCATCTTCAAAATTGCCCCCATGGGCTGCCAACCACGCTGGATGTGTGAGCACCCCGCTACGTTGGTTTGCGGGAAGATCCACCCAACGCCCTTCTGTTGTGGTAGGGACGTCGATTTCATGGTTGTACATAAGGTTCGCACTGGTCAAAGTATCTGCGCCTCTAACGCCACATCTCCTGGGCTCAACCAACATCTCCACACAAATGGGATAAGGCTGGCAAGTCCAGTCATCGGGTTGTCCATCATCATCCAAACAAGCATCACCAAGACAAATATCTCCGATACAAGCCCCCGATGTGGCACCTGTTTGGTTGTCCGCACAAACCCCCAGGGTAACATCACAATGAAAAATTGCACAGTCCTCATCGTCGGTACAACTTTCTGGGAGAGGTGGGTTATCATTGAGCATTGCCACATTGGAGGCGATGTACCAATTATGATTGGCAGTTAATAAATTTTGATAAACTTGCGTATCCTCTATCACAATGCGTGCAATGGTATCGTCGAGCTGCTCTTTCAAAAGCGCTTCGTCACCCCCATCAGAACGACGAGCGTAAACCAAATTTTCGTACGTGAAAGCGATAGGATGGTATCGACTATGGGTTTGCCCCTCCTCCCAATAGATCGAAGTGGCCTGTGGCGTATCTTTAAAAATCAAACCTACTTTGTCATAATCTAGCCATTCTCTAAAAAAATCCTGAACCTTAGAGTTCAACCAGTATTCCCCCCTGGCACTACGCCTTTTCAGGCTGTGATCCAACCGCAAATCTTCTCTTGGGGCGTATGGCTCTTCCAACCCAGCATCTGTTCGTGTGGGCGGTCCATCAATGCCACCAAAATACAAATTAATAATTTCGTTACGGGTTTGAGAGTTTTGAATATCTCCGTTGGCCACGGCTATTTGAATTTCAGGCCAATAACCATTTGGTGGTGCAGTATATTTTTCGTCCACATAAAGCCCCGAGGCTCCTGGAGGGAAAGAGCTGAATAACGCGCCCAAAGCACGGCCGAGCTCTTCGCTGGTCAAAACCCGTCTTTCATCGCTCATGTCTGCTGGATCACCTATTTCGGTTTTGTACAGTGCACCGACAGTTAACCAAATAGCTGATGCGAATAACTGCAGTGTTCTTTTGCGTGAAGCATCCGAATCAGAACCAATCTCCATTAAAAGTAATTCTTCGAGGTGTGCACGCGCTCTAAAGTACTCATCTGTACGAGGTGTGCGAAACAAGGCTGCCTTTTCTAAAAACCGGTCAACAAAATAACTTTTACATTCATCCGTGAGTTCATGAACATCGCTGTCGAACATACAATGAAGTGAGTCATCGTTATACGGGTCGTATGCTCTAACCCCTAAGTCACCTTGATGGACATCTGGATCTTTTTGGGCCCAATTCGTTCCCGCTTCGGGGATGACCATTAAATACAACCCTAAAACTGCTTCATCGATTGAAACCCCCTTTGCATAGGTGCTGTACGGAAAATGCTCGGACGCATCGAAAGGGTTATTGCGTGCCACCGAGCCCCAGGTCGTTTCCGTGAATGGCTTTCCAACCGCATGGGTCCATTCTTTGCGCTCAAGTCGCCGGATTCTTGGTGGGGATGATCCCTCATCGCCATTACACTGAAATAGAGAAGCCTGATTTAAAGTGTTTGGACCTGGGTCCCAAGCACCCACGCCGGGCTCACAGTCCAAACTGGCACCGTGAGCAATCCAATCGTGCACCAACTGTAACATATCTTCAGAAATCATGGATGCCCCTAATGGCATGGGGTCTCCCAGACTCCCATTAAGAGGTAAATCACCGGAGAGTTTTTTGTACAGAAGGCTGTTCTCTGGATCGCCAGGCACAACCAATGTCTCACCATATTGATTCGAAGTGACATTGACCAAGCTGGCTTCCCATGCACCTTGAAGCAAATTCAAACCACCATTAAGAATCGCCGCTGGGCGGTGACAAATAATACAATTTGCGGCCTGAAAAACTTGTTCGTATATGTCACAAATCGTGATGGCAGCACCCGCATCCCCTTCATCAAAATCACCCGCATCTGAAAAACTATGGCCTGCATCACTTCTCACCATTAACTCATCACCACCATCCGGCAGGCAGGGATGTGCAGGCCCAGAGTCGCTTACCAATTGCACGTGCCCGTCAGGGAGCTCACTAGAAAATCCTGCATCCCAAATAAATGGTTTATGGGAAACATTCTCAGTCCCTGGCTCGCGCCGCTCTTTCGCAACATTTTCACTGAAACCTGGCTCTTCTTTAAAGCAGCCGGCAGGCAAGATCACCACGATAAAAAATACGAATAAACCTGTAACCCTGACCAGCATGGAGCAACTATAGCACTTGGATACCTTGCTTGTCATGGCGTGAAGGCACAAGTGATGGTTTGTGCCTAGATGCTCAAAAGATCTCGCAATAATCGTCTATAGAATATCATCTAACAAGGCCGCTTCCCGCTCCAACAAACTCGGGTGCGAGTAATACACCGTCGCATAAAGCGGATGAGGCAAAGGATGCGAAAGATTCTCTACGTGGAGCTTGCGCAACGCTGAACACAGTTCGTCAGGCCCCCCCACCGCGTTTTTAGCGAAAGCATCTGCTTCGTATTCGTTTTTGCGTGAGAGAATGTTACTCAAGGGTGAAAACCAATATGTGAAAGCCCCAGCGGCCACAGATAAAATTAAAATCACCGGGCCCAACCGGCCTTGTGAGGCCACACCGAAACCCAATTGTTCATAAAACCAAACGCTTTGGGTCAAAAAAGAAATGAACCAAAAACCACCCGCCCCCATCACCGCAGACAACGCCAAGCTTTTTGGGATGTGGCCGCATTTGTAATGACCGATCTCATGGGCCAATACTGCCTCGAGTTCTTCAGTGGTCATTTGCTCAATGAGCGTATCGAATAAGACGATGCGGCGAAAACGCCCAAATCCAGTAAAGAAAGCATTGGAATGACCTGAGCGTTTACTGCCATCGATGACTTCAATGGTTTTCGCTGCAAAACCGGTGCGTTCGCCCAATGCCATTAACCGGGTTTTCAGTTCGCCTTCGGGCAAAGGCTCAAGCTTGTTAAATAGCGGTAAGATTAATATCGGCCACAAGACCATCATAAGAAGCTGAAAAGCAAAGAACGCACCGAAGGCCACCAACCACCAAGTTTGGGGCAAGATGGACTTCAACACACCATGCAGCCACAGCAAGCCTCCAATAATTCCCAGCATGAGCATGAAGCCCACGAGAAGGCTTTTGATTTGATCCGTCATCCAGAGTTTCTGAGTCGACTTGTTGAAACCAAAGCGCTCTTCCAATCGAAACTGTTGAAACCACTCAAAGGGCAAACTTGGTATGCCCAAAAGGATTAACACCGCCACCACACCAAGTGCTTCACGCCAAGGCCCTGCTTGTGCTCCCCCGGACCAAGCCCCGTAACACCAAGGTAAAAAAACAATCAAAACCAATAGACCCAAGCCGGTGTTATACAGGTTCGTCCACACTCCAAAATCACTTTTTGCTAAACTGTAGTCAGTGGACTTATGCCATGTAGACTCATCCATTAACCCATCTAAACGATGCGGCGGCTTGCTCCGCAAAGCGGCAACATGCATCGCATTGAGCCGGTTAAGGGCCAGCTTGGCCCCCATACACAGCAACATGGTGACCGTGATGACTGATAGGGCAAGACTCATGGGAAACACTCCTTTCAAGAAAGAAAATGTATGGACAAAGGGCCCATCGAGCAAGGGTTTCACCTCAGTTACCTGTTTATCGAAGCCATTTCGCGCCAGTGAGGCCCTTTGACAATAAAGGGCCCCCTAATATAAAAACCGATATCGTGAAATTTGTTCAAACCATTGCCATCAACATCACCATCTTCATCGGAATTCTCATTTTCTTGGAACTCGGTGCAGGCGTTATTTTTGCAATCAAAGGCGTTGTCGCCCCTGGTGATACCGGCGCTGTTCCTTCGCGTTACCTGCAAGGCAGTCATGCCGGCCATGAACCATGGATTAAAGATTACGTGGCGGAGGATCGGAAAGCACGGGCCAAATACCGGATTGGCCTGTGGGAGCCTCAACCCCACACATCCAGCACCATCAACGTTCGCAACAACATGCGCGGCCCTTTCCCTCAACCCGCTTCAACACGGAAAAAGGTTTTTGTATTTGGTGGCTCCACGGTCTGGGGAACCGGTGTAAAGGATTCTTTTACGATCCCGGCACTGCTCGATGCGGCAGATATCGAGGATGAGTATTCATTTTTTAACTTTGGTGTCCCAGCTTACGTGTCCTCTCAAGAAGTCTTACGGTTGTCACGACTGCTCATTGATGGACATAAACCGGATGTTGTTATTTTCTACCACGGGGCAAACGATCTTAGCGCAGGTGCGGTTGAACAGCCTGGCTACGAACAATTTTACCAGCGCCATGAACACGGTATCGAAGGGCGCAAAGGTCCATTCATCCAAAAACTATTGATGCAATCGAACCTCGGTAATTTACTCACCGCCGTAACTTCAAGAATTAAAAGTACGTCTAACCAAGAACAGCTTGCTCCCATTGCGCTAAACAAAGATGACACTGCTGCCTTAGTGCAGTCGGTGACAAACCTCATGAATAATGTTTCATTTGTGAGAAAGCTGGGAGATGCCTACGGTTTTCAAGTCTTTCATTATCTCCAACCATGTCTGTTGTCTGGGATCGAAGTGAATGCGGGACATGTCAGTGCTTTTGAGCGCCAAACTTATCAATCACAAGATACACGACTGCGTGCATTTTTCGCATCTGGTTACGAGCAACTTAGAAGGCAAGAGGGACTCATCGACTTGTCTGATATCTTTGTTCAAAAACAAGTCAGTGGTGTCTATTGGGATAACATTCACTTGGGGCCTGAAGGCAATCGGCTGGTGGCCGAAGCGATTTTGGCGCCGCTTCAAAACACCCATCGCAACGATGCCCTTTCCCCATCCGAAGAGCCGAATCAAGAGTCCCTACCCAAATAGCGCCTATTAGTCGCTGGCATCGGGGCTTGATGCACCCGCGTCCGAGTCAGCATGCGGTCCCGCATCCAGCACAGAAGGTGTTTCAGCCTCGTCTTGACCCATGGGCCGAACGCAACGTGCGGCCCCCAAACTGGTTGTGTTCATGGTGTGCACCACCATAGCGCCCCATTCAATGCGCCAGGCTTGGGTGTCAGGGTTGGCAGCCACGAGCGTACCGCTCCATAAGGACACATTATCGGGGTGAGGCATTAATGCTGCCAGTTCATTTTCAGATTCTTCACCGTACACCCTCAGAGCCATCGCATCATGAACACCAGGCAACACCCAATCTTCAAAACCGCCCCAATTCAAGTTTTCGCAATAAACCGAGGCCTCTGTCCAGGTCATGCGAGTGGCTTCTTCAGAGCCGTTGGTATTGACCTCACAAACCTCGCCCGCGTAACCGGAGACACAGCCTTGAAACATCACATTGTGAGACTCAAATACCACCACTGGCTCCTCTACGCTGGAGGGCAATGTGCGATTCACAGACTTATAAACGCAGTGCGTGCCGGCCGTTGGTCCTTGGAATGCATCGCTTTCTCGCACGCAACGCAATGCATAATCACCCAGCATAGATTGCGCCAAGGCGAACACCGCGCCAGTCCCTTGATCTTGTACCCAAACCCAGGTGTCCATATTGTTCAAATAAGTGTTACTGGAGTAATGTCCTAAAAGGTCACCCATGGGGAAGGCTGTCGTATCCAGTGCCCCTAGAGGCTCAGTATAAGTCAACAAACCATTGAGGGTATGAACATTTGGCAGCCGCCAATCATCGTAGCCGCCCAGGTTCATGTTTTCACAATACCCAGTCGCTGCTGGATAAGCGTAAGGCATTAATGAACCAGAAGCGCAATCCATACCGCTGAGCCCTGAAGGACAACCGGACCACATCAAGCCCGTATAGGTATCGTTAATTAATCTTTCCTCTTCAGACAGCCCTTGGCTGATAACGAACCGTTCACCCGTTTGTGTCAAAGCGCTGAGTTCGAAAGCGGCACCTACTATTTCACAGCTTCGAGCTTCACAATGCGGATCGTTGGGCTGTTGACATAAATCTTCTGAGTCATCCACGCCATCATTATCGTCATCGTCATCTTCATCGGCGTCACGACAGCCGTCTCCATCTAAATCCGTTGAAGGTTGGGAAGACCAAGAGGTGAAGCCGGCGTAACACGCATCATCTTCATTGGGTACGCCATCGTCATCCACATCCGGGTCACAGACGTCTCCCAGGCCATCGCCATCGTGATCGTTTTGAGCGCCATTCGCAGCAAAGGGGCAATTATCATCATCGTCAGGGATGTCGTCATTGTCACTGTCGTTATCTTCCACCCCATCCAGGCATCCATCGGAATCGACATCGTTCTCCGCCGTTGGTGTCCAGTTAATCTCTCCCATGGGGCACAAATCATCATCATTAGGAATAGAGTCGTTATCTTGATCCTGGTCGCATGCATTCCCTTGGCCATCGTCATCTCGGTCATCTTGATCTGTATTGGCCACAACCAAACAGTTGTCCGTATCATCTGGGACAGAATCATTATCGTCATCATCATCTTCATCAATATCACGACAGCCATCTTGGTCTACGTCAATGGTGTCATCCGACAACCAGCCTTTTATTCCTTTCGGGCAGTTATCATCTTCATCCACGATACCGTCATTGTCATCATCAAGATCTTCTCCATCGTCTTTACAGCCATCTGCATCGTAATCACTGAATTCGAAGGAGGACCAACCGATTTCTCCTTGAGGACAAGCATCTAACTCGTCGTCCACTTCATCGTTATCGTCATCGCCATCACAGGCATCCCCCGCCCCATCACCGTCACGATCTAACTGTTCTGTGTTCGCCACTTCTAAACAGTTGTCCGTGTCATCATCGACGGTATCGTTATCATCATCGTTGTCTTCAATTGTGTCGTGGCAACCATCTGCATCTGCATCATCAGGTCCACCGCCATCCCAATCGAGTAGGCCTTGCGGGCAATTATCGATTTCGTCTTCAATACCGTCATCATCGTCATCGAGGTCGCAGGCGTCACCGGCCCCATCACCATCCGTATCTATTTGAACGTTGTTGGCAGCTAAAGGACAGTTGTCGGGACCCGCCTCGCAAACGCCAAGCACTGCATTTTCCCCATCACAGATTTCGTCGTTATCGTCGTCTAGATCCTCTTCTGAGTCATCCAAACATCCATCATCATCGTTATCTAAATCAACATCGATTTCGGGATCGATGGGCCAATCAAGGATACCTTTGGCGCACAAATCGTCCACATCGAGAACACCATCGTTATCATCGTCCGGGTCTTCGGCATTAGAATCTAAACAACCGTCCTGGTCGTAATCCGTTAGCGGGTTGGAAAACCACCCGACCACGCCCTGTGGGCACAAGTCATCTTCTTCAAAGATCCCATCGTTATCACTGTCGAAATCACAAGCATCACCATCAGCGTCAAAATCTACATTGCTTTGTAACGGGTTCGCCACCAAAGGACAGTTGTCTTGGTTGTCAGGGACCGCATCATTGTCATCGTCAGGGTCTTCGTCTGAATCGTCCTTGCAGCCATCACCATCGTTGTCTGTGGTTTCGTTCGCTGTCCAATCAATAATGCCCTGGGCGCAATCATCATTTCCATCTTCAACGCCGTCATTGTCATCATCGTCATCGCACACATCTCCCAAGGCGTCATAATCGTTATTTTCTTGGGTTTCATTCGGCGTCTGTGGACAGTTATCTTCGGTATCCAATAAGGCGTCATTATCATCATCTAGGTCTTCTTCGGGGCGATCGTACAGCCGAAACGGGACATCAGCCACCGTATTTTCAAGGCGGCCTCGTGCATCTCCCGCAAAGCCATCGGTATACTGGTTGGACAATGTCACCGCCACTGCCCCAAACACGGTGCCAGGATCAGCCCAAACCGTCTGTAATAAAATATCGCCTTCAGCGGAAACTGCCGCCTGACCAAGAACCTCTATCACCACACCCAAATCATATTCATTGTGCACCCACGGATGCTCAGACATGGAGACATCGAAATAAGTATCTTCAGGGGCCAAGCCAATATCTTCGACGTAGAGCTTATTACCCTCGTTCATGTTAAAATCCCATCCAGTCTCTGAGCTGGGCTTCTCCTCAAAACGATATAATGTGGCTCTGAGCAGCAACGGGACCTGAACGTCGAAACCACTCATACGGTAGCTGATAATTTCGGCATGCGCGCTGGGATCCATGGTTTGAAAGAAAATATCACCCTCAACCAAGTCCAAACTGCTGTCTTGGGTGATCAAGTCATTTTTTTGGTCCAAAATAAAGTTAACCAATTTTTGGTCTCGACAGCCATCGCCATCACCATCGAACACCGCCGTTGCGGCCCAGTTGACCAAACCCACGGGGCAATCATCCACCTCGTCCGGCACCCCGTCACTGTCATCATCATCGTCACATGCGTTCCCTAAGTCATCAACCACATGGTCTCTGTTTTTCTGATCTTTATTGGGCGTATAAGCGCAATTGTCCGAGACGTCTGGGATGTCATCGTTGTCATCATCGAGATCTTCTTCCTCATCGTGGCAACCGTCTAAATCCACATCATTCTCTTCCATGGATTCCCAGTCCATCAAACCCTTTGGGCATAGGTCTTCGGCGTCTGGCCGCAAATCGCCATCGTCGTCATCATCTTCAAATTCATCGTTACAGCCATCCAGGTCGTAATCGGTTTCACCATTAGAGGTCCACCCGAACAGACCGCTGGAGCAGTTATCTTCCACATCAGGAAGAGAATCGTTATCATCGTCTAAATCCTCATCACTGTCATCCTTACAACCATCACCGTCATTATCGGTGGTTCCATTGGAGTACCACGCAGTTTCACCCAACGGGCAATCATCGGCGGCATCTTCAATCTCATCATCATCATCGTCACTGTCTTCATCGATGTCTCGGCAACCATCACCATCGTAATCTTCTTCGCCATTGGAGACCCAACCCGGGATTCCTTGCTGACATTTATCAACGGCATCGGTAATACCATCATCATCATCATCCAGATCTTCGAACAAGTCGTCTTTACATCCATCACTGTCGTAGTCGGTGGTAACGTCCGAAGTCCAATTCTTCGCGCCATAAGGGCACCCATCGATCACATCTGGTACCCCGTCGTTATCGTCATCAAGATCCTCACCGTCATCGAAGCAGCCATCGGCATCGTAATCAGTGGTGGTGAAAGGCGTCCAATCGGTGTGGCCCAAAGGACAGTCATCTTCATCATCCTCCCAAGTATCGTTGTCGTCATCGTCATCACACGGGTTACCGTCACCATCTCCATCGGTATCTACCAAATTGGTATCACTAAGATAAGGGCAGTTATCTGCAGGGGTTTCAATGAAATCTTGATCGCATTCATGAAAGCACGATTGGCGATATCCGAACTCATTGACGTAATGGCCCGCATTTTCGCAAGACTGGCTGCAAAAACTAAGGCATTGACCAGTGTCGGTTTGACACGAGGAACCACGCTCATCACATCCCCCACAGCCAAACCCACCGCACATTTTATTTTCACAAGCGCCATCTAAAATGTCCGCCGTGCATCCGTCTGAAAACCCATTGGCGCTGAACTCAAAGGTCGAGCCATGGCTAACGCTGCTCCCAATCACTTCAACTTTTGTCGCCACCAAACCTGAACGACTGGGCGAGCAGTACCCCAACCAATACGAAGATAAAGCGTGTTGCTGAATCCGAAACGCTGTGAGTGCCATTTCCCTGGCCAGAATAAGATCGGTGTCTAACTCAATGATGCGATGGGGCGCGAACCAAGCAGGAAAATCAGCGCTGCCACTCACAGTAGGCACCTTGAGCACCCAGACCTTGGTCTCATCGTTCATTATTGCGGTTGTCTCTGATTCTGAATGCAGGCCCGTGGTGTCGCTTCCTGAGGTGATCATGACGACGTGGCGATCGACCAATGGTCCGTTGTCGTTTTGTTCCTGAAATGCCGTCACCGCGAAATCTAAAGACGTTGAAGCGGCCAACAGCGCTCCGTACACATTCCTCCCTGTGGCATCGATGGGTGGCGGCTGGCTGATCAGATTATCCAAAACCGGGTTATAATCGACCAAGTCTCGGTAGGCCAAAGTGAAAGGTTGGGCCACGTAAGGAGGGTCATCACGGGAAATGGTGGTGATCTCAACGCTCACCAAGGCACCCATGGCGTGAAACTTTTGGAGCATGTGCTTCGTCGCCTCTACGAGAGATTGTCGTCGCTCCATTTCTTCAAAGGAAAAGTCTAGGATGAGGGAAACGAAAATACGATCGGGCTGCTTGCGAATCAGTTTGGCAACGGGCCAATTAATGCTCTGGTTATTTTCCACAAAACGAAAGTTATTCTTTGCCAAATCCGTCACTGGCGTGCCCTTTTGGTCTGCCACTTGAACCTGAATGCCCACTCCGGAGGTCGAATCTGTTTTGTCGCCATGGGCCACAACGGCGCGAGCGGTGGTCCGATCCCCCATCACCGCGTACTCTGTGCCATCTCCGACGATGAGGTCGGTCAAGCGACTGATCTTCTGGGTTAAGACGAGGCCAGTGGAAACCCCGCCCAACAACTCAAAATCGCCTGCCTCGTTTTTTGCAAATAAGCTGGCATTCACATCTTCACCCACGTGAGTGATACTCACCTCAGCCGGTGCAGCCAAATTGATATCGGTGGGCTCGAATCTAAAGAGCGACGAGTAGGTTGCCGAGGTCTCCTCAAGCGTATGCTCACTGGCCAACACGTGGATGTGAATCCCTTCGCTCAATGCGCCGGCGGGAATCTCGAGACGAAAACCGGAAACCACCAAAACCCCGCCATTTTCATCCACAAAGGAGCCGATGGGCCCCACGCCCCCATCTTCAGATGTCGCCTCTACCACGACACCCGCATCGGCGGAGTGGTTTGTATGGCCTGAGGGGTTTCCCGCGTCTTCTCGTAACAATGCCGGTATTCCCGCATCAACGGTCTGACTCACAGCCCCTGCATCTGGGGCCGGTGGTGTCGGAACACAGATGTCTTGTCCTTCGGAAAGAACGCAAGTCAGGCCCGGATCACAACTGAGATCGGCTTTACAAGGCTGGCCTTCTTTTCCCGGGAAAACGGTGTTCTCTGGAGGCGGTTGCTCCTCTTCCGCCGGTGGACAACCCAAACACACCCACAAACAGGGCAGTAAAGCCATTAAGCATCTGTTTTTCAATGATTTTTCATTATTTAGCACGTTGATTCAAACCTAGCAGCGCTCATTGAAAGTCGTTTTCACAATTCCTCTTCAATTTTAGCAGAAAACCGTGCTTCGCCCTATTTTTGTGCCGGCAAAATTCCAATGGAGCCACAAGGGGCAAACGCCCTAAAACGGGTCATCACAACTTTCGTCGCCCATGGCGCATTCCAGAGCCACCAAGAGATACGAGCCACTTTGAGCCCCGTCCCCAGAGACATAGGAATCAGCAACCAATCGATAAGTCCCAGGAGCTAAAGTCCCCTCCAATTGCCGATGCGCCCGTGCCAAGCAAGCATCCCCATCAAAAGGGGCCTCAAGCAAGTGAATGTCCACATCCCCCCCTGGGTCACTGAAAATCAACAACCGCATGGCTGTAGGCGCCGAAAGATTGAACTCGTACACCACCTCTGGGCCTGATTCATCAATGTCTCTATCACAGGCATCGTAGGTATTAATTTCAGAAGTGGTTGAATCCGCGGTGTTCCCTACGTGATAAAAAGGAAAACCGTCGATACCAATGGGTTGCTCGTGATCGCCTAAATTAGGAATAAGCGGTAGTGACTCAGCGGGGCTGGCGCCATCCTGCCAATCCTGAAAATAATCCGCCATCCATTTTAATGTCGTTTCATTGCGACGGTTGGTGCCATAAGCCATCCCCGAATCGGTGAAATCACAAGGGTTCGAAGCGAGCGTGCTGGCATGAACGCCGTCACCCACCAAGCCATCGTCACTTAAAACAGCCAGCGCATTATATTGGTCAATAAACGGAACTTGGTGCTTTTGGGCAAGTCCCCGAATGATGCCGTTATAGGTGGGTACCCATTGGCCAGCCATGAGCGAATCGGCGCGATGACGAATGGTATGCAGAACCGGAAGGATATTTTGAGCCATCAATGACTCGGTCAAGGCGTTGAGGTTGTCGTAAAAACCCCACATGGCACTGGCGTGGGTAAGCCCCATATTCATGTCGTTGGTCCCATATTCAACCAGAGCCATTTGTGGGTCGATGGCCTCAATCTCTTGCGTCAGCGGCGAGGGCGTTCCGCTGATAGCCCATCCCGCGGTACGACCAGACATCACCGCCAAAGAGGCTCGATCAAACGGGCTCCCCCCTCCCGCATCTCCAGCAGAAAAATGCGTTATGGCTTCGGCCTGGGCCTCACTCATCAGTGAAATAATTTCTGGGTTATCTAAACAATGTAGAACACCCGGCCCAGCGAAAGTAGACGCACCTACCTTCATAAAGACGGGATCTGGTTTCTCCTCAACCGTGTTCATGATGTTTTTCCAGTGGGCCATCTGTCCATCACTGAAAGGTAAATAAAGAGCGTCTGAGGGGTAGCGTCTTTGGACTTCTCCTGCGAAAACGGGCCAATTGTCCTCAATAAGACCTCCATCGACAACAGGTTCAAAGCGTGATCCGCCACCGTCTGTGCTGTGGTCGACCGCAACTTCACTAACATCTTCCCCAGCAAGTGTTTGACCTGCGTCTGTTAAACTCGGCGCCGATGCAGGTGCATCGTCATTCACCACCAGGGGCGACCAATCTCCACCCGGCCCCCCACAGCCTGCGAACATCACCACCAAACACATACGAAACAGCATCATGTGACCTCCGAAGAAGTGACCATTTAGTCACATCATTTTTCCCGCGCCATCGGAAAGTTGACCGTTATTTTTACCCTTTTTTAATCAGCCACTTACAGACTATTTCCGCAAACTTATTCGATGATTTAATGTGCTTTTTCCCAGCACAAGGGTTACAAGAAATCATGGATGAAGAAAAAACATATTGGCGGGGGGGCTTTTTTGTTTGTTTATCGCTCTTGGCAGCCACAGCATTGTGGTGGATCACCGGGCCAGGCCAAATGGGAGACGGTACGCCATTGCGCATTCAATACAATTTTACAGGCCCCATAAAAGCCGGTGCATTGGCCCGCTTGTCCGGCCTTTCTGTGGGGCGGGTTCAAGACGTTCAATTTGTGGGACAAGCCGATGCCCCCGAAGGGCCCATGGTGGAACTCACCGCCACCTTACAACCCGATGTTTTCAAAATCCTTTCTGACGAAACCCGTTTTTATGTAACCACCATGGGTGTTCTAGGGGAGTACTACCTCGACATTGAGCCTCGAGAAGGTAAACGCGCCTTGAAGCCCGGCGAAAAGGTTCGCGGCGTGGATCTGCCAAGGTCCGATTTGCTTTTGGCAAGAGCAGCAGGTTTTATGGAGGTGCTCGATGTCCTTTTGGTAGACAACCGTAAAGAACTCATCGCTGCCATCGAACAAATGACCCAACTCGTTCAACAAGGCCATCAACTTTTAGAAGACCCCGACGGCAATCAACTGATGGACAATCTCAATCAGGTTTTATTGAGAAGCCGCACGGTGATCGATGCGTTGGCCGTCGCACTTGGGGATGGAAAATCAACTCAAGAAACCCTGAAGTCTCTGCCCGTCGTCTTAAAGAAAGTACGTGAATGGGAGAAAAATAAAGGGGAGGAATTCGGGACGATCATGTCGCAAACGACCCAAATGCTCGATCATGCAGACGAACTTTGGAAAGCCTTTGAAAAATCCAACCTAACAATGCCACAAGGCGCGGTGGCGTTGGCACAACAAACCGATCAAACCCTTCAACGCCTCGAAAGTGTTGCTCGCCGAGCAGAAACACTTTTGAAGGCCGTAGAGAATAAAGAAGGAGCGGCAGGGCAGCTTTGGCATGATGCCGACTTTGCCAAGGATTTAAAAGCGCTGATCACAGTGCTGCGGCACAACCCCAAAAGCCTGCTGTTTAAATAAGTTGATCCTGTGGCAAGGGTAAATCCAAAGCCGGCGAAACCACTTCATACCAAAACGACTGACACTCTTGCATTGAGCGCAATGCTTTAAAGGGTGGCAAGGAGCGCTTGAGGGTTTTCCCGTATCCTTTAGATGACAAACGACCATCCATAATGGCAACAATACCGGCATCCTCAGCGTGTCGCATCAATCGACCCGCACCTTGCTTTAAGATTTGTGCAGCCTGAGGCAACGCTAATTCGTTAAAGGGCGATCGGTTTTGGCGACGCAACCATTGGCTTTTCGCCCGTTGTAATGGTTCCACTGGAGGTTTAAATGGCAATCGGTCCATGACCACCAAACGCAAGGCTTTCCCTTGAACGTCCACGCCCATCCAAAATGAATGTGTGGCCATCAACACCACCGGTCCCTGCTCACTTTCTTGTTTAAATAATGACAGCAAGGTCATCTTGGGCTTTTCGCCTTGGACCAATACACGGATTCCGCGTAGTAAAAAGCGATGGGACAACCGGTCTTTAGCTGCCGACATGGCCCTATAAGAGGTGAACAGCAAGAAAGCCCCTCCAGAAGACAAATCGATCAGGTCCATCACCTCGTCATCGTAACGGTATATAAAATCGGGATGGTCGGGTGCAGGCATCCCCTCTGGACAATACAAGCCACAACGCCCCTGAAAATCAAAGGGTGATTGGTACAGCTCTGTTTGCAGTTCAGTGGAAGGCGTCTCAGGATGAAACAACCCCACTCGTCGACAAAAAGGTGCCAGTTTGTTGGCAACAGAAATAGACGCGCTGGTGAGAACGAACGCCCGAGGTGAATTCCAAAATGCATTTTGTAACACTTGGGAGACATCCACGGGGGCACATATTAAATTAATGTGATCGTCTTCCGGTTGACCGTAAGAGACAAAGCCCAATTCCAAACCTTTATCAGACAATGTAAAGTCCATTTCGGACCAAATACGTGCCGCTCGCTTTTCAAGATTCCCTATTTCCACCGTGAGCAGTTCGTCGTCGGCAGCAACATTGTTTTGCATTTCTTTAATGGCATCCATGACGCCTTTAAAGGCGGTTTGAAAATCATGATGAAAATCTCGACGCTGAAAATCCTCGTAAACATCGGCCAAAAGCTGTCCTTCTGGTTGATGGCTGTCGGGCGACCAGGGATGCAGCATGGTCCAAAAACTGAGCTGCATGGACTCAAAAAAACCAGCCAAAGAGGTCTGCGTGGTGGCCCCCAATAGGGCTTTGTGTTTTTCACACTCGCGATGCAATCGACCAAAACCTTGTGATGAGATTTGAAACCCAAATTGTCGAGATGCGATTTCTTCAAGCAAATGAGCCTCGTCAATAATCCAAGCATCCACATCTGGAAGGATTTGTCCGAAACTCTGCTCTTCCCAAGAATCGTGACCAGGCTTTTGGCTTTGCATCCGCAGCATTCGATCCGCGCAGAGCAAGGCGTGGTTCACAATCACCCAATCCGCTTCTTGAGCTCGGTCTCTCAGGCGGGTCACAAAACAGCCTTTGTAATCAGGGCACTTCCTGCCCAAGCAGGTCTCTGAACGTGCGTCGAGTTCCCGCCACAAAAAAGAGTTCTCAGACATAAAGGGTGCTTCGGCTTTATCTCCCGTATCTGTCACCTCAGACCATGAAATCAACTGTGCCATTTCATCCACCCCTCCCTCTTCCATGAGGGGCAATCCCGGTGCGTGGGTGGCCAAACGATGCTGGCACAGGTAATTGGAGCGCCCTTTCATCAGCACCACATTGGGCGGCTGCTCTCCAGCCGCACTGAGGGCAGCAAAGAAATCAGGTAAATCCTTTTGAAAAAGCTGGTCTTGCAAAGCCAAAGTGCCTGTCGAAATTAACACCCGCTTCTCAGCGCAGTAGGCCGCGGCCAAATAAGCCAAGCTTTTTCCGGTGCCCGTCCCAGCTTCCACCACCAGCTGTCCAGACCCCGAACGCAATTGGGCCATGATGTTCAAAGCCAAATTGAGCTGGTCTTCCCGGAGCTGAAAGCGGGGAAAATAGGCTTTTAAAGGCCCATCAGGGGCAAAAAGCGCCCTTAGTCGTTCTGTGGCATCCAAATGTTTCTCCTGGTCAACATGTTGCACACACAAAGCTTTTTCTTGCTGCGTTTTCGTGTAAGATACGGCTGCACCGCTGTAAAGGAGCGACTATGTCCGAAAATGCGATAACCCGGGGAGCCACGGTGGTGGTGGGCAGCGCTGGCACACTGGCAGTCACCCGTCCCACTTTCAAACTGGTGCCCCGTGTTGGACCCCCTGAGGTGTTTGACCAATGGAAGGTTCGAATCGGTTCAGGTCCAGGCAACGATTGGGTCCTCAAAGACAACACCGTTTCGGCCACCCACGCCGAAATCACCGTGACGGACAAAGGCTTTCGCATCAAAGACACTGGAAGTACCAATGGGACCTTCATCGATGGCATTCGTGTCATGGACGCCATCTTAGCCCCCGGAAAAAAAGTATCTTTCGGCAATTTTGAAACGGAATTTCATGTTTTAGAAGACACGGTCAGTGAGAAAATATTTGAAAGCGAAGAATACCACGGAGCCGTGGGCCGTTCCGCGCACATGCGCACCTTGTTTTCACGCATTCAAAAAGTAGCCACCACACCCGCAACCGTGCTCATTCAAGGTGAAACCGGTACGGGCAAAGAAGTCGTCGCTTGGGCCATCTACGAAGCAAGCAATCGGAAAGACGAAAACTTCGTGGTCATCGACTGCTCTGCCATCCCCAAAAATCTGATTGAGTCCGAGCTTTTTGGGCACGAAAAAGGGGCCTTCACCGGGGCGGTGAGTCAACGCAAAGGGGCTTTCGAGCGGGCCCATGGCGGCACCCTGTTTTTGGACGAATTGGGTGAACTGGAATTAGAGCTCCAACCCAAACTGCTGCGCGCACTCGAACAACGAAAAATCCAACGGGTGGGCGGTGATAAACCCATCGATGTCGATGTGCGCATCATCGCTGCTACCAATCGCGATTTGCAGCGCCACGTGGCCCAAGGTTCTTTTCGTGAAGATCTCTATTACCGCTTGGCGGTGGTGAATCTTGATTTACCCCCCCTGCGAGAGCGCCTCGAAGACTTGGATGTTCTGGTCAACCATTTCCTGCATCAAATGGGTAAAGCGGCAGAAGACCTGCCCGAGGGCTCCATGGATATTTTTAGGCAACACACCTGGCCAGGTAATTGTCGTGAGTTGCGCAATGCCGTGGAACGCGCCGTGGTTCTTGGGGAAGCCGTACCGCAACCCACACCACGGCAATCCGCCGCAAGCAGTGCCGAATCTGGCCCACAAACGGTGGTGCACAACATTGATATGCAAACGGCTTACAAAGCGCAAAAAGCTGAGGTCATTGCAGACTTCGAAGAAAAATATGCACGCTTGTTACTCAAAGCACATCAAGGCAATGTTTCGGCCGCAGCGCGACAAGCCGGCATCGATCGCATGAGTTTGCACAAAATCTTAAGTCGTTATGATCTCGATCCTCACCAACTGGCGCGAGGCTAAAAATGAGAGGTATGCATATGAAGCGGTCCTTGTGGATCATGGTGTTGGCCTTCACCCTGGGTGTGACCTCAGGCTGTGCTTTACTCCAAAGTTACCGCCCATCCAGCCGCATGGTCACCGTTAACGGGGTAGAAATTTCAGCCGAACAGGCCGGACACGACCTGTTCAAAGAAGCCATGGACTCCCGCCAAGGAAAAAACGATGAAACGGCCAAACACCTCCTGGCCCAAGTCATCAAAAAATATCATGATACCACCGCCGCCCATTTGGCATACGTGGAGCTGGGCCGACTCTTTTTGGACCACCAACAACCAGAGAAAGCACAAAGAATTCTTGAGGTTTTCTTGGTCAAGCACCCATACACCCCCGCTGCAGATGAAGCGCGCTACCTGTTGGCACTCTCCCAAATGGCGCAAGGAAACACAGATTCTGCGGCCCCGCAGCTCGACACCATTGTTGAAAAAGCAGGTGGGGATGCTGAGAGCAAAAGCAAAGCGCTCGAACTGGCCGAAGAACTGGAAGAAAAATCTCAAAATGCACAAGCCGTCCGTTACTACGCGCAGGCCCACCGCTTCAGCGATGACCTACAGGAACAAAAAACAATCGCCCAGAAGTTTGAAAGCCTGCTTGAAGATAACGTGGGTTTTACCGACGTGCGAAGACTCTACGAAACAGAACGCTCCCCGCCCGTTTTGCGTGAACTTCTCTCCATGAAAATGGCCAAAATCCATCTTCATTTGCAAGATCAAATACTCGCCCAACAAGTCATGGACCAATACATGCGCGAGTTCCCCCAAGGGCGTTTTGCTTCAGACATCAAAAGCATTCAGAAAGGACTGGCCAAGCAAGGAAAGGTCAAAGTGGGGCGCATTGGCTTGTTGTTACCCATGTCCGGCTCATTGAAAGCGTATGGTGAACGAATTCTGACGGCCGTACAAATGGGTCTGGGTATGGACACCGTGCCTTTTGACGGGAAAAAACTCATTCAAACCAAAGGCGCCATCACCCTCATTACCCTC
This sequence comes from Myxococcales bacterium, assembly GCA_002721815.1. Classification (GTDB taxonomy): domain Bacteria; phylum Myxococcota; class UBA727; order UBA727. The sequence continues at coordinate 48,400 of PBLQ01000001.1, forward strand.
AACACCCGAGGCGACGCCCAAAGGGCATTGGCCGCCATGGATCAGCTGGTGAACAAATACCAAGTCATGGGGGTGATTGGCGATCCGGCACCTGACACCGCTTTGCCCGTGGCCTTACGTGCGCAGGCCTATCAAGTCCCCCTCATTTCCTTGTCCCACCGTTCTAATCTGCCATTGCTGGGGCCGTATGTATTCCGTTTGGGCCTCACCCCTGAGAAACAAGCACAAAGCTTGGCCAACATTTCTATGGATATCCTTGGGCATCGTCGCTTTGCCATTGTCTACCCAAGGCACCAGTACGGATTGAACATGATGCATGCCTTTTGGAACGCTGTTCAATCCCGTCAAGGTGAGGTCACAGCCATCGAAGATTATGGCTTCGGGCAAACCACATTCACCTCCGAAGCAAAAAAACTGGTGGGGCGCTATTTTATTGAAAGCCGAAAAGAATATCTGGACTGCCGAAAAGCGGCTTTCGAAGTGGAAGACAGCTACCGGCGCAAAAAGGCGTTCGAACGGTGCAAAGATCAAGTGCCACCCATCGTTGATTTCGATGCCGTGCTCATCCCCGATCAAGCCCGAACGGTCTCATATGTTGTACCCGCATTGGTGGCCGAAGATGTGCCCGTTTCACAAGATCGTCGCACCATGAACATTTATCGAAAAACCACCGGCGATGTGGCAGCACGACCCATTCAGCTCTTGGGTGGCTCCACCTGGAACAACGATAAGTTAGCGCAACGGCTCAGTAAAAATGGTGAGGGCGCCCTTTTTGTTGATGGGTTTTCCAGCACCGATGCACGACCGATGGTCCAAAAATTTGTAGAGACATTCAAAGGCCACGTGGGCTCCGCGCCCTCTCGCTTGGATGCACAAGCCTATGATACCGCGCGCCTCTTTCATCATGTTTTGGAGGGCAAAGGGAACACGGGTGTGACCAATCGCGCCACCTTGCAACAGGCCATCTTGACCGTCCAAGGCCTTGAAGGCGTTACGGGTGACATTGTTTTTGACGCCAATGGCGAATCACAGAACCCGTTGCTGCTCTTTCAATTCGCCAAAGGTGTCATTCAGCCCACCAGTCCTGAAACATTGGTAACGCCAGAAGAAGGGGGTGGCTGATGTCAGAAGACAAACCCGGACCTGTACATGAAGAGGCTGCGTTTATCTTGGATAAAGCACGTGGTTTGGTGCGCGACATGTTGGCCGAAGCCGATCATGAAGTGGCCGCACAGATCGAAGCCGCATCCCAAAAGGGGCAAAATGAGGGCCGCGCTGCGCTCGACGACAAACAAGCACTGGTGCAAGATTTAGAAAACCGCATTCACGCTGAACTGTCAGAACAAGGCGTATCGGCAGCACTCTCGCTTTCGAAAGCTTTGCTGCTCACTGAACAAACAGAAAACAAAGAATTTGTCGTAGAGTTGGTGGCCAATGCGCTTGCCAGTGTGAAGGACGCCGATCGGGTATGGTTACGCGTCAACCCTTTAGATGCCCCCACGCTCAAAACCCATAAAGGTCGGTTGATCAACGTCTTGGGCCGGGCCAGCGATATCGACATTCGGGTAGACCGCTCTGTGAAACAAGGCGGCGTGCTTATTCAAACAGGAGCTGGTGCGGTGGATGCCCAACTCGACACCCAACTGGAAGAGATCGGTCGCATCTTAGGCGTGGACCCATAGGATTGCCACATGGCGAAAGTAATTAAACGCGGCGGCGGTACGCAAAAGCCCTCTAGCTCCTCTCCGGCACCAAGACAAACTGCCAAGCGCACGGGCAAGGTGATCGATCGCCAGGTTTATCAAGCTCAACAAGATGCCCAGGAAATCATCACGGCCGGAGAAAACGAAAAAAGACAACGGGAAGAGGCTGGTGTGCAATCAGCACAACAAGCCTATGAAGAACACTTCGTCCAGGCCCAAGCCAGCACCGAGGCTGAACTCGCCGGCAAACTAATTCAAATCTTTCAACAAAGGCGGTTATTGGTGGCCACCGCCCTCGAAGATGTACAAACCCTGAGCGTGGAAATTATCCACAAAATTTTGGGTGCCCCCCTTCAACTGGGACAAGCCGTCATCACACAGCAAACGCAAGAGGAAGAGGCGACACTGCTGGGCCGTCGCACCCTGTCCGTTGGTATCCCGGCCGAGGTCCATCAAAAATTGAAGTCGTTGGCCCCTGACTTTTTGGACGCCTTGACCCAGTGCCCTGATATCGAGCTCTCAGATACGGAAGGGCAAACCTCTTTGGGATGGGTCGCAGTGAACCAACTGCGTTTTGCCATAGATGCCCGTGATTTGCTTTCTCAGCTCGGCGAATCTTTGGGGATGGTGCTGCCCGATTTAAACCCTCCGGAGCCTGCATCCAGTACCGCCCCAGCACTTTTGGAAGATGAGGGCGAAGACAGCGTGGTCGAAAAAACCATGGCCATAAGCCTTGAAGAACTCAAATCCATGGCTGAGGCGGCTAAAAAGCGGAAAAAGAGCGAAGATTGAAAGGGTTGCGTCGTTCAAATTAGTCCTTTATGCTCGCGCGGTTATCTTTACAGGATGGTTAAATGACCCACTCAAAGCGGCCCAAACACATCGCAATTATCATGGACGGCAATGGTCGATGGGCAAAGGCCCAAAGCGAGCCGCGTCTTTATGGGCACCGTGCGGGTGCCAAAGTGGTGCGTGAAATAACCACCCACGCGGCCAAATCCGGCATTGCATACCTCACGCTTTATGCCTTTTCCCATGAGAACTGGAAACGTCCCACTGAAGAAGTGGAAGGCTTAATGAAGCTGTTGTGGGAATACCTCAAGCAAGAAAAAGCAACGCTTTTAAAAAACCGCATCCAACTTTCCAGCATCGGTAACGCCCAACGTCTGCCGCTCACCGTTCGCACCTTGTTGGCTTCAGTACAAAAGGCCACCCAAGGACTGAACGGAATGCGCCTGACCTTGGCCCTCTCCTACGGCGGTCAAGATGAGATCACCCGAGCCATGCAAAAGATTGGGCAAAAGATTGCAGCGGGCCATATTCAGCCTGAAGATATCAATCCGCAAATGATCGAGCAGAATTTGGATACTCACGATATGCCACCACCCGATTTAATTATTCGGACCAGTGGTGAACAGCGCCTGTCGAATTTTCTTCCCTGGCAAAGTGCCTACTCCGAGTTCTATTTCACCGATGTCCCTTGGCCGGCCTTTACCGTGGACGAATTTGAAAAAGCCATCGCCACCTATAACCTGCGCGATCGACGCTACGGCCAAGCAAGTGCTTCTCACATCCAATTGGTTCAAGGTCAGTAAACAGTGAGTAATCTGACCCTAAGGATTCTCAGCGCGCTGGTGTTGGCCCCCTTGGTTCTGCTGTGCTTACATGCCGGTGGCCTCTACACCCAAATATTGCTTACTGTGGTCACAGCTGCCGCCATGTGGGAATGGGGATGTATGTTTCTCCCCAAAGATGTGGCAACCCGCATCTTTGTTGTAGTCCTTACCTCGCTGTGCGCCTTTGTTTTAATGGGGACAAACTCTTTTCTGTTGGGCTTCCTTTGTGTGTTTTGGACTTTCATGCTGCTCTTCTTGTCTTTCCTCTTGCCCGTAGGACCCAAGTGGGAAGGGTTTGACAGCATCACCCGAGCGGCATTCGGATTGTTTTACGCGGTCATTCCCATTGCGTCTTTCGCATGGCTTCGTGCGAAAGGGGACGTGGACTTCCCTCAATCTGGAGGCGACTGGGTTTATTTGGGGTTGCTGTGCACCTGGGTCGACGATTCATTCGCGTATTTTGCTGGACGTGCCTTTGGGAAGCACCCCTTCTTTCCATCCGTTAGCCCCAAGAAAACTTGGGAAGGTTTTTATGGAGGAATGCTTGGTGCGGTCCTCATTCCTTTGGCCGTTTTGTACTGGCTCATTCCAGCGACGGGTTGGCCCTTTTTTCAGGGTCTCATCTACGTGGACATCCTGTGGGTCGCTGTACCCATCTCAGTACTCGGCCCCTTAGGTGACCTTCTCGAAAGCAAAATTAAGCGCGAGTTCTCAGTCAAAGATTCTGGCAACCTCATTCCCGGTCATGGCGGGATGCTCGACCGTGCGGATGCCCTGCTGCTCACCTTGCCATGGGTCCTCACTTACGCTGAAGTGATTCGCCCTCTGCTGAAATAAATCATACCGTCAGGCTTAGTTTTCGGGCCCACAGTAAAAAACGGGATCGGAGCCCTGTTCTGCGTCCTGGGCACGCAAACAATTCAGGTTTTCTTTGCGGCCACAATAGTAGCTGTTGCCCTCTTCCTCACAGCCCACACCCGCTTGATCACAAAACATGGTGTCTTCATCGCTACCAATAGACACACACACCCTGGGTGCAATACAATCACGTTCACTCCCATGTACCTCCGTACAGTTCGCCACACTGTTGCAATCCGTACATTCGTTGGGAACGTTACGGGCGCAATCGGCATTGCTCTCACAAACGAGCAGGGGTTGGCACAAGCCATAGATGCACACCGTATCGGTGGGGCAAGCGGCCACTTCGTCACATGGTGTGAAACGATAATCGTCTTCGCCGTCTGTGGTGGTAGATGGACAAGCCAAAACACCCATGGCGATGCTAAGAAGTATACCTGTGCGTATCATTTTAGAAACTCCTATTGGAAGGGAGAAGGTTGTTGCAAGACGTCTTGCCAAAGGATGATCAGCTCTACTCTGGGTCCTCTTTGACTTTGTTCGTCGATTTCAAAATAGGTTTGTTGCACCAGCTCTGCGGCGACCCCCGCCTTCAACATGGCTGCGGCGATGGGCTTTACCCGTTTTTGCGCTAAACCCATTCGCCTGTCTTTATCCGCCGCCTCGTCTTTTTTAACATAAACGTTGAGATGAACTTTGGACACGTGCTGCACTTGACCCAACAAGCTATCGCTAATTTCTTCTAATAAATTTTGGTCTTTATCTTTCAGCTGGTGTGAGCGATCTTTAAAACTGAACGCCTCCGAACGAAACACACGAACCCCGTCAATGGTGTTGGCATAAATTTGCGCGCCTTCAGGGCACCCGTCTTGATCAAACTCACCATCAATATCTTCTCGCTGTAAGGGGCAAGAATCCAAGTGATCGGCAATCAGGTCGCCATCGGCATCCTCCATGGGGCAGCCGTCCGGGACCAGCCCTGCACGACGCGGACATGCATCTTGGTAATCCACCACCCGATCGCCATCGGCATCGGGATCTGGGCACCCATCCAGATCATACACATTATTGGGTGTTTCTGGAAACATCGGGCAAAGATCGGCTGCATCATCAATACCGTCGCCATCTTGATCTTGACCCGTGCATTTCACTGGCACAGTTGTGAAACCTTCCATGCGCCTGGCCCGCTGGCACATGGAGTCCACGGGCACCAACACATTGTCCCGATGTTGGCAGGCCATTTCAAAAAACAGGCCCAAGAGCAAAACGATAGTTAAACGATAGGTGGGCATGCGGGCTTAAAAGGAAGGAATGAACGGTAAAACGTTACTGAGATCAGTGTCTTGAAACATAATGCCGGCACCGATGAAATAGTCAAAACCGTAACGATCCACCGCTGGGTTGTATCCTTGGTTCAGCACGTCATCCACACCGGCTGTGACGTATACACCGGGATAAGGCTCAGCCCGCAACAAAGTCCGCCAACGGGGTAAGGCACTGATCATGGAACCTTCGGGCTCATTCGCCGGTCCGCCGAAATCAAAAACATCCGACCGTAATTCCAAGCGGCGCTCCCAAAAAACCAGGTTGGCACCCAAGCCTCCGGAGTTCTCAATCAAACCCGCACGCAGCTCCAAAAACCCCAAGAATTCTTTGGCAAACATGGCAGTGAAACGAACACTGTTATCGTTCTCATAAACGGTGGTCCGCGCCCCTTCTTCATCAACGGCTGTTCGTACCAAACGCTCTTTGCCCCCCCAATCGTTGACCATTTCAATGAAATAATATTTCCCTGGCCGTGGTCGTATGCGCAACCCCAAATTGCCACGAGCTTTGGAACGTTGAAAATTATACCAAGACCCCAAATCCACGTGGGTTTCTAATGAGGTGAGCATTTTCACCGTTTCCGACGCGCTTTCAACCGCATCGGTGAGTTTCTCCGCCATTTCCTCATCGGCCAGGAGCTTTCCAACTGTCCCCTCGCCGCGGTCTACTTCTTCAAGGATATTCGCAACCGCTTTCATGGATCGATTTAAATCTTGAACCGTGGTTCCTAACTCAGCCAGCGTTTTGGGCCCTTCTCCTTCTTCGCCTTCACCTTGAAACTGCGCGGATAAATCTTTGAGCGCCCCAGACACTTCAGAGAGGTTTTCTGAAATTTCACGAACCGCCTCGACCGCAGTAACAATATCACCCGGCTTCCCTGACGCAGAGTCGCCAAACATCATCTGTACTTCAGATGAAATGTCGCGAAGGTTGGTGACCACATCTTTAATGGCACGATTGTTGGCAACCACCATCTCATCCACGTGGCCCACTGCTGAATCAATGGTGCGTGCCACTTTGCGAATCTCGTTCACCATCAATTCGTAGAGCTCATCGAGGGGCGGGTTTTCTCCATCACCTTTCATGAACTTGTTCAATGAATCGGTAATGCCGCGAACGTCCGATGTGATACCACCAATATCACTGTCTACTTTCTTGGTGATGCTTTTGATGTCTTGAGCGATGAGTTCAATCTCATCTAAAATGGCGTCCGTACCGGTTTTGGATTGAACGTTCTTTATCCATCCCCCCGGTGACAACACGGGTTTGTCTTTGTTTCCCGGCGCCAGATACAATACGTTGGCTCCCATAAGGCCCGCGGTTTCTTTGCTCAACTGTGCGTCTTGATACAAGGTCAATGCCTTGGTGATGCGCATGGTGACTTTGGCCCGCAAGTTGTCCAACTCAATGTTTTCAATCTCACCCACGGGCATCCCCGAAAGTTGCAATTTACTTTTGGCGTTTAATCCGGATGCATCGTCCAGGTATGCATAGTAAACATCGCTGTTTTGGGTGTTGAGCTCGCTTTTTCGTGATGACATCACGAAGTAAAACGAAACGGCAAAACCCAGCAACACCACCAAGCCGGTTAACAATGCATTGAAACGATCATCCACTGAGCTAAAAACTCCTTAAAATTGATTACTTGCTTGTATCTGCTCCAAGCATCAGGCGCAAATAAATGCCGGTCACTGGTTCTTCTGACGCCATTTCTCCAAAAACTGATGGACGTAGGGGTGCGGGCAGTTCAAGATGTCTTCTCGCTTGCCACGCACCACGATTTCCCCTTTGTAAATAAACAGCAATTGGTCGGCAATGTGAAAAGCCGAAGCAATATCGTGGGAAATTACCACGCTGGTCACGCCCAATTCGGACTTGGCATGCAAGATGAGCTGGTCCACTTGGTCGGTGGTGATGGGGTCTAAACCGGTGGTGGGTTCATCATAGAGCAACAATTTAGGCTCTAGGGCCACGGCACGGGCCAGTGCCACCCGCTTGCGCATACCACCCGACAGCTCGGAGGGATATTTGGAATTCACTTCCGCCGGGTTGAGCGAAAAGAGTTTGAGTTTGTGTTCCACCTTTGCGCGAATGTCTTCTTCACTGACTTTAAGGTGTTCCCGCATGGGAAAAGCCACGTTGTCGAAAATATTCATGGAGTCGAAAAGAGCACCCTCTTGAAAGACCTTGCCAATTTTACGGCGATAGTTTTGCAAATGTTTGTCACGCATGGGGACCAAATCTTCGCCGTCAACAATGATCTCTCCACTGTCAGGCTTGAGTAAACCCGCCAAATGTTTGAGCAGTACACTTTTGCCCATACCCGATCCCCCCAAAATCACACACACTGAACCCTGGGGAATTTGTAAGTCGATGCCCTTGAGCACTTGTTGCTGACCAAAACTTTTCTTCAGGTCGCGGACCTGGATCAACATGGGCGCCAAATTCTCTTGCGCCACGGTGGCCGTGTTGTCCGTCATGGCCCCACCTGCGGAAAAGAATCGAAATAAATATAGCCGTACAAAAAGGGATGTAGCAACTCGGTAATCAGATAGGTGCCCACCAAGATGCTTACCGACGAAATCACAACCGCTTCCGTCGCTGCCAATCCCACACCACGCGCGCCACCTTTGGCATTAAAACCCTTGTAGCAACTCACCAATGCAATGGTGCCACCAAAAAACACCGCTTTGATAAAGCCTTCAAAAAAGTCGGGCGGATCCAATCCATACCAAGTTTCCGCTAGAAAAATTCCGGGGTCTACACCTTCACGCGCCACCCCCATAATGTAAGCCCCCACAAAGCCGGCCCCGTCAAAAATAGCGCATAGAAATGGCAACATGAGCATCGCCGCCAACACCCGAGGTACCACCAGGTAATGAATGGGGGAAACAGCCATCATTTCTAAGGCATCGATCTGTTCGGTCACCCGCATGGTGCCCAACTCGGTGGCCATTCCGGAGCCAGAACGTCCCGCGACCATCATTCCTGTGAGGACCGGTGCGAGTTCACGGGCCAATGCCAACATGGTGGCGGGGCCAACCAAAGATTCCGCTCCAAAGCGTCGGAACGCAATGAGTGTTTGCAACCCAAAGACCAATCCCGTGAAGAACCCGGTAAAAATAACGATAAACAGCGTTCCGAAACCGATTTCACGCATGTGGCGAAAGAACTCTTTGGCCCGGTAAGGGCCTCGAAACATCTGGATCAAAGTGGCCCAACCAAACAGCAGCACCCGTCCAAACTCTCGAACGAAGCCGATGGATAAATGACCCACCCCCACCACGGGGGCAAGAAACCGCCACAATGACGCGGTCTTTTCTTGGGGGGCTGATTCATTCATTGGGTTGACAGCTCATTCTTTCTCTAAGCCAAAGGTGGTGGCACGGGCTGATGATCATCGCCCCATACCCGAGGCACACGCGCGGTGATGCCGGTGAGAATTTCGTAAGGGATGGTTTGTGCCAAGCGAGCCCAATGGGCTGGGGTCGCTTGCTCATGCTCGTCGCCCAGCAAAGTCACGCTCTGTCCCAAGGCCACCGCATCAGCATCGTTGGCATCGACCCAATCAGTGACATCCACCATAAACAAATCCATACAAACCCGACCCAAAATTGGCGCACTCTTTCCATTCACAAAGACTTGACCTCGGTCGGATAAAAGGCGCGGCACACCGTCGCCATACCCAGCTCCAATCACAGCAATCTCCGTGTCTTTTTGGCAAATGTGGGTCCCGCCATAACTCACCGGCTGCCCTTGTTTGACCCTTTTTCGAGCCACAATGGGTGCCCGCCAATGCAATAAAAGCTGAAGCGGCGTGACCTTCATCTCTGCTCGACTCTCGACCCCGTAGAGCATTAGGCCGGGCCTGACATCCAGTTTAATCCGGAATTGATGTTCTTTGAGTCCAGGGGGATATTTGCCGTAACCCCTTAAAATACCGGAGCTATTTGAAACGGAAATGCGCTGTGGAACCACCCCTTCACTCACGAAATGGCGAACCACTTCGGCAAACCGTTTGAGTTGTGCGTCACATTGGTCTTGGGCGTGTGTTTCGTCGGCCCTGGCAAAATGGGTGGCGAGCGCCTGCAACTGGATGTGAGGGTTTTGTTTGAAAAATTGAACATAGGGCCCAAAAGCTGCCTCGAGTCCGGCTTCCCAGTAAACCCCCAAACGGGCCATGGCCGTATCAATGCCCAGATGCACGGAGCAGTCGCTCTGTCCCGCCACCGACCGAAGGGTTTCTAACTCCTCCAAGTGCGTGATGATGGGGGTCAACTCGTATTTGAGCAATGCATCTGCTTGGGCGAGCCAAGACGCCCCACCAAAAAGTATGATTTCGCCTTTGCAGCCGTGTCGACGGAGGGTCACACCTTCGCTTAAAGTGGCCACCCCAAAAGAAGTGATGCCAAGGGTTGCCAATTCATCAGCCATTTCGAGCATTCCGTGCCCGTAAGCATTGCTCTTGATCATGGCCACCACGTTGGCCCCCGGTGCATTGGAGCGTACACAGGCCAAATTATGGGCCAAAGCCGCCCGAGACAACTGCGCGTAGGTGGGAAAAGCGTTGCGCCCCAAGTTGGGGTGTGAATGGGGGTTCGAAACCATAAACCTGCCTTAAAAAAGGCATTTTTAAACGCCTGGGCCGTAAAATTCAAGGCGTTTGGACTTTGAGTCCAGCGCGTTTCTCGCTATGCTTTTTTCAGGACAAATTCATGCCAGAAAATCTAGCCCCCACTCCCTATCGGCCCTTCGAACACGCCCTGCCCACCCAAGTCTGGTCGGGGCCCGGGTCCAGCTTTCAGCTTCAGAAAAACCCGATTTTGCAGAAGGCACAACGGGTGGTGCTCATCACCGATGCTGGCCTTCAAAAGACCGAAAATTATTCCCCCTTGCTTGAAAGTCTCGGGGAAAAATGTGCTTGGGTGGAATCCGAAGTTTCAGCAGACTCTGACGTGCACTTGGTCAATGCCATGGCCTCTCGAATCCGCAAAGACAACATTGATACCCTCGTTGCCCTGGGCGGTGGCTCCGTCATGGACACTGCAAAAGCAGTGGCCGTGGTGGTTCAAAAAGGCGGTAGCATTGAGGACCACGTGGGGTTCAAACGAATCGGTGAGCCCTTAATGCCGCTCATCTGCATTCCAACCACGGCGGGAACTGGCTCCGAATGTACCCAATTCGCCGTGATCAAAAACCACCAAGACAATAAGAAACTCATTTTTGTCGATGATGCGCTTTGTCCAGCGGGCGCCATTCTCGATCCAAAATGGATTACCTCCGTTCCCAAACATACTCAAAAGCTCACTGGCGTAGATGCGCTCACCCACGCCGTGGAAGCCATCGCGGCCAAAACCTGCAACCCCATTGGCGAAGCCCTCGCGTTACGTGCCGCCAACATGATCGTGTCACAAAGGGCACTGCTAAACCTTCTCGAAGACGACAACGATATTCACGCCGCTGAGCAAATGCTGCTCGCCGCCAACTTGGCCGGGCAAGCCATTTCCACCTGCATGCTCGGTGCTTGTCACGCCATGGCCCATGCCTTGGGCGCATTACATGGCATTCCCCATGGACAAGCCAATGGAATTTGCTTGGCCACCGTGATGAAACTCAACCAAGAAAAAGCCCAAACGGCCTACGCCCAATTGGGCACGGTGCTGGGTGGAACTGGCGATGCACCCACCCTGGCCCAATACGCCATTGAGCGCGTCTCCTGGTTTATCCACGAAGAGGTGGGCATTCCCACCACACTTTCAGAAGTGGGCATCGAACCAAGTCATGTGAATGCACTGGCCGATGAAGCATTGAGCGATATGGATTTATTAACCAACCCCGTGCGCATCAAAACCCACGAAGAAATGGCAGCGCTTTTCAAACAACTGCTTTAGGACGCCTTCAACGCTGGGGTGTCTTCATGCTTTCGGATGGTCGCGACTGCCATCATGCACAACACACTCGCGGTTATGGCCACATAACCCACCACGTCGAACCCTTCATAAAGTCCCTCGGCGGTTTCCGTTAAAATCCAGCCAGACACACTCGCGGCGCAGGCCACACTGATTTGCTGGATGGCCCCTAAAAAGCTCAAATGGCTCCCGCGACTCTCCATGGATGCTGCGGAGGTGGCGGCCGCCATAAAAGGCACCATGCGACCCGATACAAAAACCATAAAAAGGGTGGTGATAAAAATGACCCAGATAAAAGAGCTGGGCGTGAGGTTGGTGTACAAATAAATGGGGATCAATGAAACCAATGCAACCACGCGATAGATTCGCGTGCTGCCATGACGGTCCACGAGCTTACCCACATATGGGGTCATGGCGGAAGTGAACAGGCCCCCAATAAAATACATGAGGGGAATGTCTTTTTCGGAAAACTGCACATTGGCCACCAGGTAGGGATTGAAAAAAGCGATCACCGAAAAACCGGCAAACATTTGAAGCACCATCATTCCGTAGCAATGCAGATGGTTTCGATTTCCCAACAACGCTTTGGTCTTTTTCAGCACCGATATGGCCTCATCTTTAATATGAGCGCCTAAGGATGGAACGGTGCCCATGGCGATGAGCCAGACCACCGCTGCAAACCCAGAAAACATCATAAAAGGGGCCCGCCAAGAAAACACATTGGCCAACAACAAGCCCCCCGGAACGGTGAGCACCGAAGAGATAGGGAAAGCGCTCAATATTTTTCCGGAGGCAGCACCGCGCCGTTCAAAAGGCAAGGCATCCCCCACAATGGAAAAATTGATGGCCGTTAAGACACCACCAAATATTCCAGTGCAGGCCCTCGCCACCAAGAGCAAATCAAAATTAGGCGCAAGCGCTGTAAATGCAGTGGACGCCACAAAGCCCCCAAGAAAAAACAGCAAGGCTTTTTTTCGATCAAACCGATCTAAAAAGAAAGATGCCAACAAGCCCGAGCAACCCGCGGACACGGTGTAGGCAGAAATCAACAATGAAATCTTCAATGGGGATAAGTCAAAAACCCGCATCAGCTGTGGCAAAATGGCCACCACCATGGAGGTGTCCGACATGAACGACAAATGAACTCCCACCAAAGTCCACACCAAACGTTGTTCATTTTTGGGATTTAAATTAGTCAATAAGTACAAACACGATCTAATGCATCTTGAAGCGTCGCCACGGAAATCAACTCAACCCCGTCAGGCACATCCACTTTTTTGGCATTGGACTTGGGCAGTAAGACCTGCTTAAAACCCATCTTTGCCGCTTCGTTTAACCGCGCCTCCATGCGGGGGACACCGCGAATCTCTCCCGAAAGTCCCACTTCACCCACCGCAATCATTTGCGCTGGCAGGGCTCTATTTTGCAATGAGGATGCAATGGCTAAGCAAACGGGCAAATCTGCAGCGGGCTCATTGAGGTTTACGCCCCCAGCCACGTTTACAAAGAGATCTTGCCCGGCCAGCGAAAGACCCGCAGTGCGCTCGAGTACCGCAGCCAACAAGGACAACCGTGTGGTGTCAACGCCCAAAGCTGTGCGCTTGGGGTGTGCAAACGCGGTGGTCACACACAATCCTTGCACTTCCACCAAAACGGGTCGAGAGCCCTCCATGCTCGCCATCACCATAGAGCCTGGACTGCCTTCGTTGCGTTCGGCTAAGAAAAAAGCCGAAGGATTGGGAACCTCTACCAAGCCGGCGCCTTGCATATCAAACACGCCCAACTCGTTGGTGGAGCCAAAACGGTTTTTGTGGGCTCTTAATATGCGGTACGAACCATGTCGCGTGCCTTCAAAATAAAGCACGGTATCCACCATATGCTCGAGCATTTTGGGGCCCGCAATGTTGCCATCTTTGGTCACATGACCCACCACAAAAGTGGACAGGCCCTGCCCCTTGGACAAATGCATCACACGAGCAGTGACCTCTCGGATTTGGGCCACGGTACCAGGTGCGCTCTCCAAAGCCGGGACATACACCGTCTGCACCGAATCCACGATCAACACCTGTGGTTTGATTTTCTGAATCTCTTTTTCCACCACATCCATATTGGTTTCGGACAATAAATAGAGATCGTCGTGTAAAGCATCGAGGCGATCGGCACGCAAACGGGTTTGCGACAAAGACTCTTCGGCCGATACGTAAAGAACCGGCAACCCTTTTTGGGCCAACCGATGCGCCACGGTGAGCAACAGTGTGCTCTTGCCAATACCGGGTTCACCGCCCAACAACACCAATGAACCTGGCACCACCCCGCCACCGAGCACGCGATCTAATTCAGGCAACGCCAAAGAAATACGCACAGCGTCTTCTGAATTCACTTCGGTGATGCGCTGGGCCTGACCCGCTTTGCGTGGACCTTGCGACCCCCTGCCTCTTGCGCGAGGCGCCTCGGCCACCACCGCTTCTTCTTGAAGCGTGTTCCAACTGTCACAACCCGGGCATTTACCCATCCAACGCGATGCCACATAACCACAATCTTGACACCGGTAGACTGATTTTGATTTAGCCATCGTTAATCGCAGCACTTTTCAGAGCTACAGCAAGACGACTCCACTTGGACTTGGCCCTGAGCGATCTCTGTTTGAGATGCATCACGAATTTCACCAACGGTAACGAAAAAGTTGAGTGTTTGCCCTGCGAGCATATGATTAAAATCGACCACCACCTCATCTGGATTCACTTCAGTGATACGCCCGTGGCGCACCAGTCCATCAGGGTCTTGTGCACTGATTTCATCACCAAGCGTAAAGGTGGATCCCTCAGGAAATCTGTCTTTCGGTGCGCTTTGCACCAACTCTTCGTGCCGAACCCCGTAACCATCTTCTGGGGCGACCTTAACTTCTTTTTTGTCACCCTGCTCGAGGTTTTCCAACTCATTTTCCAAACCAGGAATAATGTTTTGATGCCCGTGGAGGTACATCAAGGGTTGGTTTTCATCGGAAGCATCTACCACGATGCCATCGTCAAGTTTTAAAACATATGCCAATGCCACAACTTTGTTCTTGGTAATTTTCATGGGGTTTCCTTTCACCCAGGAGCCACTTTACGTGATTCACACTGGTTATCCTTAACACATTCTTTCGGAATCCCAAGCTGCAAATGGCGTTTTAAAAGCCTTTTAGCCCTTGAGTTTATTAAGCTTTTTAAGGCGTTAGGACTTTAGGTAAAAATCACCGGTCCCCCTTTGATTCCGGTGCGCCACTCTGCTCATAATGAGGTCGTCTCATCCCTCTACGAAACGCCTAGGAAACGGTCGTGCAGAAAAAAAAGAACAACAAAAAGAGCGCTGCTTTTTTGAATAAAGGCAACTCCCGTTACGACCGGCACGATTCTTACTACCGGCGGGCGAAAAAGGATGGTTACGTCGCACGTTCCATTTACAAGCTCGAAGAAATCGATGACGCTCTCAAGCTCGTCAAACGGGGTGATTGCGTTTTGGACTTGGGATGCGCTCCTGGATCCTGGTTGCAATATGTGGTGCACAAAGTGGGCTCTGACAAGGGAGCGGTCGTGGGCATCGATTTACTCGAAGTGGCTTTGGCGTTTGGAAAGCATGTCAAAATCATCCAAGGCGATGCGTTTGAAATAGACCCCCATGAACTCAGACCCAGCCACGCCTCAGAGGATGCCACAGGGCCCTATTTTGACGTGGTGCTCTCGGACATGGCCCCAAATACCACCGGCATTAAAAGTGTCGACCAAGATCGTTCTTTGGCTTTGTGCGAACATGCTTTGTACTTGGCCGTCAAAATGCTCAAACCCGGTGGTAATTTTTGCGTCAAAATACTTGAAGGTGGCGGCATTCAAAACTACGTGAAAATTGCACGTAATGCTTTTGACACGGTCAAAATTAAACGTCCGAAAGGCACCCGTGTGGGAAGCATGGAAACCTACGTGGTGGGTCTGAACCTAAAACCCGGGATTGACCCCGACACGCTGTGGTAAAAAACATGATCATGATCTTTTGCGGCTTTATCTTTTTGCTGGGGCTCACCATGAGCATCCGAGGCTGGATTTACACCATCAAACCTGAAGGCGCCATCGCTCGAAAACGACAACAAAAAAACCTTCGGCTTGGGTTTACCAGTGATATGAAAATTTTCGGACGTAAAATACGTCGACTGGGCTATATCTTCATGTTCGCAAGCGGACTTTGGGGCAGCCGTTTTTTTCTATAGCAAATGTAACCCGTCTAAAATGGACTGCGCCACCTGACTCACTTGATTCACCAAAGGCAACATCAGATCTATCTGGGGCACGTCCACAAAACGATTGTCATTGGTGACCACCACCACCTTCAAGCTTGGATGGTTTTCTTTGATGTCGATAATTTCGTCTAGTATCTCAGGGATAGGACGCACATAAACGAGGGTTTGGACCTTGCCAATTTCGAGTTCTTCATCAAGGGAACGGGCAGATTCAACCCCCTGCAAATTGGGAATGCTATCCGTTAATTTTTGGGTGAGCTTGCGTCGTGCTTTTTCATGCCGAAGCACCAGGGCGATTGTCGGCTCGTCCTCTTCACCGTCGCTAAAGACCCCTTGGCCTTCTGCCGGATCCGTTTCCTCTTCACGCAGGGGCGAAATAGCGGTGGGGGCGCTGGTTTCCAGGGGGGCGTCTTCTCGCGGTAACATGTCTTCTAAAGGGTTTGCCGGGAACGATTGATGCTCCGGTATTTCTGCGTCCTGAGACAAGCCCAAATCTGAATCGAATTGTGAGCCCGTATCCACAATGGCGGAATCCGCCGTACCCAACACATAAGCTTCTGTTTTCGGATCGAGAAAATCATGACCAATAGCGGTGGGGCCATCATCGTGCTCATCTTCAAAATCAACTTCGTGAACCCGATCTGGCTCAGAAAAAGGGTCACCGATGTCTGAAGAATCTAAAATCCCGGCTTCAGGTTCTTGGGCTTCGGCAAAGAAAGCCGCCAGCTCTCGGTCCTCGGTATCTTGGGGCGGATCCTCTTTGGTGCTGGGTATCTCTAAAGAAGCGCCTGAGAGCCCTTGTGCGGTTTGGCTTAATTTTTCCGAAGCAGATGTGCCTTTAACACCCGTGGCACTCTCAAACCCCATCCCAGTGAAGGGAGCGGCCAGGTCCATGGCCACCGTGGCAGGCTCTTCAAAGCCCGAAGCGCCTCCCACCGAACCCGGAGAAGAAAGTTGGGGATTGTTGGCCGTTTGTTCTTCCGCCAACGACGCGATGTCCGATGCTTGCTCATTCTTCATGCTCATGTCCATGGCTATGGTGGGCGGTGCATCCTCAAAATCTTCATCATCAACTGGCTGCTCTTCAGACGCCACCGGCTCTAAATCACTCATGGAAATGACCACGGGCAATTCAGCTTCGGCCACTGGAGCCTCACTTGCATCACGCCGGGGGGGCGCGATGGACGGCGATGCCGGCTCGACGGGAATGGGTTCGGGCATCATTTCCTGGGACAACGCAGGGAGACCCTCTAAAGGAGCTGGGGTCTGGGATGCTTCATCACCCGTTCCCGGCTGCAACGCCATCAATGCTTGTTGAATGGCGGCGGTTTCTTCCAAGACGGCCTTCAGCCTTTCTTCCAGCTGTCGCACCCGAACTTGTAAATCCTCGGATGGCGTCTCAGAGGGGGACGCGTTCGCTCTGTAGGTGTTGAGATGCTGTGATGCGGCCTGCTGAAGCGCTTCGGGGTTGAGCTCTTGAGCAATGTCAATGTTAACGCCCAATGCAACCGCAGACCTTCCATCAACCCAAGCCAGTTCCAATCGGTGGTCATCCACCCGCCGATAGGTCATGCGCGACCCATCTTGAATGATAACCCCATGGATTTGCGAAACCGGAGGCATTAAGTGGGGCTCACTCAGACCCCAACTCACCATTTCGGAAGCATGTTCTGCCAAGGTTTTTTTGAGACGGGCCAAAGCATCGGCCAACATGGACACCAACTCGCTTTTTTGCTCTACATTTTCTACCCATAAGGGCCCTAAGGCCGCCATTTGCTGTGGCTCTTGAAAGCATAAGGCATGTTCCGACAAGACCTGGACTTGGCCCATGCCCGCCAATGGGGAACCAAAAATAGACGTGAGACCCAAAGGGTCCAAGGGCATTTGATAGTGGTTGGCTTGCTTGGCATCGGCGGCGGCGCCCAGCGCCTCCAACAAGCCTGCTGCGTCGTGACTCATAAGCTGAAGATGCTCAAAAAGAGATGAAAAAACAAGCTTTTGGGATTATGAAACCCAACCTACCGAATTCGGCCCTTTTTCTCGGAGTCTTTGCATGGTCTCACGGGCCAAATTACGGACTCTCAGGTCTTCATCCCCCAATATGGGGAACACTCGCTCAAGATCTTTTCTGGAGCCGTGCCGTTCCAAAATACTGAGTGCAGTGGCACGCACCGCAGGCCTTTGACTCTGAAGTAATTCTACGGCCCGCTCCAAACCATCGGCAGAGCAGAAAAACAGGAGCCCCCCCAAGGCGGTAATTTGGGTTTCAGGTTCGGCGCTGTAGCTGTGAGATAGAAAAACGGGCTCAAGACTGGGCCGGGCAAAAAGCTTCAAATTGACCAAGATGGCCGCCCGAACATCAGCCGAAGACGCCAGCTCTAAGTGATCCAGCAAAATCTCGATGAGCTCGCCATCCAACTCTCCGTTTTTCAGACCGCTCAATCCAAATGCGGCTGCTTTCTGAATGTCGCTGTCCGCATCGCAAATGGCTGTTTTTAGGGGTTTCAAAGCGGCATGATTGCCCGAAAAACCAATGGCGATGGCCGCTACCATCCGCTCTTCTTTGGTTCCCAAAACAAGCCGCGGTACCAGAATTTTGTTGTGTTCGGGCCCCATGAAAAGTGCGGCCATGGCCGCCGCCAAGCTTTCCCGCTTTTCCAAAGGGACCTGCGCGTCGAAAAGTTGCTGAAACAAAAACTGAGAAAACACCTCTCGGTTTTCGGGAGAAAGTGGTTCTTCTTCCATCAGATTGAGCAAGGCCAATACGCCGTCCTCTTGTCCGTTTTCACCCTCTGCACAGGCACGCTCCCAAATGGCCTCGTAATCGGGTACCGTGAGCACTTCTGTGTTTGTAGTACTGTTTAATCGTCTGTTTTTTATCGGGAATTTTATGATCTGAGCCAAGATGCTTTTTCCTTGATGGGCGAATGATAACCGACTGAATCCTTTTCATGCCCTCGTGATTCTTAGTCGTCCAGGGGGCATTGAAACCTTAGTCTTTTTATAGCGTTTCATTGGGTTTTGGCTGCTTTTTCATTTCAAGATCCAAAGTTACTTGGAGCGCCCAAGTTTATGCCGTAAAAAGAACCCAATTACTGCGTTACGCTCAAGAATCAGTGATTTTTGGGCAGAGGAACAAGGATGCGACAGGGACTGCATGCCACTTGCCACTGGCTCCAAAACAACCAAGCCATTCCAGGCGAACTCAGCTGGAAGCGCGAGCGGTTGTCATTTCGTCCTAGCGGCAAGGCGCGCGACATTAAGAAATACCATTTCCAAATCGATGCACAGGCCATTGATTATCTTTTTTTCGCTGAAGAAAGCGCCCATTTTGTCAGCGGCTCTGACACTTATGTGTTCTTTGGGCCACAAACCAAGCCCATTTTAACCGCCATTCACGAAAGACAAAAAACCAGTCTTTCGCTCATTCCCAGTGATCCCGTTCGTATTTTGCTTCAAGATGCCGCGGAGTGCATGGCCAATGCGCTCATGAGCGTCAAAGGCGAACTCACCCTTACCAACGTTTCTTTGGCCTTCGAGCCTTCGGGCGTCACTTCTAAATTTGGCCCCGGCAAAGAACCATGGAAGGTGAACCTAAAAGACATCACTGCCATTAATTTTTCTTTGGGGGCCATGCGACTGAGCGTTCAAACCTCTCAAGAAAAACACGATTTATCTGGTGGCATCACCCCTAGGCTCTACAATGTCCTTCGTGCGTTCTGCCCTCAAATCCTCAAACAGCAAAAAAAAGAACTGGTCACCGGTCGGTTCGAAGAATGGGAAGCCAGTCTCTTTAATGGCCCACTCAGTTATAAGGGCTACATTCTGATGCAACGCAACCGTTTCTTTTTCACGCCTGCTTCACGCTTTGATGCGGTAGCGGGCGCCAAACCAGTCAGCGTGGATTTTTCTGACTTGGTGGCTTTACGCCGAGGGGGTTGGCCGGAACGTCGTATTGAACTGTGTGGACTCGATAACGATTTGGTATTTACCACCGATAAAGGGGACGCACGGTTCGCACAAATCCTTTACGATTTTACCCGAGACAAGTCTTGCTACGACTACCACGTGGGGCCCAATGGCGTGGTCGAGCCCGAAGTGGCCACCAAGGCCTTACGCAAGGCAGAAAAGATTACCGACGAAGAATCTGTTATCTTCTCGGGCATCGGTTTGTACGAGGTGGATGACAGCACATATATCCGAGGCCTGATGGCACTCACCGATAAATTTTTCTTTTTCTGGCCCACCCCAAGAACCCGTAAGAAATACCGCCACCTTAAACTGAACCTCAAACACCTCAAAGCAACGCCCAAGCAACAAAGTGGCCAAGTATGGAACATGGGATTGTCTTATAAAAAACGTCCGATCAATTTCATCCCCTTGGGCGGCGGCCGGTTTGCCGATTTGTTCTGGGCCCAAATTGAGTTCGTCCAGGACATTGACAAAGCAGAAGAAGAAAAGAAAGAGCTCCTCAATCGAAAATACACCCAACCCGTGGTGGTGTTTGTCAATCCTGAAAGCGAGAATGAAATAAAAATCTCTGAAAGTGTGCTGGAGCAAACTGACAACAATCAGATGATTTTGATGTGCAGTGAAGACCTCAAGGCCACCTTCAACAATGAGCCCATCAAACTACAAGTTAAAGCCGAAGACGGAATTTTTGACTTCTCCACTCGTGTGATTAGCCAGAAAAACAACCGTGGCCTCAACCCACGCATGCCCAAATTTGCCATCAATCTGGCAGCCCCACAAAACCTCGCACACAAAAACCGCCGAAAACAAATTCGTGCCTCACGGTTGAACATGTCACTACAAATTTATGAAATACTCGAAAGCGAAGAAGAGTTTTTGGGCGACGAAGAGATTAAAGAAACATACAAACAAGACGAAGAAGCCGGTTTGCTTTGTCGACTTCACGATATCTCTGTACACGGGTTCATGCTGCGCACCGGTCCCATTTTTGAGCTCGGACTTAAAGTGAGAACCATCCTTCCCATTGCGGGAAATCCTTTGCCCATCATTGCTGAGTGCATTCGTTACAATGAACCCGAAGAGAAAAAAGGTCTGTGGCAATACGGGTTCAAATTTAAATACGTATCGCCCAAAGAACGCTCCATGATTTTTCAGTTCATCACGCAGCAACATGTGATCGCCAAAAGACGATTGGAACGAGATCTTTGGGACTGGGGCCTAATTTAAATTCTTTTGGCTTTTTCGATGGCGTTACCCAAATAAGCGGCTGGCGTTAACCCCACCAATTCTTTCTTCACTGAAGCGGGCAACTCAAGTCCTTCGATGAATTCACCCAAGCGTTCCTGAGTAATCCCTTGTCCTCGTGTTAACGCCTTCAATTGCTCGTAAGGGTTTTCAAGGCCATACCGGCGCATCACCGTTTGAATCGCCTCACCCAAAACTTCCCAGGCTTCGTTGATGTCTGCATCAACCTTTTCTTCGTTCAGCATGAGCTTGCCCATGCCTTTGGTCAACGCTTTCTGGGCGATGAGTGCATGACCCAACGCTTGGCCCCAGTTACGCAAAACGGTGGAGTCGGTTAAATCCCGTTGAAAACGTGAAATGGGTAATTTCCCCGCCAAGTGTTCCAGCAACGCATTGGCAATACCCCAATTGCCTTCTGCGTTCTCAAAATCGATGGGGTTTACTTTATGGGGCATGGTTGAGGAGCCCACCTCACCGGCCACCATTTTCTGCTTAAAGTAGCCCAATGAAATGTAGCCCCACACATCTCGGGCAAAGTCGATAAAGACCACGTTCAAACGTCGCAATGCATCCGCATACTCGGCCATGCCGTCGTGAGGTTCGATTTGAATGGTGTAAGGATTCACTTCCAGCCCCATGGACTCGATCACTTTTCTAGAAAAAGTGGGCCAGTCCACCTCGGGGTAAGCGATCATATGGGCATTGTAGTTCCCCACGGCGCCATTTAATTTTGCTGGCAATGAAACCTGGGACCAGCTTTTGAGACCGCGTTCAACGCGTGCCATAACATTGGCAAATTCTTTACCCACCGTGGTTGGCGAGGCGGGCTGTCCATGGGTTCTCGATAACATGGGTTGTGCTGCCCATTCTTGCGCCATTTTTTTACCAAGCGCCAAAATAGATTCCAAATCGGGGAGCATCACTTCATCGCGTGCTGCCTTGAGCATTCGGGCGTAGGCCATGTTATTGATGTCTTCTGATGTACAAGCGAAGTGAACGAATTCCACCGCGTCTGCAGCAAAATTCAACTCGCGCAACTGGTTTTTGAGCCAATACTCCACGGCTTTCACGTCATGGTTTGTCTTGCTTTCGATGTCTTTAATGGCTTGCGCGTGTGACACATCAAATGACGCCACCAGGTGGGACAAGGCGGCTCGGTGTTCGGAGGAAAGAGGTTGGAGCTCTGGAATGAGCGCTTCATCACACAAGGCCTCAAACCATGCCACTTCAACCGCCACTCGGTGTTTAATCAAACCAAATTCACTCAGATGCGCACGCAGCGCCTCTACTTTAGGCCCATACCGGCCATCCACGGGTGAGAGTGCGATTAACGGATCCATGACCACCTCCATGGCGCACAGACTAGCGCCCCCGCCTTCCTTTGCAATGCCGAATTCAAGTTATTTTTTTCTTTTTTATTAGTGACTTACGCGTTCCCTTGCGCTCAGGTGAGTGCGCCAACCTTTTTGGCAATCGCTTCACCAATGGCAAAAGATGCCGTTGCCGCGGGTGAAGGCGCATTGAGAACATGGAAAAAAGGACCATTGGATTCAAACCAAAAATCGGTCACCAAAGTCCCATCGGCCCGCATGGCTTGCGCACGAATCCCCGTAAACCCCTGCAACACATCTTCTTCGGTGATGGCGGGTACCAAGTTTTGCACGCCATTGAGAAAATGCCTTTTCGAAATACTTCTTTTGAACTCCTGCTTCACCATTTTGTTGTGATGCCGCAGCATGCGATAGAGCCCTGGAAATGTAGCCATGCGACAAAAGTCAAACAAACCAATTTCACCACGCGCATAGGCGGCTTTGCCTAAGGCCAGCACCGCATTGGGACCACAATGAACCTCATCGTGCACAGTACGTGTGAGGTGAATCCCCAAAAAAGGGACCTTCGGTTTGGGGGCAGGATAGATCAGCCCATTCACCAAAGCGCGACGCTCTTTGCGAAGATAATAATAAATCCCTTTGAAGGGTACGATTTGACCTTTCAGTCTCAAACCCGACTTTCGCGCCAGGGTGTCTGCATATACACCGGCACAATTAATTACACGACGCGCGGTAATTACACGTCGCTGTGTTTTTATCTGTGCCAAACCCCGATGGGTCCGCAATGAAATTATTTTCTCTCCAAAGGCCAAATGAACGTGATGGGCAATAAGCCGCTCTGCCACACCACGGGCCACCTGAGAAAAATCCACACAACGCACCGATGGAACGTGTAAGGCGGCCATGGCTGAAACATTGGGTTCAACTTCTTTCAACGCCCGCCCCGACATGTAGCGAGAATATATTTTGTGGGTCTGGGCCCTTTTTTCGAGCTTACGTAGAACCTCCACTTCACCGCGTGTGGTGGCCGTAAAAATTTTTCCAAACTGGCGGGTTTGAATTCCTTGGTTTTGACAAAAATTGAGAAGGGTCTCTTTGCCCCGCAAACACAACTTTGCTTTGAGCGATCCTCTTGGATAGATCAAGCCACTGTGCACCACCCCTGAATTCCGTCCGCTTTGGTGCTGGGCCACCCCGCTTTCTTTTTCGAGCAGAAGAATGCGCGCCTCAGGGTTGGTCAGCCGCAATGCATAGGCCGTACAAAGTCCCACCAGACCGCCACCGACCACCACCGCGTCCCAGTCAGCCTGGGCGTGACGGTCCAAAGGCAGTAAAGATGGATTGGGCGCGACTACGGGGTGCATCCAGCCAAAACTCCTGTTAAAACGGAAATATGTCTCTCCTTTTCCTAAAACACCGGTGGGCATTCATTCAAGGAATGTTTTTGATCATGGCCTGCCCCAAAGCCCCCGATGGGCCCCCACCGGTTCAAAACCCGGATGAAACGACAGAATCGCAAATGAACGCAGAAGCGCTTCAGCTGCCCTTGGCCGAGGACAACGATGCTTCTGCAGCCGTATTTCAGACCACGCTCAAAGCCACAAATGATTCGCACATTTTCCGAATGGGCATCCCCACGCAAGTATGGGCATTCAATGGGCATATTCCGGGTCCGTTGATTCGCTTCAAAGCCGGTACCCAACTTCAAATCAATTTCACCAACGCGCTTGAACTCCCCATCACCTTGGCCATTAGCGGCCACGGTTTGCTCTCCCCCGCAAACGATTGCACCTTGAATGAAAACGCACTGATTGCACCAGGTCACAGTTGCTTACTCGGTGCGCCAGATTTGGGGCCTGGTCTGTACTATTACTTCGCCGCTCCACAAGCAGAAGCTCTGTCGGAGCGTGGCCTCATCGGCCCCATCTTGGTGGATGCCCCCAACCCCGACCCAGATTTACCACAAGAAGAAACCTTTTTGGTCTTCGATGACATTCGGTTGGACACCACGACCCAGATCGCAACCTTTGAACCGGAAAACCCCTTGGATCAATGGGAGGATCGTCTCAATGGTCGCCTGGGCAATGTCTTATTGGTCAATGGTAAACTCAATCCCGATATTGTTTGGCCCGATGGGAAAAGTATGCTTCTGCACGTTTGGAATATCAGCGGTGCACAATTACTTCGGCTTTCCGCCACTGCGCACACCATGCACCAGGTGGCGTCTGCTCGTGGCCCCCTAGCCGGCACGAAATCGTGGTCCGACATCTCCCTTATCTATGTTACCGAAGAATTGATCGATGCCGGTATTTTTGAATCCGGTACTGTCTTCAAACACGGTGACGTTGGGGTTCCCCCCAGTGTCATGTCAGACTCAAATCCCAATCATGGGCTCACTTTGGCACCGGGCCAACGCGCATCACTGGTGTGGACCCCCACAGAAGAGAAGAGCCTGGACACACACCTCGAATGGCATGACGCAAAGAACGGCAAATACCATGCCTTTCTCAATGGAGATGGTGGGGTGGTTTACAAAGCAGGTTACGGCGATGGATGGCGCCCACCCCGCTATCTGGTCAATACCGATTTTGTGAAAAATGATGATCCCATGTCGTGGCATCCCACCGCTTCTTTCGAACCGTCACCTGCCCAAGGGGGTCTCCCTAAAATTCATCTAAAAATTACTGAAGAACTTTCAGATGCAGGCCTGGTCTCGTTTTTTAAATTGCACGAATTGGAAAGCCCTTCAACCCTCGAACCCGGCGTTTACGAGCTATGGCTGGATAACCACACGCATACGGAGCACTATCTCCAATTTAATGGGGCCACCTTAGAAGTCCAAAAGGTTGAGGACGCCCAAAACACCCAGCACACCATCCCCGCCGGTAACCTCGGCGTGGTAGATACGGTTTTGTTTGATAAAGCCCAAGACATAGGCAGCCGCTGTCGCACCATCGCTCAATTGACCATTCATGATGCAGGTGTTTTTTCCATAACGTCCACCGTGCTCTCCAGAGACATGTCAAACACACTTTCTTTTGAAACGCCGGCTTCCAATGGAGATGCGCCATGACTTCATCTTGCTTAATCACCTGTGCCTCTTGCAACCTCCGTTACGATGAACCCAAAGACAAACATCCTTGGCAGGAACGCAAGCACATCATGGCGGAGTTTTTCCTCCAACAAAAACCAGGGGTCATCGCCACCCAAGAAGGGCGTCGCCCACAGCTCTATGAGCTGTTCGAGCTCATTCAGAAAGAGTACCACTTGGCCGACCAGCACCGCGATTATCGTGACGGCCGCATGTATCCTGCACTTTTCGTCCACAAAGATTGGGACATCCAACACAGCACGGACCGGTGGTTGTCCGAAACCCCCACCTTGATGGGCTCTACCAGTTTTGGCTCTCGTTGGCCGAAACTGGGTGTCTTCGCCGAAATTCGCCACAAGCAACAGGGCCAAACCGTTCATGTTTGCTCGTTTCATCTCGACAATGTGAGCGCCGCAGCACGGCCACAACAAGCCAAGGTTCTGCTGGCCCAACTAGATTTAATCTACCCTCACAGTGCCCATGCGTTTTTGATGGGCGACGCTAACGACGCACCCCATACAGAAACCATACAAACATTCTTAAAAGCAGGCTTCAAAAACCCTTTTGAAGCGCAAGGGATATTGACCACCTACCACGACTTTGGTCGGCCTGAGCATGCGGCCCACATCGATTACGTTTTTTCAAGAAGTGGGACAGCCGTTTCGAAAGATACTTTTGTGGATGACCGAACTGAGAATTTTTATTCTGATCATTACTACCTGAGCGCCACCTTTGCCCTCAGCTGAATTCAACAGTTTCTAGATTCTCAATAGCCTCTTCAATGAGTCCATCCATATCGAGTTTATCTTCTTCGCGTACCAAGGTTTTATGTTTGGCCCTGGTGGCTGGATGGTCAGGGACAAAAAGGGTACAACAATCGTCGTAAGGCAAGATGGACAATTCAAACGTATCGATTTGTTCGGCCACGCGAATAATTTCTTTTTTATCATAAGCCAATAAGGGACGCAGCGTCAGAACATCGCTGATTTGGTCTACCACCTGCAGGTTTGCCAATGTTTGACTGGCCACTTGGCCCACATTCTCCCCCGTCACCAAGGCATCATAGTGAAACCTTTGGGCCCATCGAGAAGCGATNCGNTACATNAANCNTCGGTANAACAAAACNGTGNATTTNCCATCGCAATTTTTCTTGATGGNTTTTTGAATNTTCGTAAANGGCACCACGTGCAAGCGTAACTTACTTTGTCGGTGTGCCAGCTTTTTTGCNAACGACTCTACTTTGTCTCTGCTTGCNTCTGAGATGAAAGGCGGNGAATGAAAATAAATGGCATCCACCAAACAACCNCGCTTTTGGGCCAANTATCCCGCCACNGGNGAATCAATACCCCCGGACAAAAGCAGTAACACTTTACCCGAAATACCCACGGGCAAGCCGCCCACNCCGGGCCGACTGTCCAGCCACATGTAACTTTGTTCTTTCTCAATCTCCACGTGCATTTCATGCTGTGGCTTTTTGAGCGACACTGTCATGCCCGTATTCGTCTTGATGCGTCCGCCCACATCACGAGCATAATCCATGGAGCTAATGGGGAAATGTTTGTAGTTTCTTTTCACNCGCAAGGCAAAAGANCCCGTTTTTTCTTTCCAGGCGTGAGTGGCCCACTGAACGGCCTCGCGTCGTATGTTCTCTTCGCTGGTGGGNACCCCACGCACCAAGGACACACTGGTCACGCCAGGGATGTCNCGAAGAATNTCNAACGATTTTTCNAAAAACTGTGCNTCTTCGAAACGNATTAAATATCGCCAATTGTGCATTTCNATNTCAAAGGCGTCTGTGAGACGGCGTAATGCGTTGAGAACATTCTGCCTTTGGCGTTGCATGAANACTTTTCGATTGCCACCTTTAAGAAAAAGCTCNCCCAATCGCACCATGATCAGTTCTTCNTATGNTTTTTGTTCANTCATACATCTCTCGAAGTTCGCTGATCACATCAGAAAAAACTTGAACGGCCAAATCTATCTCTTCCTTGGTGTTAAACCGCCCAGGGGAAAAACGAATGAAGGCACCATCTTGATCGGTGTATCCCATGGCCGTTAACACCCGGGAAAATTTTCCTTTGGCGCAAGCCGACCCTGCTGAGACACAAATGCCTTTGGCGGCCAAGCCGTTGACCACCGGCTCGCCGGGCAGGCCTGGNACTAAAAAGTTGAGGTTATTCTCAAGTCGGCCGTCGTCAAAGTCGGCACCAATCAATTTCAAATCTGGGATNTGTGCCTGCAGTCCNNCCCAAGCTTGGTCCCTTAANTNGCGAATGTGGTTCATGCCTTCCACNTGTTTCACGCATGCTGAAGCAAAAGACCAAGCCAACGCAGCACACATGGTGCCACCTCTCACGCCACCTTCTTGTGCCCCACCTTCGAAGGTTGGGTGTAATTGGCGCCCGCACCACAAAGCCCCAATGCCCTTCAGACCGTGTAGCTTATGTGCCGTGATGGCCACATAATCGGCCCCAAGATGGGTCACTGAAAATGGAACCTTGGTAAATGCCTGAACCGCATCCACNACAAAACGGGCGCGAGGTGCTTTGCTTTTTAGAATCNTNGATAANGCAGCAATGTCGTTGATGGTCCCCACTTCATTNTTGGCCATCATCACTGCCACAATCCGAGTGTCTTCATGAATGCATTTTGAAAAGTTNTCAGTGGTGACCCTTCCCAANNCATCCACNGGAATCNCATCGATTTGCCAATCCAACCGCTCTTTTAAAAATCGTGCNGCGGCAAAAATGGCCGAATGCTCCACCGCGGAAATGGCAATGCGNCCTGGGGTCTGGCCAATAGAACCCATGATGGCCAAGTTGAGAGACTCGGTGCCGCCTCCCGTGAAAATAAGNTCTTGGGCTTTGGCNCCCAGCAGNCCAGCAANTTGAGCGCGGCTTTCTTCCANNGTCTTTTTGGCCGACCGNCCTGGTCCATGNGGCGAAGATGGATTCGCGTACAANTCGGTGAGNAATTGGCCCATTTGGGCNCANATTTCAGGNTCNGGNGGNGTGGTNGCNGCATGATCGAGATAAATGGTTTCCATGNTNCAATGAAATCACATGGGACCAAACTCTCAAGGGGGCGGTGGATGCTATTTTATCACTGGAAAACCTCCCAAAACGCCCGGGTATTTTGATACGATCCAGNGACCATTTTCCTTGCTTTATCGATGTAAATGGATAAAACATGACTNCTTAGTCATNTTATGGAGTNCCCCCATGAAGCTCAATCCCATCGGTCTCGCCATTCCTTTCTTTTTGGGCCTGATGTTGTTGGAGGTCTTCATTGCCAAAAAGCGCCAAAAAGACGTCTATCGTTTGAATGATGCCATGACCGACATTGGCTCTGGCATGGGCGACCAAGCCCTNGGNATTTTCTTTTCCGCAACCAATCTGGCCTTACTCACATTTTTCGCAGACCACCTGGCTTTGGGCAGCTGGGCCATGGACGACCCTTGGACTTGGGTGATTTCCATGATCGGGGTGGATTTTATCTTTTATTGGTACCACCGATTCTCCCACCGCGTGAATTGGGCTTGGGCCACCCACGCAGTGCACCATCACAGCGAANACTACAATCTTGCCGTGGCCTTACGCCAACCGTTTTTCGCCAAATACTATTCTTGGGCATTTTACGTGCCCATGGTTGTTTTTGGTATTCCGCCTTTGGTGATTATGGGTTCNTTGGCCTTTAACCTNCTTTANCAATTCTGGATTCANACCCAGCTCATCGGAAANATGGGTGCTTTTGAGTGGGTCTTCAACACCCCCTCTCACCANCGTGTTCACCACGGAACCAACCCCCANTACATCGATAAAAATTACGCGGGNATCCTAATTATTTGGGACCGTATGTTTGGCACGTTCGCCCTCGAAGAAGAGGAAGTTCGCTACGGCACCATCAAACCCGTTCGTTCATGGAGTGCGGTTTGGAGCAACTTCACAGTCATTCAGGAGCTTTGGCNCAAGTCACNTCGACAAAAAAACATTTGGAACGCCATNAAACTGTGGTGGATGCCCCCNGAATGGGATCCAACCCAAAAAGAAGAGGTNGAGCTCGGAGACCGAGGCTACAACGCCAACCACAGCCCCCATCTCAATTGGTATTTAAGCAGTCAGGTTCTACTGGCGGGCGGGGTGATGGCCGTCTTGATGCTCTTTGGCCAATCCATACCTCAGTGGGTTTCTATCGCAGGTGTCGGCTGGGTGTTTTGCTCCATCTTGGCCTGGGGTGGCTTGTTTGAAAACAAGACCTGGGGAAAAGCCCTGGANCTTTTGAAGTTTGCCATTCCCNTGGCTATCGCTTCTGCTTTCGTCCTACAAAACACCACCTGGCAATGGNCACACCTGATTATCTCAAGCCTGTGTCTTTTTTATTTAGGTTGGTTTTTCCTCGCCCAGCAAAAAGTAAAAGACATCCACGCCACGTCTTAANTANACATGCATGATCAGCAAAACGAAAACCTGGTTTTTGTTTACGGNACCCTCCGTCAAGGTGGCCGGTACCATCATCTNCTCGAGCAAGCCACCTTCTTAGGGGCTGCCAAAACCTCTNCCCGCTATGTNTTGGTAGATGTGGGNANCTATCCGGCNATGCTNAAAAATGGAACGCAGGCCATTCANGGTGAAGTCTACNGCGTGCNTGAACACACCCTCAANGAATTGGACATCCTCGAAGGCGTCCCAGAGCTTTACACACGAGAACAAATCCANTTNAGCGACGGAACGGTGNCNTGGGTTTATTTTATGCCTCCCCATTTGGGGCAAGATTTACCGGTGATCGAAAGCGGCGATTATTTTTCACGTGCGACGAAAATACCCACCAGGTAATTGGGTCATGCTGTCTCCATGTCGACGTAGCTTTTGACCTTTGGGGCCTTTGGGCATCCCGGCAAAATAAGCCTCATGGTGATCTTGATTGAGTAAGGTGCTCGACGAACCCAGAAGCGGTGGCACCAATGCCAA
This sequence comes from Myxococcales bacterium, assembly GCA_002721815.1. GTDB lineage: Bacteria > Myxococcota > UBA727 > UBA727. Next base: position 78,688 of record PBLQ01000001.1, read on the forward strand.
TTCACCGTCTTTGGTTTCTTCACCCGACTCATTAATAATTAGAAAATCGGTGCCCATGGCCTTGGTAGAAAAAGTGGCCGGTGCTTGAGGTTGAACCAGCGAACCCGTGAGGCAGCCTCCCCCAATTTCTGAACCACCGCAATATTCGATAACGGGTTTATAGCCCGCATGCGCCATCAACCAATGCATGTCTTCTTCGTTGGAAGGCTCTCCCGTAGAGGAAAAACATTTGATGCTTTCCCAGGCCAAACCCGACATGCACCCCGATGTGCGCCATGCCCGCACCAAAGAGGGGCTCACCCCAAGCATGTTCACTTGTGCTTCTTCTACGAATTCACCAAAGGCCCGATCATGAGCTGCTCCCTCAAACAGAGCGATGGTCCCACCATTGAGTAAGGCGGCATAGATGAGCCAAGGACCGGTCATAGACCCTAAGTTGCTGGGCCAGGCAACCACATCGCCAATCTGGATGTCCTGATGCGCCCATGCGTCTGCAGCTGCTTTAATGGGCGTCACCTGAGTCCAGGGAACGGCCTTTGGCCCTTGGCCCTCCGCAAATGAAAAATGAATATTTGTCACAGCGTCACTCAATGCAATATAAGGCGCATACCCCGCCACCGCTTCATCCTCTTTGGCTAACGCCAAAAAGTCATCCCAAGCCAAATCCTCGGGTCGCACGGGGAGTTTGTCGGCTTGTCCTTCACCACACAGGATAATTTTTGGCGCCTGCGCTTCAACGAGTTCCTCATAAAGGGGACCGGGCGTGGTCTCGCCATATAAAATACGCTGCGTAAAAAGCCCCTTGGCCTGTACGATATCTAAACATTCTTTGGCCTCTTTCCCCGATAATGATTCGTCAATAGAAACCACCACACATCCGGCCCAAACGATTCCCAAGTATATGCAGATGGCATCCATCGTCATGGGCATCTGAAGACCAACCGCATCACCCGGTTCAAACCCAGCCTCGCGAAGCGCCACCGCAATTTGTCGCACACGGGCTTGGAGCTCTTGACGCTTCATGCGGTGCAAGCTTCCGCCTTCTTTTTGCCAAATCAACACCACATCGCCACTGCGACGGCGATCAAAACACGAGGTGGCGATATTCAGTTTCGAATCGGGAAACCAACTGGCTTTTTCCACATCATCAACAAGTCGAACCATCTTCTTGGGTGGCTTGTGAAAATTAATTCGCAAAGCCGATAAAATATTGGGCCAATATATTTCTGGCGCATGGATAGAATGATGGTGCAGCGATTTTAAGTCGTCTCCTGGTAACAACTTTGCCAAGTTCGTTCGGGCTTTCTCTGCTTCAGAGGGAATCCAAGCAGGACGAGGCCCCAACTGTTGTTCGTCCCAATCCCGGTAAGTGTGTGCATAAAGGGTCCGGTGCAACTCAAAAGGCATGTGAGGGGTCAAGACCGTTTTGCTGAGCGCTTGCCAAACCCCGGATGGACTTCCTTCTTTGAGACCTGCAATTTTCTCGCTCAACCAAGCCGCCTCTTTTTCGTCCAACCCGCTGCCCTGCAGTTCTTCGGGGGAAATCTTTAATTTGATATTTGGAATGCTGCCCATCTTCTGTCCAACCTTTGTCCTGCCGCTTAATTTGCCACAAATCCAAAGGGTGGCCTAGTGATTTCCATTCTCAAGACATAGAAAAAACTGGTATAGAAATAGAGACTTAGTCTTATGAAGCCGGAGTCTCTTGGGCTTCTGATGGTACCGATTTGGGCTGAGGCAACGTGACCCAAAACATCGATCCACCCATTTCTGAGCGACTCACCCCCACATCGCCCCCAGAAGAACGCGCCAGGTGTTTCACAATGGCCAACCCCAAACCCGTACCGCCCATGTATTTGGACCGACCTTTGTCCACCCGGTAAAATCGCTCGAAGATTCGTTGGTGGTGTTTTTCTTCAATACCAGGACCGTTATCGGCCACCGAAATGCGAATTCGATCCGCCACCAACTGGGCGTCAATTTTAATTTTCCCCTCGTCGGGCGTATACTTAATGGCGTTCTCAATATAGTTCACCAAGATTTGCTCCAAGACACTGGGATCAACGAACGCCTTCAGTTCTGCAGCGACAATCAGTTCGACCTCGTGCTTCTTTTCAGCGACTTTCGCAGCCAAGCCTTCTAAGGCCTTCTGAATCTCATCTTCCACCTGAATAACGCAAGGCTCCAAGTCCATTTTGTCCGCTTCCATTTTGGAGATGTCCAAAAGATCGTTCAAAAGTAAAGACAGGCGGTGGGCGTTACTGTTGATGGCGCGTAAGAATCTTTGGCCCATCACCGGATCGTCCATGGCCCCATCTAACAACATTTCGGAATTCGCTAAGACCACGCTCACCGGCGTGCGAAGTTCATGGGACACATTGGCAACAAAATCACGGCGAATTCGTTCCAGGTGCCGTAGCCGCGTCACATCGTGAATGGCCATCACCACGCCATTGTTATTTTTTTGCCGTAAAATTTGTACCTGTAACTTTCGTTGCGCAACCCCCTCTACCGTCAACTCGATCACCGTCTCAGGGTTCTTTTTTACCTCTTCGACCGATTGGAGGACTTCGCTAACGCACGCTAAACCCTCTTGGGGCTGGCCGATCTCTAAATCAGGTAAACCCAACCAATCTTTGGCAAATTTATTCACCAATTCAATTTTATTTTCTTCGTTAAGGGCGATGACGCCCACCTGCATGCGGTTTAACACGGTATTAAATTGTTTTTTCTCCGCCTTCATTTCTTCCAGCTGTCGACGCAGGGTATTGCCCATTCGATTAATGGATTTGGTGAGCGTGGCAAGTTCATCCCCTCCCTCCACAGGAATAGGGACCCGTGTCTCCCCTTTAGACAAGCTCCTTGCTGCAACCACCAACCGGCGCAAAGAAGCAGCCATCATGTGGGACGCAACCCCGCTTAGGAAAAAGGCGGCAAGCAGACCTAATAAGGCCGCGGTCAGTAGAAACGATCGCAATCGCCATATCAAGCCATCGATTTCCTCCAGCGGAACACTTAATCGAACAAATCCAACTGTTGCTCCCATGACAGCTGGCAATGCCACGTACATCAAATCTTTTTGAGCACTGTCACTGTACCTGGTGCTGTGACCCACCAAACGTGAATCGCTTTCCTCGCGGACCTGTTGGATTTCGGTACGGTCCCCATGATTAGGTGCCGTGCTCACTTGGGCGGGTGTCCAGATAGAATCACCTAAAACCATACCGTCACGGTGAATCAAAGTCACCCGCGCCTGGGCGGCATTCCCCATGCGATCCGCTAGATCATCCCACGATTCCCCCGCCTCGAGCCCCAATACCACGGACTCTCGAACCATTTCTGATTTTTCCACGAGTTCCTGCCTCAGTTCGAGCTCGAGCCAAGTACGCAGCTTCGCCTCTAAAAATACGGCCGAGATCAACAAAACACAGGCGATTAGCCCCACCGATATGGCGAAGAGTTTGGCTCTAACGCCCCACTTCAACCTTGCGCCTCGTCTGGCTTAGCACAAAAGCGATACCCCACGCCTCGCAGGGTTTCGATATACTTTCCTGCATCGAGAAGTTTCATGCGCAAACGTTTCACGTGGGTGTCCACGGTGCGGGTGGTGACCCCCAAGCCGTAACCCCACACATCGGACAATAAAGTGTCGCGACTTTGGGCCCTGCCCTTACGCTCCATGAACGTGACCAGCAGTCTAAATTCCAATGCCGTTAAAACAACTTCTTCTTCACCCACCCACACTTGGTGGGCGTCCTGATCCACGCGCAAAATACCAAAATCGTTTTGAGCGGGTTTTTCTTGCGTGGGCTGCGCACGTCGAAGAATCGCTTTCACCCGTAAAACCAACTCGCGTACACTAAATGGCTTGACCACATAATCATCGGCGCCCATTTCGAACCCCATCACACGATCGATCTCTTCGCTTTTGGCGGTCATCATCACCACCGGCAACGCCTTCAATTGCGGCATTTCCCGGATGCGCCGACACACCTCAAGGCCTGACATGTCTGGCAGATTCAAATCCAAGAGCACCAGATCTGGTATGGGTTTGGCGTTGGCGTGTTCAAGGCCGCCCATCCCGTTGAGCGAAGACACGACATCATAGCCTTCTTTACCCAAGGCGTACTCGAGTGTGTTCACCAAATCTTCTTCGTCTTCGATGATGAGAATGCGCTCGGCCATGTTGATTCCTTCTAAATCGGTCTACGGTCCCAAATGTGACAAATTGACCGTCTGGAGGCAAGCGGGACAAGCTTGGACATGGAAAACAAAAAAAACTGCAATTCCAGGTGGTTGCGCTTTAGGAAAACACAACCACCCGCGAGCCAGTCAATGGCGCAATTGCAGTTTGAATGGTTTCGGCTTTTTAGCCAGGCCTATTCAGTCAACGCGGACCAAGTGGAAAAGCCACATCCACCATTCGCTGGATCTTCTGCATCCGCAGCAGCAGCCTCTAAGGCTTCTTTGGCCGTGGCAGAATCATAGGTGGTTTGACAAAAATAGGTTTGTCCTTCCACTTCCGTCCAATCAAAGCGAGAAAACAAGCCTGCATTCCAAGAATTGTCTTCATCGTTTTGGGCAATGAGCCAACGTTGTTTATTGGAATGATGCAACCGAACGAACTTGGAAGAATCCGTCACCACGCCACCATCGTTGCTCCAACTGGAAACTTGCTCCCATCCATCGCCATCGATTTCATGAGTGGTACCCCATGAGTCCGTGTAGGAACCGACCAAATCCAAAGCCACCGCAGTGAGCCCGCTCCAAGAAAAACCGCCACACCCTGCACCGGCCAAGTCGTCGGCATCAGCAGCCGCGGCTTCGAAGGCTTCTTGTTCTGTTGCTGCATCGAATCTGGTTTGGCAATAATGAACCGCATTGGCATCGTCGATGAACCAATCAAATCTGGAGTAAGCCCCGCCGGCGAAGGCATTGTCGGCATGGTTCAGCGCAATGGCATAACCTTCGCGGTTACTATAGGTCAAAATCTTGAATACGGAGACGTCTTCTCCATCGCCATACATGTGCCACGTGGAGGCGGTAATGACGTGAGTGTAATACCCATCCGAATGCTCCCCCGCCAAAACAATGATTTCAGGATCTGCCAGTGGCAGCTCGAAACTCGCAACGCCGCCATCAACGTCATCGCTGTGGTTGGAGTTGTGGGACTCCTCGTGTGTACCACCATCATGCGCATGCACATCATGGTCGTGATCGTGGTCATGGTCCTCACTCGGGGTGCAACCCAAACCCAAACCCAAAAATACGAATAGTGATAATAATAGTTTTGCTTTCATTTTTTGTTCCAATCCGCGAAAACGGCGTCGGCTTGGAACTTGGTGAACACAAAAGTGTATCACCCAAGCGCCACCCCGAAGCCCGGTTAATCAATACCTTGGCAGGTCTCCCGACTGACGGCCTGTATCGCCATCGCCTTCCCGGTTTCCCAGTGGCTTAATGATGACGCTTGACCGATTCACGGTGGCGGGTCCGCGCCGGATTCTCACCGGACTTCCCTTTTCACTTCACAATGAAGCACCAAAGCAATGATGCGTTTACCATGCTGTTTTCACAAGGCAATCCATAATCCCATTTCTTTGCAAGGGTGACGTGATTGCGCTAAACTTCTCCCCTATCCCCATGGAGTTCTCTATGAAAAACGCGACTTTACTGGCTTTCTGCCTCGGCCTTTCACTCTTGCCCAGTTGTTCCTGCGACACCGAAACCTACGCGCGACAAAGCAGACCTCTGATCACAGCCAGCCCCTTAGAAATCGAATTTGGAAACGTGCCCTTGGGCGCGCAGGCCACGCGTGCCATGGATGTCCTCAATGCCGGTCAGATCGCGTTAGAAGTGGAAGCGGTCAATATCAAAGATGAAGACATGCCGTTTTTTCCGATTAATACGGTTCTCGAAATTCCAGGTGAACAAAGCGCGCAAGTGCTCATCTCCTTCGCGCCAGTCGCGGAAGGTACCTTTGAAACCGAACTTACTTTTGACAGCAATGCCAACAATGATTCCCCCACGGTAATTCTGCGGGGCAATGGCGTGGCAGAACAGGAATGCGCCCCATGCGGTGACCCGCCCGAGAATTACTGTATCGATGAGTACAATCTTATTTATTACGATATGATTGGGGAATGTGTGAACGGAGAATGTCTTTACCGAGCCAATTCCCTTTACTGCGAACATGGGTGCGACGAAGAAACCGGCCAATGTAAAGAAAGAACACCCTATTGTGGCGATAGCATTGTCGATACCGAGGACGGTGAAGAATGTGATGACGGTGCTGAGAACAGCAATGTGACACCCGATGCATGCCGAAGCAATTGTATGCTCCCCACTTGTGGTGATTTGGTCATTGATACTGGAGAAATCTGTGACGATGGTAATACAGAAGGTGGCGATGGTTGTCGCGCTGACTGCACCGAAGAAATCTGTGGCGACAGCATTCTCGACCCACGAGAGCTTTGTGATGACGGCAACAATACCAATGGCGATGGTTGTCGCGCTGACTGCACTGAAGAAGAATGTGGCAATGCCGTTCCAGATGTTGGTGAAGAATGTGACGATGGAAACAGCAGCACGGGTGACGGTTGTCGCCCCGATTGCACCGAAGAAAGGTGTGGCGATGGCATCATCGACCCGGGTGAGGCTTGCGATGATGGCAACACCATAGATGATGATGATTGCAAAAATGATTGCACCACCGAAGCCTGTGGTAATGGCACCCTAGATGACGGCGAGGCATGTGACGATGGAAACACGGTCAACGGGGATGGTTGTCGTGCAGATTGTACCGAAGAGGCATGCGGTGATGGGATTCTCGATCCCGGCGAAGAATGTGATGACGGCAACACCACCGATGCTGATGGTTGCTCGGCAAGTTGTGTGGCAGAAGTGAGCACACAGCCCCCCTTATGTGTGGCCACCCCAGATTGCTGCGGAACAGAGTGTCACTACGAATGGCCACTGGTCAAAAACGCTGGGTTTGAAGAGCTGGATGTGGCAGGCAAGCCCACCGAATGGACCTATATGCTGGATAAATGTGGCCAACCGAATAACCCCGATCCACCATGTGCCGGCTTCCCCAGTGTCGAGGAAGAAGAAGGTTACGGAAATGTATTTCAAATCGATCGAACCAATTATACCGGAGGCGGTAGAAATGATTATATCGGCCAAAGTGATTTAGGAGACGTGTCTAACTGTGAAGAGCTCATTTTTTCGCTCGATGCCAAACCGATGGAACAAACCTGCTCTGGTGGCGGCTGGATGCACGGCGAATGGCCCGTTGGCGTTCGCATTTTGTATACTGCTGATGAGCCCGATACAGATGGCGATGGACTGCCCGATTCCTGGGAAGTGAATCGATATGAAACCGATCCCAACGATACTGATACGGATGATGACGGCATTTTGGATGGCGACGAAGATCACAACAACAACAATCGAACCAACATCAATGAAAACAGGTATTGGCGTTATCAATACGGCGTGTACTTTCTTGGTGATGAACCTGAAGCCGTCATCGCTGGACTTGACTGTCCTTCCAGTTACGGCGTTCAGTGTGCGGACGTGGGCGCCTTTAAAGTGGAAGAGGACACCTGGATCAACATCCCCACCGTCGACCTGATGCAGCTCGACCCCAAACCGGTGGATATATTCAGATTCCGAATTGGCTCAGCTGGCTGGAAATATTTGGGTCGTTTTGACAACCCCCAACTGACCGCACGTGCGCCGAAGTGCCCGGAAGAATAAACCTCTAAACCAAGGCCCCACCGCAGCTGGAGCCTGCCCCCGCAGTACACCCCAAGCAATGACCCGCCACTTGAATGGGGCGTTGTTCTAAATCTTGAAGGGATTGGATCTGCCAAATGTTTTTTTCTTTGTGATCTCGAATGGGAACCTCAAGCATCTGATTGAAATCACAATCGTAAAAATTCCCATCGTACCCCACTGAGATTTGTTGGGTACACATCAAACCATCAACCGTGCTTGGGTTGAAATTATCATTGAGCAAGCTCATGTATGTATCCCAGTGTCCATCGCGGTTTAATTGATGGGCAAACCGTTTAATGGGCATGTTGGTAATGGTAAAAAGCGTATTAAAAACAATACCGAAATCATCCCACAAACGTTGCTTATAATCGGCCTCTAAAGGCCCTTGTGCTGGAGGCAAATGCGCACCCACTGGGTTATAAACCAAATTCAGTTTGAGGCATCCCCCCGTTTCGCCGTAGCCCAAAGTATTCAACAAACGCAGGGCCTCAATACTCGTCCCGAACACGCCCTTACCGCGTTGTTGGTCTACATTTTTCGAAGAATAACATGGCAAAGAAGCCACCACCTCCACCTCGTGGTCCCTCAAAAACTGCGCAGTATCTTCTTGGCCCTCTTCAAATAGAACGGTGAGGTTACACCGATCGATCACGTTCAATTGTAGAGTGCGCGCATGCTTGACCAAGTCGCGAAATCGAGGGTGCAACTCCGGCGCCCCGCCCGTGATATCCAATGTGCGTAAATCTGGACTGTTAGACATGAGCTCCATCACCCGCGAAACAGTTTGATCTGACATCATTTCAGTGCGATTCGGACCGGCCTCTACGTGACAATGCTGACATGCTTGGTTGCATTTTTTACCGATGTTGATCTGTAAAATCTCGACCGGTTTGGCCATGAGCTGTTTGATCCCAACGGAACTCAATTTGTCTGAAAATGACCAAGGGGACAGTTGCGGTAAATCCACATCATTCAAGACGGGCAATGAGGACATGGCGGTTTATGCCTCTTCTATAAAGTGCTCGGGCGGCAACCCGCGTAGGTTGTAATCGGAACTCATGGTACGTCCGTAAGCCCCCGCCGTACCAATCACAAACACATCGCCTTCGTGGCTCGCCGGCAAATGCCGATCGTAGCCCAAGGTGTCACCGCTTTCACAAATGGGTCCGACCACGGTGTAAATCTCATTGGGCTCCTCTTGAAGCCGCGTTAGATTTTTGATCTCGTGATAAGCCCCATACAATGATGGACGAATCAGGGTGTGCATGCCCGCATCGAGACCCAAGTATTTCACATCGTCTTTGCCCTTGGTTTGCGTCACCTTTGATATCACCACCCCCGCTTGGGCCACCAAGTAACGACCCGGCTCGAGCCAAATTTCAGTACTGGGATTGGCTGCCTTGATCTCAGCGAAAATGCCATCCACGGCTTGCAAATCTAAAGGTAATTGGCTGGGTTTCTCCACCACGCCGAGCCCACCACCCACATCAAGGTAGCGAATGGTATCGAACTCTTGCGCCACATCCAACAGCACGCCGGCAATCTCCACCCAGTTTTGTGGATTCAGGATGCCACTGCCCTGATGGGCATGGAGCCCTACCAAATGAGCACCCGAAGAGGCAATGGCCGCTTTGAGCTCTGAAAGCTCAAACAAGGGAATACCGAATTTCGCATGCTTCCCGGCGGTTTTCACGTGTTCATGGTGTCCACGTCCGGTACCTGGATCGACCCTCACAAATATTTCTTTCTGTGCAAACACTTCGGGCCAATGCTGCAAAGGAAACAAGTTATCCAAGGTAACATGCACCCCAAGACCAATGGCTTTTTCATAATCTTCACGGGGCGCGAAGTTGGGTGTGAATAAAACCCTTTTGGGATCAATATCGGGAAACAAAGAAAAAATACGGTCCAGCTCTCCTGGACTCACACACTCAAAACCCAAGCCTTCTTTTTCAAAGCCTCGTAAGATTTCCGCATGGCTGTTGGCCTTCATGGCGTAAAACACGCGATCAATATTTTTGAGTGATGCCAAACGTGAGGCTGTCTCCTTAAGTGTGGGCACGTGATACACATAAGCAGGGGTCTGTCGTTGCGCCAAATCGATCAATTGGTTTTGATTGCGTTCCCACCAGCGCTCTCCCAACAAAGAGGCTTCAGGCTGTTTTTTAAAAAGCTGCTCCCAAGTATTTCCTAAAACTGGGCTTTGACCTTTGCTTTGAAACAAGAGTGCATGCAGCTTCTTTGTAAGTGCAGGCGCATGTTGCTCGTCCACCACAAAAGTCAGATTTAAGTCGCTGGCCGCTTGAGATACTAAGTGTACTTTGTGATCTTCAAACACCTCCAGCGCTGGCCCCAACCGGTGTAAAATACCTCTAATTTTTCGACCCACCAAACTCACTGCAGAGCAAGGTTCAATGACCCGGGCTTGACACAAGGGAGACAGGTCCGCCAGCAAACGCTCCAGCGCTTGGGCGTCAACGGCATTCGCAGCCAAATCTAAAGAAACCGTCACGTTGGTCTCGGAAGTAGAAACCAAATCGATGGACAGATGGTATTTTTTGTAGATGGAAAAAACATCGGCCAAAAAACCCAACTGCTGCCACATGCCAACTGTGTCCATGGTCACTAAAAGGACATTGTTCTTCACCGATATGGCTTTTACCGATGGACCCGCTGCCAAACTTTTTTCGGAGACAACCGTGCCCTGCATTTCGGGTGCCGTGGTACAGCACACGTGCATGGGTATCTTGGCTTGCCGTAAAGGCAGCAAACATCGTGGGTGTAAAACCTTAGCGCCCATGGTGGCAATTTCTTGGGCTTCGGCATAATCCAATTGTAACAACAGACGAGCGGAAGGGATTTCACGAGGGTTAGAGGTGAACATGCCTGGAACATCGGTCCAGATTTCGCATCTGGCAGCCCCTAACTTGGCCGCAAAATAAGCGGCGGAAGTGTCGGACCCTCCTCGGCCCAATAAAACCGTATCACCCATCTCGTCAGTGGCAATAAAGCCTTGCGTCACCACGCATCCTGGCACACTTGAAACTTGCTCTAATAATTTTTCGTCGTAAGAATAATCACAAGCGGCAGATAAATACCGGTTGGCGGTATTTGAATCGTCATTGACCAATAATTTCAATACTTGGCGCGCATCGAGCCACTGGGCGTCAGTGTTCTTTGAGTTTAAGTAGGCTGCGCCCAAAGTGGTGGACATCAACTCCCCGGCGGACATAATACGAGCCGCCGAACGAGGGCTCACTTCGCCCACCAAATGTACCCCCGTAATTAACTGTCGCAACTCAGCCAACAATAAGCCCAAAACATGTTCGCCATCGAGGCCCATGGATTCAGCCAATTGAAAATGACGTTCTTTCACCGCTGCAAAAGTGGCATCGCCATCAGAAGCAACACCCGCCTGGCAAAAAGATTCGAGTAAATTGGATATGCCACTCAGCGCGGACGCGACGAGAAATACCCGCTTCCCCTCTGCTTGACGTTTTTCGATAATTTGCGCGATGTTGTCCCAGTTTTCCTTGGTGGAAACACTGGTGCCGCCGAATTTTAGTACGATCCAGGGTTGGGACATGCTGTATTCCTTATGGTCACCGTATCGAGCTTATAGTTCGATTTGTCCGTCGTAACGGGCCGTGCGGTTGTACATCTCCACCCGACGTTTATCAACCGAATAGGCACCACTCCACAAAGGAATCGTGGGGTCATCCCAAGTTTGGTCAGATAAATAACGCCCACCATCGGCCAAAGTTACCTCGGTCCAGATGTGATAGCCGCGAAACTTATTGGAAGAAGTGTTCGCTGCCCCCGAAGCCAAACGAGAGTCAATGCCCGCACGCTGCAACAACAAGTGCTCGAAAATACATTGATGGCGGCATACGCCTTTTTCGATTTTGGCCAACTCGCCCAACTCAAAGCGACCCCAGCCGTCCACCAGCTCGTGGTATTTTTTGGACTCAGCGTCAATACCCGCGGTTTCTTTTTTGGTGGGGTACTTCACTCTGTCCGCCGTATAGGTCATTAGTTCTTTGATGCAGGCTTTCTGGCGTTTGGCCAAGGCCGCCGCAGAAATACCCACCAAGGAACCGTCTTTGGGCAAATGGCGATCGATGATGGGTTGGGCTTCATCAAGGAATTTTTTAAGGTCAGCGTCGGTTTTCACATTGATAGACACGTCTGAGAAGTTTGACCCTTTCGTGGAGAACCAGTGTGGGTTATTCGCCTTACGAATCTCCGCCAAAGTGACCGTTTTCTTCTCAATTTCACCCTTGGGGTTGGTGAGTTCCACGTGGTACCGCCCGTCGCCGGTAAAACCTAGAATTTTTGCCTCGACCAGTTTGTTCTGGGTGATGAACTCCTCCCCTTTTTCAACCTGTTCACGCACAGAACGATCTCTATAAGGGAGGTCAATGGTATCACCCACGCCGTAGGTTGAGTTCAAAGGGTAGTCTTTTACGTTGATTCGATCAGGCGTTCGAATTGATAGGACACCTTCTTCAGATATTTTCCCCGTAAACATGGCAGCCTCTTGAGGCATCTCTATTTCCGAAAGTTTGCCATCGGAGCCCTGACGAAAGGCTTTATCTCCCCAAAAGCCATCCACCACATATGTGAATTGCTCGTGTTCACCATCGGTCCCGGCGTAACGTACTTCGATATCACGGCCGGGGAACTTTTTCCGTAGTTCGGCCACAGGTCCTTCACCACGCGCCGTTTTCTCCGCCACCACATCCAGAACTTCTACCGCTTGACTGGCGCGATAACCCCAACGATCCGCCATCCATTCACGGCGAACCACACTCTTGTTGATGCGACCAGAAACTTGTTTGCCCACCTCGGTGGTAAAATGTGCGAAGGAGACTTCTCGACCGTTCACGATGCTCTTCGGCATGGGTTCGCCGCGCACAGCAAAGGAGGACATGCGCTCCAATTTGTTAAAATCGAATGCCTGACGGTCGGGCCAGTTGGTCTTGTAAGAATCCACCATGGCCCGGAACCGACCCGAGGCGTCGCCTTTAATCTCACCCCCATTGTGCTTAGCCCATACGTCCACAGCCCGATCTAAATTTTCCACCGTCATGAATGACCGGGTGTTTTTCTGAAGGGTATCTTTGAGATAGGCCGCAGTCTCTTGGTCTAGTCCGACGCCGTTCCATTTGGGTGTGGTGCCACCCAACTCTAATAATCGAGGCTCGGCCCGCGAACGAATGCTCTCCACTTCTTCACGTAAATCTTTGGTGAAAGACCGGTAATCCAGTTTGCCAGTTTTGCTGCTGTCCGCTGCGTCCTGATACCCATCGGCTTTTTCTTTGAACAATCGAAAGGCCACTTCGCTCATGGGCTTTTCAGGGTTGGCGGCATCCCCCCAAGAAGGCGGCATCTCGCCCCCAAGCACTGCATGGGCCGTGGCCAATGATTTGCGCAGCTCTTCAACCGCTTTTTTGTCTTGGACATTAGATAAAATACTTTGGATATATTCGCTTTGTTTCTCACTTAAGGGGAAACCGTTGAGATTGGGGTTGTCACCCTGAAGCCCTGGCATGGCGTCTTCGACTGCCTTTTCGCTGGTGAGGGTCGCCACATTCCGCTCTGCTTTTGAAGCAAAAGAACCAAAGGTGAACTTTTGAGCGGAGGCGTTATCCACATAAGACTCTAATCGGGCCTTCATCGCTTCGTTTTCAGTGGCGGTGAACGGCTTGTCGTAACCAGATTCTAACTGATCCCACTTCAGAAAACCCTTATCGATGTTCTCTACCGCCGCTTTGTTTTTGGCAAACGTCAAAGCGCCCAAATAGGTTTCGTTCGTCTCACCTTTGACGTCTTTAAAGCTGAGTCGGTGTTCGTGTTTGACCGCCTTGTCATAGACAGCGAGAACGGCTGTTCTATCCTCGTCAGGCTTCAAAGCCTCTTTGGCCGCTTTGGCTTCCGGACTGAGGTTCTCTTGCTTCTCTAATAAGCGGTGGAGTAAACCTTCCTGCAAAGGTGTGTGCATAAAAGCTTTGGAGTCGACCAGGTTTTTGATCTGTTTTTCTGATAGTTTCACATTCATTTGGGTCAAAGCACCCAAAGAGGCAGCGATACTCTGCCCTCTTCGGTATTTGCCTTCTTTTTCAGTCGTTCGGCTGGCATCGGCAATGCCCGAGACCAACTGGTCGGCCAATGCCGCTTTACCGGCATCCGAAGCAGGCACCTGCCCTGGACGGTTTAATGCCCAAAGACCTTTCATCAATGAATCGGTGGGGCCTTTCAAATCGGTGAGTGGCTGCTTATCGCCCACACGAAGCTCACCATTATCAGCGATACCAATGCTTTCCCCCGCGTAGGTTTTTACTGGGAAATCTTTGTGATCGAGGTTCGCTCGGTTGGTGAGCATACCCATCACACTGAGGCTGCCAGTGTTCGGCAGACCTGAATGGGGCTGTTCATCTTTGAGGTTGCCGATCAGTTTATTCAACACTTCTTCTTGGCTTTGAGACGAAAAATCCAGCCCGTCATTGCGAAGCGCCGCAGTCAAACTCTCCACCACTTGGTTCACTTCGGCAGGCGTAACTCCCTCTTTTTTGACCGTCTCCAAAAGCTGATCAGCCTCGGCGCCAGATAAATGTTTGTCGGCCAACGCCTGCTGAATGGCGCGTGCAACCGTGCTGGGATTATTCTTGATGGGCATAGATCCTCCAAAAGACCAAAATAGGACTCTATTAGTATCGAAAACCGGGGTGTTTTGGCCAGTTGAGGAACCGTTTTAATCCAGCCTGTACAGGAAACTCATAAGACTTTATTTATTAGGTACTTATATGCTACGTAAGTCCTGTTTTCTGTGAAGTCGCTTTGACCTCCGTGAGATCGCGCTTCCCATGAACGAGCGGCCCTAACCTTCAACCGCCAAAACCGGAACCAGGAGGCGGTCCCCCAGCGGGCGGTGATGACGGACTCGGAACGGCCGGAGACGGCCCATTGAAATCAGCCGGCACGTTGTCCACCAACTCAAAGGGCTCTTTGCAGGATGGCTCCATGAGGTTGGTTTCCTCCAAATCGAAAACTTCAAGTACGGTAGAGCCCGTGCCCGTCAATCTGCCATTCACGAATCTGGTTTTAAAATTATAGGTGAGAAACATTTTTATTTCCTCCCCGTTTTCCACAGGAGGTTTGAGATAAATGCGCCAATCCCCCTCTATGGCGCAACCCGTCCCCGATGGCAAAGCGACCAAATTATTCGCTCGCACTTCTACTTCAGCTGGATCCGGCTGAAGTCTCTTCAATCCTTTTTGAGGCGTACCATTATCGACAATTTCGAACTGTTGAAAAATATACTGTTGAGCGCGTTCGCCATCATCTCGACAACCTTTTCCGGGCGCTGGGGTGCCATTAATGATGAAGCCAATGGTGTCTCCCACCTTACACTCGCCCGTTACCGGCCCCGGCGTACCCGCATTGGATTTGGGCTTTGGGGGCGTGCATCCAGCCATCAACACTGTCATAAAAAAAGCGAAAGCAACTTTTTGCATGGTATCGCCCCTCCTGTGGGCCTTAAACACTCTCTTCTAAAATAAAGAATGGATCCGTCGCTGGGTCAAGTCACGTTGGTTGTTTTTTCTGTCAGCCCTCAAGGAACCCTACAAATCGAAAAACTTTAGGCCTGTAAAGCTTCGTCCTGCACCCACCGTGAAATCAACGACGCCCACGCTTCTTCTGCATTGAGCGATGGAATCATCTTAAAAGTCGTACCCTCTTGCGCCAACCAATCACCGCCCAACCCCATTTCCACTTCTTCTAAGGTCTCGAGGCAATCGGTCACAAAAGCAGGACAAGCAATGGCCAAATGGCGTACGCCATCTTCGTAAAGTTTGGGCAACACTTCGTCAGTATAGGGCTTGGCCCACGCAGCACGACCTAATCGTGATTGAAACGATGAATGAATCGGTAGTTGAAAACCACCTTCGGCTTTGATGAGCTCGGTGGTTGCATAACACTGAGCGCGATAACAATTACTGTCTTCGTATTTGCGGTGACAAGTATCGGTACCCACACAATCCGCACAGCCCGGATTTGCTTTGATGACCTGTTTTTGCGGCAAGCCATGATAAGACATGAGTAAGGCGTCGGCCTTGTAATCCGCCAAATGCTTTTTGATTAAGTCGGTCCACAGCCGGACATAATCTGGCTCCTTATAAAACGCTGACCAAATATCCACCTGCAAACCCGGGATCTGCTTTTGAATTTTACGTGCCACATGGGTGACGCCCCCCGTGGTGGCATTGGCGTATTGCGGAAAGAGCGGCGCCAAAATAATTCGTTGAATGCCCTGACCCGCAAGCTCATGCATCACGTCGGGAATACTGGGATTACCCACACCCATGGCCATTTTCACGGCATAACCTTCGCCCAACTTTTCCTGTACACCCTGCACCAATTCTTCGGTGTAAACGATAAGCGGCGAACCTTTATCGGTCCATATTTTTTGGTAAGCTTCTGCGGACTTTGCCGGACGCCGTGGCAAAATAATGCCGTAGACCAAAAAGGCCCGCAACGGCCAGGGTAAATCAATAATAAATGGGTCCATTAGAAATTGCTTCAGGTAGACTCGCACCGATTCGGTATCAGGCGCTTCGGGCGACCCCACATTGCCCAAAATGACACCGATCTTTTGATTGTCTTGTGCTTCCACCGACATAACTTCACCCTATTCCTGAATGATATTCAAAGTGGGAAAATAAAAAAGTGACACGATTTGATGCATGAACTGACGGCCTAAAGGCGTGATACGGTGTTGGGTATCTTGGGACTCCAACAAACCATCTTGACGCAACGAGGCCATACCACGCGTCAGGATTTCTTTTTCGGAAGGTGACCATGCGATGGGCTCGAGATGAAAGGTGCCCTCTTCCCATATTTGCCGAATGAGTTTTGCAATGGCATTCTGTTTGGCATTGGGCTTTGTCCAACGGGCAAAGGGTATCTCGGGCTTGGCTGCCCACTGTAAATACCGCCCCAATTCTTTGGGCGCTTGCCCCAATGTATCGCCCAACACACTGATGGCCGAAACGCCTAAGCCCACCACGCGCTCTGCCGCTTTCGGCCCCAATCCCATATAGTTGCGTTTGAGTTTGTTTTCGGCAAACAAAGTCACAAAAGGATGGTCTTGGTGATAGAAACTGCCTTGCCCCAGATCCACAAAACCTTGCCGCAACAAAAATTCACTCGCACTGGCAAAAAGATCTGCTTTCGCTTCTTCAGATAAGATATCCCCCTCGTCAAAATCTCTTTTTTCGGGACGCACCCAGGGCACATGCATATAAGGATACAAAGCAATAGCATTCATCTCTTGTTGTAAGAGCACATCTAAAGTGTCTTGAAGACCTGTAGCGGTTTGATGAGGTAAGCCGATTAAAATATTGGCGAGCAAGGTTTCAAAACCATTGGCTTTAGCGTGCCGCAACTGTTCATTCATCAAATGCTGGGAGACTTTCTTTTTGATAGTGGTCTGGACCTTGTCTTCATAGGTTTCAATGCCAAAAATACCGTGCCGAAAACCAGCTGCACCTAAGACTTCAAAATGCGCCGCTGTCGTTACCCGCGGCTCGATTTCAATCCATTGTTCCACTTCAGAAGCGGCATTGACCTTGGTGGTAAAATGCTTGCTTAAACTCGCCAACGCATCGGGCGCATAAAGAGTAGGCGTACCACCACCAATCACCAGTTGGGTGAGGCGACCTTGGCCTAATGCCCACGCATCCAATTTNTTTTCAAANTCTTGCAAAAGCGCCNGNTCATACTCCCCAAAATAACGCTCGTCNCGTGCCACNGAAATATTACANGCNCAAAAGCCACAACGACTCTCGCAAAAGGGCAAGTGCACATACAGAGCATAATCATGTTCCGCTAAAGAAATCTTGGGCNTGTTTCCTTCTTTAAAACCGCGCTGTGACCAATCCCGTGCCGGCGGAAAACAATTCAGCCGAGGAGCGGACACGCCGTATTTTCGGTAGAGGGCCACAGAAGACGTCATGGTTAAAACAATTCCTTAAAGCGCTTCAAAAACAAATCCACATTTTCAGGTTTGGCTTGAGGCACCATGCCATGACCCAAACCGCTCACCCAGCCGCGTCGTTTTTCGGCGGGCAACTTTAAAATATTTTCAAAATAACCTTCGAGCAAAGGTGCGAACTCTTCTTGTGGCAAACACAGCCAATGGGGATCCATGTTGCCCTGAATGGCAAAACGATCGCCAAAGTTGTTGAGCACCTCGGCCAAGTCGTGATGCCAATCCACGCCGATACAATCCACCGGTGTATTAGCTAAGGCCGACCAATACTCGGGCCCCACTTCTTTAGCGTAATAGACGATAGGATAATCCGCGCCCAAACGCTCTTTGGTCATCTTCATAATTTGGTCTAAACCGGGTAACAATTTTTCCCTAAACACATCTAATCCAAAAAGGCCTGCGGATGTATCTAAAATAGCCATGGCCCCCGCGCCGGCGTTGGCTTGTAACACAATATTTTCCACCAAAAGCGATATCACTTTGTCGGCGAAGGCATCGTAACGACCGTCGGCCATGGCCACGAGGCTGGCCTCTTTCTTCTCTTTGAAATGACCGGCGACAGCGTAGCAAAATAAAGTAGCTGGGCCGCCCACAAAACCGATGAGGCTTTTGTCATCTGGCAAGCGTGCACGGGTTTGCGCCACGGCGTCGGCCTGAAATGACATATGCTGTGCGCGTTCGGCACCGCCTTCGAGCTTGGCCATACTGGCTACGTCTTCACACAGCCACGTAAAACGCGGACCTGGTTTGTAATACAAATCCATACCCATGGCCTCTAAAGGAAAGAGCA
The DNA here is from genome assembly GCA_002721815.1 of Myxococcales bacterium. Lineage (GTDB taxonomy): Bacteria > Myxococcota > UBA727 > UBA727. The sequence goes on from PBLQ01000001.1 coordinate 97,314, forward strand.
GATCCGAAAACAAAATGGCCGCATCGAAATCGTAAGCCTCAATGGGTCCCATGGCCGCTTCGGCCGCAATCTCAGGTTTTTTACACAGGTCCATAAAAGAGTGAGCCTTGCGCAGCGCTTGGTAATGGGGATGATAGCGCCCCGCTTGGCGCATGAACCACACCGGAGGCCTGCCGTCGTTTTTCTTTTGTAATGCATCACTGAAACGTTGGTTTGACATAAGCGTTCCTATTCCTGCGGAAGATTGAGTCGGTACCCGACCCCCCGAATGTTTTGAAAAATTTGTTCTTCGCGGTTTTGGTCACCAAACCGCTTGCGTAAATTAGAGATAAAGTTGTCCACGGTTCGGGTGGTAATTTGGCCATCATCAGCCCACACCCGCTCCATAATTTCTTCTCGGCTAACGGCCTGTCCCCGCTTTCGGTACAACAAGCGCAACAAAGCGGCCTCTTTTGCTGACAAGGTCTCCGTGTCTCCATCGCGCTCGACAGTAAACGCACTCAAGTCCACTTTAACCTCACCAATGGTCAGATTTTGCTCCACCAGGTCCTCGGCCTTGGGTTGGTATGCTGTTCGCTTCAACGCATTTTGAATCCGCAACAATAATTCACGAAAATGGAACGGCTTAACAATGTAATCTTCAGCCCCCAGCTCTAAACCAAGAACTCTTTGCTCAGGTGCCCCGAAGGCAGTCAAAAAAACGATGGCCATATCCAAATGTTTTTCACGAATCGTTCGGGCCACATCAAAACCAGATCCATCGGGCAGTCCCACGTCTAAAATTGCCAAATGAAAAGGATGTTTATCTATGAGGTGTTTCGCATCGTGAACGCAGCCGGCCACTGCCACAACAAATCCCGCGTCAATCAGTCGCTCGGATAAGGTTTGCTGCAGATTGATTTCATCTTCCACCATGAGAATGCGATGGGTCATATCAATGGTCCCCATCGCTGGTTTGAAATCGCAACGCAACCTCAAAACCGTTTGCGGCGTCCAATGTAACGACACCGTCCATTTTAGTCATTAGAGAATGAACCAAATAAAGCCCGACGCCAGTCCCAGCCGCGTCACCTGTACGCTCAAAAAGCTGGGTTACCTGCGTTAACTTTTCGTTGCTACAGCCGTTTCCGTTGTCTTTCAGTTTTAAAACTGTCTCTCCCGAATAGTGTTCGGATGTAATTTGAAGGGTCACCGGACTTTGCCCGCTGTGCTTAATGGCATTCGCAATAATGTTATTTAAAATCATCACCAGCGCGTGACGGTCAGCCTTGACTTCACCAAACACGTCTTTCACATCGAAGGCCAGTTGATTTTCAAAGTTGGGCAACCACAACCGGGTTAAATCATCGAAAGCGTATTGAAGATCGATGGTTTCCAAAAACAGCTCTCCGCCACCGGTTAACCGCGCCAACTCCAGCGTGTTTCCCACTTGATGCTCCAAACGACTGACGTCCTGCAACAAACGGTCTACCCACTTCTGGCCTTTGTGGCCAGGCGAAATAGACTCTTGAATGGCTTCGGTCTGTAGCCGAATGCTCGCCAAAGGCGTTTTGAGCTCGTGCGTCATGGAGGCGAAAAAGATTTCGAGGGTTTTGATACGTTTCACATCGCGCCAATACAGAATCCCAGACATGATCAAAGTCAGGGCTACCACCAGAACAAAAAAGCCACCCTCCCAAAACACCATACTTTCGAAATTAGAGCCCAACGAACCGAGGTCCACAGGTTCGTCCACCATCGCGTTGAGTTTCTTTAGGTGCCCGTGCTGGCGGGACAACAAAAGCCCCCACCATAGGCCCAACACAGAGACCAAGAGCAAACACATGATTTGTACCATGGTAAAAAGCCCAAAACCCGAGGGGCCACGTACGCCAGGGGTTTTTCCGGTCACTTAAGCACCTGCTGATATTTCTTGAAGTGAAGAGGCCAAAGCAGTGGCGAGCATTTGTAAATGTTCCGGCTCGTGAACGGTTGACAAAAAGCCCACCTCATAGGCGCTGGGTGCTAAATAAACGCCATGATGGCGAATGCGGTGGTACAAATCTTTATACGACTCAGCATGAACAGCTGGAATATCATCGGGATTTCGCACCATTTTGGGGCTGTTGCCTTGCCCATGAATCACGCTCCAAAATAAGGAGCCTTCGCGTTGGAGCTGAATGTCTTCACGGCCCTGTTGCTGACAAATTTCCTTGAGCATGTTCTCCAGCTCGACACCTTTTTGCTCTAATGCGGCGTAGGGCGCCTCATCTTTGAGCAAACGCAAAGTTTCCAAGCCCGCTACCATGGCCACGGGATTCGCACTCAATGTTCCTGCTTGGTATACCGGCCCCGTCGGCGCCACCCAATCCATGAGTTCGGCCTTACCACCGTAACCCCCCACAGGAAAACCACCACCAATCACCTTACCGTAAGTGACCATATCCGGTGCGATCCCCAATCGTTCAGCCATCCCTCCGAATGCCATGCGAAAACCGCTGATGACTTCATCGAAAATGAGTAAGGAATTATTTTTTCGAGTCAGAGCTTCTAAATTTTTCAGCCAATCCTTTCGCTGAGGTAATAACCCGTTATTGGCAGGAATAGGTTCTAAAATGACTGCTGCAATATCATCGCCGTGACAATCAAAAACGGTTTGTAGTGCGGCTTCGTCATCGAGTGGACACACCAACGTATCGCCTGCAACGGATGGTGAAACGCCGGCACTGTCAGGGCTCGGCATATCGGCAAGCCCGGAACCGGCCTTCACCAACATACTGTCCACGTGTCCGTGATAACAACCCGTGAACTTTAAAATTTTATTGCGGCCGGTGGCGGCACGGGCCACACGTAACGCAGACATCACCGCTTCGGTACCCGAATTCACAAAACGAATTTTTTCAACCCAAGGGATGTTTTGAGTGATGAGCTCCGCCAACTCCAAAGAGTAGGACTCGCACGTCCCAAAGGTCCAGCCGCGATCGAGCGCCTCTGCCACTGCGGCCTTCACCGTTGGAGGTTGATGTCCCAACAACAAGGGGCCCCATGACATACAAAAATCCACCAATCGGTTCCCCTCTTCATCAAACAAATAGGGACCTTGCGCAGACTTGATGAATGAAGGAACCCCACCCACGCCTTTGAAGGCACGAACCGGTGAGTGCACACCGCCCGGGGATACTTTTTTCGCACGCGCCCATAACTGTTCTGTCTGTGAGGTCATCCTCGCTCTCCTTGATGCATCAATTTTTTTGTCTTTCACTAACCCACGTCTGCCACTGGGCTCTCGAGGGAAAAACGGTATAGTGTTCCAACCCCACCTCGGCAAGGCGGTCTGCGGTTTTGCCGGGTCCGCAGGCGTGATGGGCCTCCCTAGGGCAAGCTTCGTGATATTTAAAAAATTGCGATGCGCTCCCCCAAAATACATGGGTGGCGTTTTCCAGCTGCTTTTTGAATTCTAAATCGTTTTGTTTTTCAAAGGCGTACGTGAAATGTACCGTTGCGCCGGATTTGCTCCAGCCCAGTGCTTGCTCGTGGGTCAACACATGCCATTGGGCGGCCTGCGGTAAGTCCAAAAGACTGTTTTCCGTCAAATCCCCCATTCGTCGCCATCCCAAATTATCGGTACAACCCGAGACCAACAAACCTTTTGCCGCTAATTTTCTCCAAGTGCCCACACCCGGTACCCAAAAACGGCGGTGTTGGGGATCTCTCAATAATGAATCGGGCAACGCACGCTGGTGACTCACAAACACACAGGCATCTGATGGTATGCCACCGGATAAAACCGGTGCGTCTGTTTGCACTTTAGATTTAGCCAAAACACCATCCACCGCACGCAGTTTTACCGGTAACGGAGGAAGCGCTTTGGCCGGCTGCCACATTACCTGGCTGACCACTTGGTTTTGTTCGTCCGGCACGGATGACCACATGAATTCATTGAACCGTTCATCAGAAAACGAGGTGGCCCCCAAAGGCAAATGGCAACCGCCCCCCATGGCGCTTAAAAGGGCACGTTCTCTTCCCACCGCTTGAGCAGTGGTATTGCAATGTAACGCCTTTAACAGTGCTTTTGTCTCTTCATCATCACTGCGACACTCAATGGCCAAGGCCGCTTGCCCTGGCGCCGTGGGAAACAAAGGCAAAGGCAACACCATCATGTGCGTACTCTGCAGTAGGGGACCTAAGATTGCCCGGGTTTTAGGATGGGCCCACAAACGCTCCAAACCGGCCAAAGCCAAAACAACACCATCAACTCTTGGAAAGCGCTCTGAGGGCTCATACAATCGCTTTAGACGGGTTTCTACATTCCCTCGAATGGGCGTGCAGGACACTTGAGGTTTCTCACCAGCCTGAGGTAAGAGATCGGGAAGATGATGTTCGATACATGACTTGCGTCGAGGTGAACCGGTGCCAATGACAAGGCGACTGGGCAGTCTGCCATCAGAAAAAATATCAGGCGCGAAGATTAAGACATCGTGAGGTGTATAGCGAGGCGGAATCGCTGCTAAATAAAGCTCTGCGGGCCGTTCAGTACTCAGATCTTTCAACGAATGTACGGTCAAATCCGTTTCACCCGCGATCAAAGCTTTATCAAGTTCCGCCACAAAAAAGTCTTTGCCCTCTAATTCAGTTAAAGGCCGATCTTGGATTTGATCGCCACGCGTTTGAATACCGTGTAATGCCACTTGGGCCGTAGGGTGATGTTTTTGAATTAAATCACGCATCATTTCACTTTGGCGCCACGCCAAAAGCGATGTTCTCGTCCCGATTTTGAATAGTCTTGGGGCCATGGTGATGCTCTTAAGCAGCAGAACACCAAGCGGGTGTTTTAGCCACGATATGCATGTCTTCCCAACCATGTGCAGTAAATGTCCCTTCACCCAAAGCGCGCAATGCAGAGCGCGTACTGCACGCCTCGGTGGCCGCGGTCAGTTGGTTTTTGAGGTGCAAGGTTTGACTGGAACCGTATTCGAAGACATCGTCTAAAGAAAAGTAGGGGGCATAACCCTTCCAAGGGCCTTTGTCCTCGCCGCGACGACCAAGGTGAATGACGAGGGCATCTGGTCTTTTAGAAGATCGTTGGCTGATACAAGAGAGAAAATGTGACTCTTCTTGCTGCAAAGGGGGTAAGCCAATCACCACAACATCAACGGACGACAGCAAATCATCGAGTTGACTTTGCTCGGTGACCACATGGGCCCGCTGGCCTGCATCCGATAAGCTTTTTTGTAGTTCTATGCTCCGAGTCGGTGTGCGGTTGTACAACCAAATGTCTTCAGCGTTTAAACAAGGCGCCACATTTTTTGCCATGTCACCCGCGCCCAAAACCAAAATCGTTCGAGCCTGAGAAGCCTGCTCGGCCAGCAGCTCTTGTACCGCTTGGCCATAGACGTGAGAACCCACCCCACGAAGAAAATGTGTACGAATAAATTTGGTGTCTTCAAAAAGCTTGGCGTTTAGACGAGCGAGCTGCTTATTGGAACCTTGCGCATCCAATAAGGTCTTCTTTATTTGCCCGAACACATTGGTTTCACCGGGTAAATGACTGCAAAGACCCGCTGAAATATTTAAGAGTCTTTCATAGGCGGCCGGTCCTCTAAAGGTCAGCAAGGGCGACTGCCAACCGGCCGGCAGTGGGCCAAAACCCAACGACAAATGGCGCAGACAAGTTTCCACCACCACCGCACCCGCAGGTGTCGTCTCGGGTGCATCTTCTTTTGCCGCCTCAAATAGCCATAAGTCATCTAAAAACATGAAAAAAATCTAGCAAAGAAAATGCAAATGATTGTCATGGAAGTGTCACGGCTTCAGACTAAATCCAGGCTTTTGGAAGACTTGGCTTTGCGTGTGTTGTCCCAGGGGGGCCTCGTAAGGCCCTGTTATTAATAAATTTTTACTTTCTTTAAGTACTGCGCCGCAATAATTTCCTTCAAGCACGGGGTTTTCGGCGACGTTCAACCTGGAAAATCTGGGACGGTTCACTGCGGCCAGCCAAGACTTCGGTGGATCGCATGAAGGATCTCACATCTGGCTCGCCCAATGCAGCAGTTTCATCTCCACACAGGGTTTCTCCCCCCAGGGCCAACGCTTGTAGGCGATCGGCCACATTCACCACATCTCCCAAAACCGTAAAATCCAATCTGCTTTCGCTGCCCACATTGCCGATCAGCACCTGGCCGGTATTTACACCGATACCGACCGATATTGGTGGCCAATCATCCTTTTGCGTTTCAAGCCGCTCTAGCTGCTCATGAATCTGGAGTGCCGCCTGCAAAGCCGCTTTTGCCCCCCGGGAATCATCGTTACTCTGAAAAACGGCCAACACCTTATCGCCAATAAACTTGTCGATAAATCCACCTGATTTTTCAACAGCATCACCCATGATACCATAATATGCGTTGCTCAGCTCGTGCAGGCTCTCAAGGCTCATTTTCTCCGCTACAGCTGTATAACCACGAGCCTTGGCGAAAAGGATCGTACATTGTGCGCGCTCTCTCTGCTCTGCACTCACGCCACCCTCTTTTAGAATCTGAGCCAGCTTTTCTTCTGAGACATAACGCTTAAATGACGATGTCAGCAATTCCTTCTCGGTGATGTCTTCAACAATGAGTACGACACCATCAACAGCTTGATCGTAACCCGCGTAGGTTTCAGCGCGAACATAAAACTTTTTGTTTTTATTGGCTGACGTCGTGACCTCTAGCAAAGACAAAGGCAGTCTCCCATCGCGATACACCACCGCGGCCATCGCCGGGATATCCAAACCACCAGTATCTTTAAATACTTCTTGAATGTTTTTTCCAATCGCTGACTGACTGTCGATATCGAGCATCTCGCCCAGTCGGTCAGAAAAATAAATAACATTCAGATCACTGCTGACCACGAAAACACCAGACTGCATGCTTTCTAAGACGCGTTGGTTAATCCCCCGCTCATAGGTTAAAGCCCGGTCTTTTTGTTCCACTGCCCGCGATAGATTGTCTTTTTTCATTTGCAACAGACGGTTGAGTTCCTTGAGCTCTTGATTTTGACGGGTAAACTTTTCTTGCATCGTATTCGAATATAGCGTGGCGATGCGCGACGATATTTGATGTAGTTTATTTTCAAAGATTCGATACGCTTCTCCCAACGCCGCATTTTCACGATCGCCCTTTTCTCGTACTAATTTGCTAAACACCGGGAACACCGCGTGTATGGCATTCAAGAAACCTCCCATGTCCAAATCTTCTTTGACCCTTTTTTCAGAGATCTCAGCCAAGGTGTTCATGAGTTGGCGTTCGTTACTTGAGCGGGCTGCGTCGAAAAGCAAGGTAAGTAAGATTACGACGTTGCGCCGTAACTCGACGGTAGGCACTTGAGCATAGTGAGGTGAAAATTGACGTACCTCTTCTATAATCTCAGTCACGAGTTGGGTTTTGTGGGCTTCCAACAGCTCTAAAACACGGTGCGGCATCCGATCCTCCACGAACAGGGATGCATCACCATAGCCTTAAGGACAGGATAAAATCAAAGCGCGCTTAAGGTAGAAACTTTTTAGTGTTTTTCAATTTTACCGGAAGGTATTCTTCCATAACAAAATTAAGGCCATGCAGACTTAACGCCTGTTGCTCAGCACGCACGCCGGTTTTGATCATCATTTGAATTGCCTTACGCCACGGGGCGTAAGCCTGGAAAAAAGGATCATTTTTAAGTGCGTCTTTGGCGCGTTTCACATCTTGATCACCCAATGGATGCGTCGCATTTTCCAAACCAAAGTCCTTAATGTCTTGAGGCATCAAACCCATGTAGGTGGCATGTGGAACACAAAAGAACTGATTGATATGCGCGGCATTACCTGACCCCACCTTCAGGGTTCGATAGATGTTACCAATTCCGTAGGGATCGCAATCGGTAAATGCGTAGACCGGAATTTTCGCACTTTCTGAAAGTCGTCTAACGAACCGGCGACAAGCACGTGTTGGCACCCCACCCATGCTCACCAAAATACAGTTGGCTTTGGACCAGTATTTGTGGCTTTGCAATCGTTGAAACATACCTTGGGTTTCAATGCACATAATAAATTTGGCTTTGGTCTTAAACTCGAGGTGCTCCACCCATGACGGAACGGAATAAGCTCCCGAACCGAATTTGGTGCAGTCGATTTCGATACGTTCACCGGATTCAATGTCGCGATCGATCACCTTGAGTGCGCCAGCGACAGCACCACCGTGCTGATCAGGCACGAAACGCAGCTGTTCTCGGGTCACGCCATCAATGGAAAACATGGCCTCCATATCATCCATCACAGTATCGGATTCTGGCTGATCTTTAAAACGAGCTTGTCCCCAATTTTTACTTTGGTAATAAGCATCCCGCTTGGTGGCGAAGTCATTGCTTAAAACCAACTCTCTGGACAAAGACATCATTTTCAATGTCTGCGCAAATGTTTTTACCGTGTTCACTGACAAGGAACGGGTTTTCATGTTTTTGCCGATTTCAAAAAAACCTTTACGCTTATCGTAAGAGACATTGCGCAAAGAGCGAACCGGCATTTTGAGTTCTGGGGCCGTCAGCTTTTTAATCTTCGCGTGGATCCGTTTGGCCGTGTTTTCGATGGTCTTAACGGTATTGTCGTCTTGCTTTTTTTGATCCGTACCACGAGATTTGGTGATCGTCTTTTTCTTCACGGTTTTCTTCTTCACCGCTTTTTTCTTTTGGATCTTCTTGGTCGCTTTAGGTTTGGCTTTGGGCTTTGGTGCTGCCTTCGCCTTCGTTTTGCTTTTCTTTTTCTTTGTAGCCATGAAAGTTCCTCAAAATTTTAGGAAGAAGGATTCGATCGACCGCCTGGCATATGCCCGCGGGACTCTTCTAAGATTTCTCGTAATGAATCTACGGTTTTGCCTCGCTCAGTGTCGGAAAAACCGATAATCTCCTGCAAGGCATCGCCAATGGGATCCATGTATTTGATGATGTAAGAACGTTTTTTCTCTTCATCTGCCTCTTTGCGCTTTCTTCGCAAAAACTTCTGAAGACGTCGCCCACATTCGTTAATCGCCAACCGCAGTTCCTTTAGAATCTCGTCGTAATTGGCAATGGCTTCTTTGGACTCAGAAGTATAAGGCACCCAAGCAGACGCCATATGAACCATAATCACCACCGGGCCGATGGGCAAAGCGCCGCGGCTTTGACTCAACCCGTAGGTTTTCCATTTTGTGGATGTGACCGCCTTGGTCATGGCGCAAGCAGAAGCTTGGTATTGCAAAGGTACCCGATTGGCAAAGCGAAACACCCGCGCTTGATCGTCGGCTGCCAGCCCTTTGCCGTAGAACAAACCCACTTCGATCTGAAATGGATTGCCTCGATAAACATTGGGCGATCGTGTCACAGCCGTAACAAAATAACCTTTTTGATCAGAAGACAGCGTGCGATCATCGGCAAGTTGTAAGTCCATTTGAACATTCTCACCGTCTTTTTCCACCACCGGCTCGGGCGCTTCTTCCTCGCCTTCTTTTTCTTTTTTCTCGCCACCCTCAAAAAGATCCTGTTGCGACTTTTTGCGTTTTCGCTCCTCGGCTTCATGTTTTTGCGCCTCGACAAATAACCAATACAGTCCTTTGATCAATGCTTCCTCACCGATGGGTGACAAACAATCTGTAGATGGCGCCAGCAACTTGGTGGCCTGAATGGAATTATAAAGCGATTCAGCGCCAATTCGCCCAGCCTTAGAAGCGGTTGCACCGCCTTTAATTTTTGCCGCCTTGCAAATATCGGCTGCGGTTTTTGATGACACTCTCGAAAAGGTCTCTTTCAAAAACCCGGAAACCGTCTTGCCTCTTGCGGCCTCGAGCATGTGCATCAGCGTCCCCAACTCGATCCCATGGGGGTGCGGCTTAATTTCTCGGGGCTCTTTGGGCATCTCATCGATCACCCGTGGATAGTTATGCACTTTCCCTTTGGGGTCTTTAAAAATGAAGATCGTGTGTGGATTGGATAAAGCGCTTTGGTGCAAATAAGCAGCCACGCCGTGCTTACCGCCCTTGTAAGTGGCCTCTAGGGTGACGGTGATCGCAGTACCCGATTCCTTTTCCCGCCAGTGCTTGTTGTCCACCACCACATCATCGATGACTTTAGGCTGGTTGCGTTGTGTATCGATCTGCAATTTCAACCGATGCGCAGGCTTTCCTTTGCTGATCTTTGAGATCACTTCTGCGGGCTGGCCGGTGGTCATTTGTCCATACATGACTGCGGCAGAAATACCGATGCCTTGCTGCCCACGGCTCTGCTTGAGGCGGTGGAATTTGGAGCCATACAGTAATTTCGCAAATATTTTAGGTAGTTGGGCCTTTAAAATGCCCGGCCCATTGTCTTCAACCGTCACTTTGAAGCGGGTTTCGTTGAGTTCTTCGATGGTGACCCGAATTTCGGGCAAAATATGTGCCTCTTCACAGGCGTCCAGGGCATTGTCCACGGCCTCGCGAACGGTGGTCAACAGTGCTTTTGACAAGTTGTCGAAACCAAGTAAGTGCCTGTTTTTACTGAAAAACTCGCTTACAGCAATCTCTCGCTGACGCGCGGCCATGGTTGTGGCATCTTCTTTTTTCGTCTTCTTTCGGGTAGCCAATCATCACTCCCTGTGTATTAAATTTCGGAATTTCGTCATTGTTTTTAGGCCTATGCGGTACCGTGCCACCATGCATCCTGTCAAGAGTCCTGACGCTTGTCTCTCGATTTGGTCCCCCTGATTGCATCCATGACGTTTTGCGTTAAGCCCGTTTTGAAAGCGTTGTTGACAAGCCTTGGTGGACTGCAAATGCTTTTGAAACGGTTTTTTTTGCCCCACAAATAGGGGCTTGGAGCATGATTGTGAACGCCAAAAAAATGAATCCCGATACGTTTCACCCCACTTCTTTAGAGGGTCACGCCGAGCCAATCGAAGGACGTGCCACCAACCTCTTCGAGGTTGCCGCGGCGCAGTTGGATAAGGCCATAGATGCCATGAACCTGGATCCCTCCGTGGCGACCGCCATATCCCAACCAAAGAACGAGCTGATCATTCACTTTCCCGTTCGCTTGTCCTCCGGCAAAGTGGAGCTTTTTAAGGGTTATCGTGTCCAACACAACAACATTTTGGGTCCTTACAAAGGTGGTATTCGTTTTCATGAAGGCGTTTATCTCGACGAGTGTAAAGCTCTGGCGGCCTGGATGACTTGGAAAACCGCGCTGCAAGATATTCCTTACGGGGGCGCCAAAGGTGGGGTGAAATTTAATCCGCGGGATTACTCTAAAGAAGATCAAGAGCGCATCACCCGCAGGTTCACCCACGCGCTGGGCACAAACATCGGTCCCGAATGGGATATCCCAGCACCAGATATGGGTACCAATTCAGACCACATGGATTGGATGATGGACACTTACAGCAATATCGTGGCGGATAAGCAAGGCGTCAAACGTGTCGTCACTGGTAAAAGTGTTCCTGTAGGCGGCTCACGTGGACGTACCGAGGCCACCGGCCGTGGCGTGGTGACTTGCATTGAAAAATGGGCTGAACTGAAAAAACTCGATTTGGCGGGTATGACTCTGGCCGTGCAAGGATTTGGTAATGTGGGCTCACATACCGCCACGATCATATCTCGTCGAGGCGTCATTCTTTTGGCCGCCGGCGATCACACGGGTTATTACTTCAACCCCGAGGGCTTTAACCCGTACCGGTTGAGAGATCATGTTAAAGAAACGGGCTCTCTCAAGGGCTACCCTGGTGGCCAAGAGATCAGTCGCGAAGAATTTTTCGCAACGCAATGTGATATCCTCGTGCCGGCCGCGCTTGAGCTGCAAATCAGCGCCGAAGAAGCGGAAAAGCTCAACTGTAAAGTGGTGGTGGATGCAGCCAATGGCCCCACCGACTTAGAGGGTGAACGCGTCATTGCGGAGCGCGGCATCGATATTATTCCCGATGTTTTGGCAAACTCGGGCGGCGTGGTGGTCAGTTACTACGAGTGGCTACAAAATAAGCGTTCCGAAACCTGGGAAAAAGATGAAGTCCGCGCCAAACTCGAAGCGAAGATGCGCAAAGCCTATGACCGTGTCATCGAAAAATGCGAAGAGCTCAAAGTGGACATGCGAACCGCTTGTTATATTTTGGCATTAGAAAACATTCAAACCGTCTACCAGCGTCGAGGCATTTGGCCCTAACGGCTTTTGCTGCCTCCCGCATTGGCGGTCAAGCGAGCGCGCTTCGTTTTTTTCGGGGTGCGCTTTTTCTTTTTCCATAGCTCAATCCCAAAGAAACCTGCCACATCTTTCACCACTCCCGCCATGGCGTAGTGAACATCGATATTCGTTTTAATGGCATCAGAGTTTTTCAGTTGAACACTTTCAAATAAAAGTGGGTCCCCGCTGTGTTGAACTAATTCAACCGTCGCGTCACGGTGAAAAACGGCGTCCGCCACCACTTTTAACATGTTTCCATTTTCATCCATGAAGCGCATGGGCACTTGATGCAACGTAAAAGGAAATAATTTTTTCGGGGTGTAACTAAAGCCGATCAAGCATCGCGCATCCAAAAACCCCAGGGCCACCTTCATGGTCACTGGCGCTTCAATATCGAGCACCAAAACCTCACCGGGTAACGCCATCTCAAAAGGTGCTATCCTTTTGACTTCTTTGCGTCGACGTTGAAGGACCTGAGTCACCCCTTCAAGGTATTCCATAATATCCGACTGCGCGGAAAAAGGTGCCAACACCGTAGGAACCACCTTTAGCCACTCGGTCATGTCCCGCTCTCGGTGAATGGGCAGCACTTTTTCGCGACCTTCCGCGCCGCACAACCAAATACGCTCATGTGGCTCCTTGCCTTTATCTGCTCGTCCCACTGGATCGCGCTTGGGTCGGGCCACCCTCCCCCTAAGCTTTTTGCTGGCACGGCTTCGCTTCACCCGAGAGCGAATAGCTCTTCGCTTGCCAGCTTTTGATGATTTTGCCACTCGAACCCCTTTGCGCGCCCGAGCCCGAATTTTACGAATGGGGTTTTTCGCTACCTCTTGGATCTCTTTTCGGGCAGGCGTGGGCTCCTCTGCTTCGGCCACCACAGGCTTGACTGGCGGTTGTTGGGGGCGGACTTTGGGCTTAGGATTTTGTTTTTTAACGACTTTCTTTTTTAATGCAGGCTTGGGTGTGGGTTTGGGCTTCGGCTTGGGCTTCGGCTTGGGCGTCTGCACCACCTGAAAAGTCATCTGAATGGGGCCTTTGACCGCCTCTGGCTGCCCCTTCAACCGATCTGCGGATATCCAAATGAGACCATGAAGCAAAACAGACACGGGCAAGGTGTACCACCACCTCCATCCTTTGATCGCGCCGTGATGTTGCTTAACATCTTGTTTTTTAGCGATTATTTTTACTTCTGAGCTCTCGTTTGCCATTGGATGCCCCAGGTGACCAGTTGCAAATTCATATCAATTTGCCACATTGTTTGGGTATAGACGTTTATAAATGCATTTTACTTCAAAGGTGAGCACGTGGCGATTCTAGATATTTTGATCTGGCCAGATCCCAGGCTTTTAGAGGTTTCTCAGCCTGTTACCGAAATTGACGATGATTTACGGCAGTTGGCCTCCGACATGCTGGAAACCATGTACGATGCCGATGGCGTGGGCCTGGCCGCCCCTCAAGTTGGCATTCGAAAACGAATGGTGATCGTGGACATTCACGCGGGCGCTGACGAACGCCCTTCTGGAGAGAAACCACTGGTGCTCATCAACCCCGAATTCACCCACAAAGAGGGTGCGCTCAGTTGGGAAGAGGGCTGTTTGTCTGTACCTGGTGAGTTGGGTGAGGTGACCCGCTCTGCCAAAGTCACCATGAAGTACATGGATCTCGAGGGTCAAGAGCACGTCGTGGAAGCCGATGGGCTGAAGGCAGTGGCACTTCAACACGAATGCGATCACCTCGACGGAAAACTGTTCGTCGATTATCTCAGCCGACTCAAGCGAAATGTCATTCGACGACGTATGAACAAGTTAAGGGCCGAACGCGCTGCGGGAGCCTGAGTTGAACTGGGGCCCCCTTCTCCACGCTTGCAAATTGCAAATTCATCAAGGCGCCAACCAATTTCCATTGGCGGTATGGCAATTGCCGACGCAAGGCCCGACCGTCGCGCTTTCGAGACGCGTACTGTGCGTGCATGGCTTTTTGGATTCGGGACGTTCCTTCGCGCATTTGGCATCTCATTTACCGAACAACTGGGAAGTGTTTGCCCCCGACTTACGCGGCCACGGGAAAAGCCGGCCCCTCCCACCTGGTGCCGCCACGCATTATTGGGAACATGCCAAAGACATCAGTATGCTCCTGGAAGAGTTCCAATCGGCTCAAACGCCCTTTGATCTTGTGGTCGGCCACTCCATGGGCGGTAATGTGACGGCCTTGGTGGCGGCCAGCAGACCCGCCTTGGCCCCTCAGGTGGTGTTTTTGGATATGCTGGGCGGGCTTCCCGAAGAGCCCCACCAACAAGTCGACCGTTTTGGCGAGGTGTTGGCCGGACTCCGACATAAAAAAGATTTTAAACGCGCCGCCTCTCAAGCAGAGGCCATCAACCGCATGCAAAAGCTCAATCCACATTTAACCGCTCAAGGTGCAGCACTCATGTTCGCCGCCAATTGTGACCAAGATGAGGATGGCTCATGGTCTTTTGCTTTTGAAAAAGATTTGCGGGGCAAAACGCCCTTTCGCTTCCCACAAGAATTTTGGTTGGCCTTGTTTGAGCGGTTGAAAGGTCGCGCCTGGGTGGTTCGAGGAGAGCATGGCTATGTGCCGACAGCCCAAGATGAACCCATCGTACAAACACGATTGCACGCATTGGGCTTAAAAGATTTTGTCACGTTCGCAAAAGCAGGACACCACTTACACGTAGACGCCGTTCCAGAATTGAGCGAATTTTTAGTTCAGCTTCCGTCGATAAAAAACCAGCAATAAGAAACCCAGCAACAGCATCTGTGGTGTACGGCCCGTTGGGCTTTGGGATGCACATCCACAACCTGATTCTGGGGTGGCATTGGCAGGCACCAAAACCAAATCATAATCATCTTGGTTTTCGGCACTGGGCAAAGGCGTATTGTCCACCACAAAGTCCTGGTTGTCACCGGCTCCATTGGGTGAAACGCCTCCATCATTTGTTGAGAGGTTGGTATTGGGCTCGGTGGGCTCGCCTGCATCCAATTCATCGTATTGGTCGTCATTATTATTGTCATTGACGCCGCTATCACCGCCACTGGCGCTATTGTTATCGTTATCGTTATCGTCTGGTATGTTTGGTCCAGCATCGGTGGGCTGACTCGTGCCGGCATTGCTTGGCTGCAGACCGAAGGAACTCCACACCTCTGTGTTCGCAACCACCGTCACCGATGCGGAAGCCTCGTCAAAACCAGGCGCAGAAGCCGTAAAGGTATAAGTCCCAGGAGCCAATGAAAAAGACCAGAAAGCATTGCTGTCACTCACCGACACAGACTCCCCACAAGAACATGTGATCGTGGCGTTTGTAATGCGCGCATTGTCAGAATCACCCGCAGTCGCCGCCAAAGACAAATCCCAAACAACCCCTTTTACATCACCACGCTCGTCAGTGGTGGTATCATCGTTCCCCGAAGGAACGTCTTCACCATTGGCAATGTCGCGCAAGTCATCCAACCTAGGGTACAAGTAAGACCCCGGGCACGACGTAGATGCCCCGCTGTGATCTTTATGCCCTTTGACGTTTTGTGCATTCACTTCAATGCCGAAATGATCGGCGATGACCCCCAAAAGCAACCCTCCCTCGTTAATCATGGTTTCAGAAGGTTGGTTGGGCGGCATTAAGATACAATACGGATCGTTGGGGTCATCGTCCTCATCGAAGCAGCCCACAAAACTCACACCAATATTGCCAGAGTTTTGATCACCCACGTGGGCGCCTCTGTAGTCCACCGGTCGCCCTTCCCAGGTCGAACCATCGTAGGTCACTAGAAAATGATAACCCACGTCACACCAGCCACGGGTATCCATGTGGTATGCTTGGGTGGAGCGGATTTTAGCAGCATAATCCCCGTCGGCAGAAGGCTGACCAGCCGTGTGATGAACCGCCATTCGGTAACGGGGCGTGCCATCAATAGCACAACCATCGGAGCTTCTTGCATTCCACACTTCCCGGGCATTCACGCCAGCCGCAAGAAAAACGCCATCTAAACCTTGATGAGCCTGCGATACCTGGGCGCCACTGAGACCATCAATCTTTTTGTCCCATTGTCGTTTGGCGGGTGTAATCAAAGACCAAGTCACCTCATGAATGTATTTTAAATCCTTTTGGGCGATGCGAATTTGCGGATCGAAGACGGGATGCTCAAAATCCACCAAACCCACCCTTTGGGAATGCTCAATCCACGTCCAAGACGCTTTCTGCCATGGGGTATGCTCCCCGGAAGTCGCCCAGCCTCGGGCCTCGAAACCCACGGGGCTTTGACCACTGTATTTGCCCCCCAAGGACACCATCAAACCCACTCGGGTACCCGGATCTGCCGCTCGCAGGCTGGGAGAGTTCCAGTGGCCGTTTTCTTGTTGCCAAGTTTCGGAAATTTTTAGCTGATTGTCCCAACGTTCGGGCAGTTCGTCACCATCTAGGGGCACTGGTGCCGGTTTTTCGCAGGCTCCGCCGCCGGCCAACAACATACAAACCACTAATTTTAATAGGCTATTCGTTCTGTTCATGCGCTTTTCCAATTGCTTGCTGCTTCGGTCGTCCGTGGTGTGGGCACGATGGCTCGAACCCGGAGGATTTTCACAGGATTACCCCTCATATTAGTTATGGTCTGTGCTAACCTTTTGGAGTGTAAATACGTCAAATTGCGGAGAATCCCATGCAAAAACGATCACATCCGACCCGGGTTATTGCGGCTATAACGCTCATCCTTCTCACCGGGTGTGTGCAAGCCAACAACCCCTACGATCTCGATGCCCCCGCCCACTTACAGCTGGACGGCCAGGTCATGGGCCGGATTGTTCTCAAAGATCACAATTTTGATGAACAACCCGTTGTGATCGACGTATTGGATCAATCAGAAAACCCTGTGCAAGATGAAAACGGGCCCATTCAAATCACAACACGCACCAGCGACTCTTCGCTGCCAGGGGGCTTCGAGGATGACGGTCTGGGTGTTGCGGGAACCTTTGCACTCACGCTCCCCCCCTCAGAAGCCCCTTACATCCTAAAGTTCGACAGCCCAGCCAATAACTTGGCCCTTTATGAAAGCACCCAAAAAATGGTTTGGGTATTTCCCGACGCCAGCATTCAAATCGAACTCTCCCCCTTGTCCAAAGGGCAAGACGCCTACACGGGCACGGTCACCGTGGCCGTAGAAGGCACTGAAGCGGGCAACTCTTTTTTGGTGAGCTTGGAACCTAAAAGTGACACTGCTGGTGCACAAACTCAAAGCCTTTCCGGCAGTGCGGATGGCACATTCAGTTTTGAAAATGTGCTTCCCGGGGCTGTTTACCAAGTGAAAGTCAGTGGCGACGCTTACTTGCCCATCACATCGGCATTGTTTGTGGTGTCACCCAACAGTACCGCCCTCACCACGGTTGATGAGGTGGACTGGAACCCCTGTGACGGCACCGTTTGCGACGTTGGTACCCTCAAGATGGCCACCTTGGGGAAGATTTTTGAAATCGATTACGAAACCCTCGCTGCTGAGGACGGCAGTGCTGCCCCCTATACGCGACGCACACAAATACCGGTCAAACTTTCAGTGTCCCAATTGTTTTTAAGTGAAGACAACGGCCTACCGTACACACTCTTTATTCAAGGCCAAAGCGCTTGGGCTCATGAAAATGGCCTTGTGGATGAAGCGGGTTACGTGGCAGTGGACACGTCCAACATCAACCAAGAGACCACCATCAATGTAGACCTTCTAGAAGGCCGTGACAGTATTGAGGATGGTGCCCATGCCATCTTGGTTCAATTAAAGGTCTGCCCCGTTGGCCTTGAGTCCTGTTACGAAAGTGGCAAAGCACAACTGAGTATCACGTTGGATCGTACGCCCCCTACCGCCAGCAGTATTACGGTGGAGAATTTAAACGAAGACCAGAACCTCAACATCAATTGTGCCCGTTACTCAGATACGCAGTGCCCGCCACCAGGGACGTCCAGTGTTTTTACGCCCACCATTGAAGGCATGCTCTACGATCGACACAGCCCCATCATCGGTTACACCTTCACCAAAAACCAAAACGATGCCACTGGAGATTGTCCAGAAACCTTTGAAGCGGGTAACCTCTGCCCAGAAGACTTTCAAGTCTTGGACAGCGAGGCGGGCTACACGGTATTGCCCACCAGCAATGGGCCTGCATTCGCAGTCGAAGATATCACCGAGGCCAGTGAGTCGCATACCATCGAAGTCTGGGCCAAAGACGCCGCCGGCAACATCGGATTGGTGCACATCCAAAATGCGGTGGCAGATCTCACGCCCATCGATGTGGCACAAGTGGACTTGAACATTGCCCCCTCCATCTCTGGTACGGTCGATGGCGAAACTTATCCCCTACTCATCGAAGACTTACTTACTGCTACCTTGGATGCCGATAATGTAAATGAAGCCTATTCCTGGCAAGTGACCCATGCATCGGGCCTCTCCGTTGGGATGAACGAACCGGTTTCTCATGCAGGTCCTGTGAGCCTTGTGATCACCGGACTGCATCGTGAAACCGTCGAGCTCAGCTTACGAATGACCGACGGTGTGGGCAACGCAGCCCAAAAGACTTTGAACCCTTACGTAATTTGGAAAAAGGGCAATGTCCAAGGCACCCTGATCATGGCCAACGGCGCTTCGCCCGCAACCGCGACATTACAGCTCAGCAATTCTGAAACCACCGTCACCACCAGCGCCAATGAAGCCGGCGCTTTCGTTTTCGAAGAGGTCGGTGCGGGCGCTTGGCAGTTCGATGCCATTGCAGATGCGTTAGAAACAGTATCGCTTCCATCGGTATCGGTTTCAAACGGCGAAACGACCAACCTCGGACTCATTGAACTCGCAGACAATACAGATCCAATGGGCAGCTTTACCTTGAACGCCGGAGCGACCACCACCAATCAACCCAATGTCACGATTACCTTGAGCGAACTGAGCGATGACGCTCATAAGATTTGGGTGTCTCAATCAGATTTTGTTTCCACCTCAATGGTATCGCCGCCAGACGAACGAAACCTACCGCTGACCGACGAAACCGAAACCTTCAACTTGACCGGTGATGACGGTGAGAAAACGGTTTACGTTCGGATCTTTGACAGCGCTGGCAACTTTATCGATCGGCAAAGCAATATTGTTTTGGATCAAACAGCACCCACCTCCCCCGTTTTGGCTTGTACCTCATGCGACTGGGAAGTAGACGGCATTCTTTACACCAACAATGCCAACCCAACCCTCTCGCTCTCAGCCGATGACAGCACCAGTGGCTTCTCCGGCTTCACACTGCAACAATGCGACGCTCAAGGTGAGAATTGCAGCGAAGTGACCGAAACGCTTCCGGCCAATGTGGCCACCACGCTGCCGCTTGAAACCAGCAATACCGTGTATACCATTAAAGGACAGGCCACCGATGAGGCGGGCAATTTAAGCGCCGTTCACGAAATCCAAATCTTGTACACCGAAGAAACCCCATCTTTTTCGGTCTCCTTAAATCCAGACAGCGATATTACAAACCACACGTCAGCTGCGTACATCGATATTCAAATTGAGGGCCCCATCCAATCAGACAACACGCTATTGGCCCCCTTGGTTTCCTTTAAAATCGCCAGCACCGATCTCATTGGTACCACGGATTGGGAACACTTCACCGAACCACTCGTAGCCCAGCCAGACGCGCCCGAAACCATTTTAATCATGGATTATCTTTTACCCAATCCGGAAACAGATGAAACCAAAACGCTCGCCATTTACGTGGCGGACGCAGCAGGCAATACCGCCAGCCTTGAAACCTCGGTGACGCTCGATCGAGATGCACCTTCTTTTTCGAGCATTACCGCGGGCTCCCAAACAGCCACCAACGACATTTTGTATTTCAATGCCACCGATCTTGCGGGCGGGGAAATCAATATCCAAGCGCTTGCCACCGACGAACTCACCGGTTCAGATGAACTTCGTTATGTTGTGACCGATGGCATGAATGACACAAACGTGGCCCTGGGCTCATGCAATTCGGTGCGCGCCAATCCATTCACCGACTGGCAACTCGGTACCTCCGAAGGCAATTCTTGGACCATCTGTGATCAAGTGGTCAGTGCCGATCCCAACTGCGATTCGGAGTTCTTATTCAATGCTACAGAAAGTCGCTATCTTGCTGTTTATGTCATCGACCAAGCCGATAACTGTACCCAGCAAACGTTTCAAGTTGTGTTAGACCAAACCGGACCTTCCGGGCGACGGCTCGAGGCATGGGGCGACCATGGCGAAGGACAGGTCTTTGCACACACCGGTGTCATGGGCGAAAGCGATGTTTCTTGTAATGGCGTGCACCCCCCTCTGTATACCTCTGGACGAACCATCGATCTGTGGTGGCGCTCCAATGACGAGACCATTGAAAAATGGGTTCCTCGAGGCTACGATTCGGATTGGGCCAGTATGCGATTTCAAGAAGTGACGGTGAACGACATGACCAGTAATGCCGACGACATCGCCGTGCTCTTGCAATCCGCAGAATGGGAATCTCTGGTGGAACGCAAAACGTATTACCTTGAAAATGAAGAATGTGACAATGCGACGCCATGCTTGTTTCTCTTGGGTCAAGCCAAAGATTTGGCCGGAAACGAAACAGATACCTTCTGCATCCCCGTTTATCTCGATGAAACAGCACCGGCCCAACCCGTCATGGAAGACTTACGGGCCTTTGCGTCAGACCGGTCCTTCGCGACCGAGAGCGCCTATGGCAATGCCAAATACATTCAGGTTAAACTGGCCAACTCCACCACCAATGATCACAGCTTTTTGCGCTATATCGTTCAGAGTGAACAAATCGCAGATGAGGTGACATTGTACCCAGATCTACGGCTCAACGGCTTACCCCAATGCGACGCTGAGATGCAAGGCTTGGACCTCGCGTGTGAAGATGAACTGGGCGATGGCGAATGCGCGCTCAACAATGCCCGCTGCCTCATTAACAGCCAGGCCGACCCCAATACGTTCGTGAGAATTCTGAAATCTGATTTTCGAAATGTAATTCAAGTCAGAACTGAAGACATCGCTGGGAACATGAGTGAAGACACGCTCATCATTTTTGAAGAAGACAACACGCCACCCTCGCGCCCCACTGGGCTTGAAATTGAAGAAACCATTGACAGTCTTCACCTTTCTTGGTCACCCAGTGCCTCCAACGATGTGGATTATTACGAAGTGCATTACGGCACCCTTTCGGGTTCGCTCTCCGATGGCAATTACACCGGGTTTAACGCCAGCAATGGTGAGAGCCCGCTGTCTGCCGGTCAAAATACCAGCTTCACTCTTTTTGGCCTCCCAGAAGGCACCCGCACCTACGTGGCCATTAAAGCCGTAGACCGCGCAGGACTAAAAAGCGAATTCTCATCCGAAGCCAGTGGTGTCCCCTCTGCCTTTGCCCCCAAACTCATTAGTCAAATCGGTGGCAATGCGCCCAACATTTGGCGAAATCCAAACACGGGACACGTCTTCGTGCCTGAAGACAACGGGCTGAGTGTTTACGAATTGGATCAAGCCACCGAAAATGAAAGTGCCAACCATTTGGCTAAAATTGGCAAACTTCCCGATGTGGTTCAAATCAATTTCGGGAATGAGAGCCTTTACGTCCACAGTGCCGACCCCAAGGGCGGTCCCGTCCGCTCCAAGGGTGAGGTCATTTTCCATGGTCTCCCCAACGAAAACGCCCCCATCCGAACACTCACCAAGTTTAATCAGAGTCTCTCTGACGATGGTGAAACACGGTATATCAAAGACGAAACATTTGACCTTCCTGACGACACCGCCTTTTTCTACATCGCAGATGATGGAAGCGCAGCGGTTTCTGGGACCCTTGGTGTTCGGCTTAATGAAGGCGATATTCCCGTTTTTAATATGAAAGAAAGCAGCCTCTCTTATTGGGAACAAAAAAATGGCAGATGGACCATACGCTCCACGGTGAAAACAGGACGAGCCATTGGGGCTTGGCAACATGTGGGGGATAAAACCCTTGTCTATTACTCTTACGAGCTTCCGCCAGAAGGGACGAACAGTCAGTATTCCCTGTGGGAGTTTTTAGCACTGCCGATCAAAATGACCGCCCGTGACTTTACCCAACCCCAATTGGAGTCCGAAATCTTGACACCCCAAGTTGAAACATCGGTATTCACCAATGCGTTTGACGATGGCCTGATCGTTTCTTTTGGCGAAATTGCTAAAATCGGCAATCGACTGGTACAAATCTTCCCCATGGTCTCTGAAGCAAGCACGGTTGATATTTTATTGCCGGAAGATAATGAGGGAGAGTACGGCATTGAAATTAATGGGCACCTCAATTTGATGACCATGGGTCCCTCCTTGTCGGAGTTGAGTGACGGTCAAACAGCTGAAACGCACCCATTGTACCACATGGACGGTAGCCTCCAAACCATGTCCTCTCGAACGGTGAGCCCCTACGAGGCCGCATCGGAGGATGTGCATCAAATACTCCTCAACGATATTGAAATCCCCATGGGTACCTTGCTATGGAAAGAAATTTTCCCAAATACTGCGCTCAACACCAACGATGAAAACGCGATTTCCACTCTTGTGTACGATGCCATCAACTGGAACATGGTCATCCAAGGCTTCACCCTCCTCGATTTCATCGAAAATGGACACCTCAATGGCAAATCCATTCAGGTGGGCAACGAAAATGCATTCATTACCCGTGCTGAAATCCTCGACAGTCAAGCGCTCTTGACATTATCCAACGCAATCACCCTTTCACCGGGCGAAACAAACGCCACCATTGCCCTGGACAGCACCCCAAACCGACAAAATTTATCCCTCGAAAACACCCGTTTTGATGTTCAAACCCTGCCACGTTTTGAATCCATTATCGTTGATGGTAGCGCCTATCTTTTGGTCGGCAACCGAACGAATATCACAGCCTATGAAATCCACGAGACAGCAGGACAAATCCAAATATCCCGCACGTTAAAAGCGGCTTGCGAGTCCGAGCCTGAGCTCATGAAATTGTACGAAAAGGACGGTGAAATTGAACTTTGGGTCTCGGGAGATGGGTACCTACAGCATTATTATCTTTCCGATTTTTCTGAGACAGAAATGGGCGCGCCCACTGGGGGACAAATTAGCATCAACAGTCAATTTGGTTTTGTCACCGCCAACCATGGCTTCCTCCATGCGACCCCATACTCTAAAACCAGCGGCAGCGTGGTGAGCATCGACATTACCGATCCCAGCCGCCCCATCACCACCAACCGAATCGCGTTAAGCCAACCCGTGGTAGCGCTTCAACAAGACGGCAGTCGACTCTATGCCATCACCAATCAATGCACCGGGAATGCGAACAACGGCGATGACAGAAGCCAAGAAGACGGTGCCACCGGGCTTTGTAATACCTACGACAACGTTCATGATACCGAGGGTGTCTACCGCTGTGGCTGTGAGGGGCAAGCGCATTTGGCCAGCTTCTCTCTGAGCCCCACCGACCCCACTTATGATGGGATTTGGGGAGGCACTTATCCCGGCAGGCCGCATCTAATCAGTGAGCAGCCTTTGGTTTCAGAAGGAGAAAACCTCAACTATATCAACGGGCTCATCCCATGGGGGGATCAACTGCTTCTCCATCGCTACGCTGCGAGCAACGTGGATGATACGAGCATTGCTCCCGCGCAAACCAGCCTGCTGCAGACCAACGCACTCGATGGCGACGTTCCGGGTACAACGGTGGACTATCTATGGACCACGCAGGGCAATGACACAACAACCAACTCGATCACGGAGCAGTTCGCCTTTGCACGGTTGGGTAATTATCTTTTTGCAACCGTTGGTA
Source organism: Myxococcales bacterium (assembly GCA_002721815.1). Lineage (GTDB taxonomy): Bacteria > Myxococcota > UBA727 > UBA727. The sequence goes on from PBLQ01000001.1 coordinate 121,311, forward strand.
AAGCTTCAGATGAAGATTTCAGTTGTGTGGGGATTTTTGAAATCAATGAGGACAACAACGGTCGAAACGCAACCCTTTTACAAGTCATCGAGGACAGCTGTGTCGATAACTCAGCCGTTCTTTTCATGCAGGCCGCTGGAACAAGCTTGTACGTGGTGGAGTCAGGTGGTCATGGCTTATCGATCTATGACCTGAAACAGTTCATGTACCAAAAAAATGGCAATCTCGATCTTCATGATATTCCAGATGGATATGACGCTGGCCAACTTGGCTATCTTTGTCAGGGAGGTAACCATTGTGTATCAGTAGATGCCCAGTGCGAAAACAATCTCTGCACCAACCCCAACCTAGAAATGCGCTCGGCGCTTGGGGCCCCATGTAATTCTGAGAATGACGATGTATGTGTCGAAGGAGAGTGCATCAATAATGTTTGTGCTCAACTTGATGGTGCCAACACCATCTCCAACGTATCAAAAATCAGCAACTACAGCATCGGAAGTCCTTTTAAAGGTGGGTTGCTCCATGGCAATTATTTTTATTTGATGGGCAATTCAGCACTGCACGCCATCGATGTCAGTGATGTCAACAGCCCGAAACTTGGTTACACCTTTGACGTCAGTGCCACTAGCGTCGCGGCAGAGAGTGGGTATCTCTACGTGGCAACAGAAAAAAATGGTTTGCGTATTTATGAACTGTTGCGAAGAAGAACTTTGAGAAATGGACCCCGTTTTTTCAACGAAGATTACGGCGTCGACAGCTGGCAACTGGAACAATCCACCATTTTAACCGCCCACGACGGTTACCGGATCACTTATGGCCCTTACAGCACAGTAGATACATCACAATTTCAAGAATACAGTCTTGAAAACTGGTTCGCCAATGCTTTACCTACAGAGACACAGCTCACCATTCCTGCATATCTCAGTCATCTTGACCTCGAATTTCACGCGGACAGTGCCAGCTCTGTTTTTGAGATGAGCTACGGTCATTTTGGCGAAGCATTCACACTCTTCGATGACGCTGTGTCCATGACACAAGCCTATATTTACGAAAACACTATTAGAAATTTTGAAGTTCGGCTGGTGGATAATGCGTCAGACGAGCCCGATCATTTTAATTCGGAATTTAATCGGTACGCTGTTTCCTTATTGAACGGTCCCACCACCACCAGCTCTCGCATCCTGGTGTCTCACACGGGCACCCAGTTAACCGAAGATTATTACAAGCAAGAGGATTACAACGCCTTTGAAGTCGATTCCCAGTGGCTGCGGCGTACACTATTCGCACTTCCTCATGATGGCCCGGAACATCCCGGCGCTACTTTTCCTTTCAATGATTTCGACCCCGAGAACTTGAGAACATGTACACCAAACCAAGATGACGGAGATGCATTTTTTACGGACACAAGCAATTGTGCAGACTGGCAAATTTGTGTGCAACAACCCAATGATATCCATGACAGTTTTTGCGCCGCCGCCGTACCACGCATTCAGCAACTTCTGCGCGGAAACCAAAACCAATATTTTGCATTGGGTCTCGATGCTGAATACTCGGTGCCAATGGGCGGCCCCAACGTTGGTATATACGCTTTTAGGCAACACAATCCGCTCAAAGGACTCGTATTTAAAGATGACGATAATACCTATCGAAAATTACTGGTGGGGCAATCCGTTACGGGCGACTTACAACGCCCGCTCATCGCTGACACCCGCGCTTTGCTGTGGCACCACGGGGCATTGCTGAGCGGGGGCCGTGGAATTCGTGTGCTCAACGCAGTTTCAAATGGGTTCTCAGCGCCAGAAACACAGCCTAGAAAACAGCTTTACCTGAACCGGCCAGATGCATTTTATACCTGGAACGACTTGGATGAGGATGATCATTGCATCGATGATCTCAAAGCTTACGGCCGCCACGTTTTTGCCTTGGGATATGAAAACACGCGCGTCAATGGTATAAAAAGGTGCATGAATGAAATTAACGACGGCAGAAACACCCTGCTTTTAGCCTATGAAATGGGATTCATGAGCGGCGGTGCCTGCCGAGCCTTTATGGGCATTCAAGGCGATGGCGCACTGCTCGGCCATGACGGGCACTGTTTAATCTCCGTTGCACAAACCGAGCTGCCAGCAGAAACACGTGCCATGACGGTGCACGGTAACCAGATTTATGTGATCGGCGGTTACGGGGATTCTCAGGTTTATATTTACAACCTCAAACTGCCCGACAACCGAGGAGAGGTCCCGGAGTTGGAGCTGGTGGGCTCAGCCGAATCAGGTGGTACCCACAACAAGAACATTGAGGTTCACGGCGGCTTTCTCTTCGTCAATGGAGATAACGGACTACACCTTTTGGATGGTCGCTAAAAAATTTGGCGGCCCAACCAGAAACCCGAAAACGACGCCAGCAAACAAACAATTAATGTGATACCCATGTAGCTAAAGCCAGTGACCAATTGACCTTGGCGCAGCAGTGACATGGTTTCAAAAGAAAAGGTGGAGTAGGTGGTAAATCCGCCCATCAAACCGGTGGTCAAAAAGAGTTTCACGCCCAGATTTTTATCGCCTTCCCAGAAAGAAGCGGCCATTAAAATACCTAGAATTAGCGAGCCCAGCAGGTTGACTGTGAATGTGCCGTAAGGAAAATCACCAGCTTTGGCGTTCAGCAACAGGCTTAAGCCATAGCGACCGCAACTGCCCAGCGCCCCGCCCAGCGCCACCCACAAACAATTTTGAAGCATTAACTACTCGATGGCCACAAGCAAGGTGCCGGAGTCCACGGTCTGTCCTTCGGTGGCCAGAACCTCACTCACCACGCCGTCTTTGGGGGCTTTGAGTTCGTTTTCCATTTTCATGGCTTCTACCACCACCACACCTTGGCCTTCGGTTACTTCGTCGCCCTCTTTGACCATAACGCGAATCACTTTACCTGGCATGGGCGACTTCACGTTCTGCATGCCCGCCATATCAAATCCAGACACTTGTGCGTCTTTCATTTTCTTGCGGCGTTCATCGAGGATCTCTAAGCGACTCACCCGCCCTAAAACACGTACAGCCACGCGGCCGTCTAGCGTATCAGTTTCGGGTGCTTGCCACTCCAAATCGACATCATAGGAACGGTCATTAATGAGCGCGTGTAAAATATGAGAAGGGAGTTCCTGGGCATCCATTTCGTAGGTGGTGCCTTCATACTCAATGGTGTAGCAACCATCGTCTTGACCATGGTCGTCGACGATCACTTCTTTTTCTTCATCTTCCACATTGGCGATAAATGTCATCTTTGCCATTTGTAATCCCCTACCATTGCGTGTTGCGTTGAGGTCTTAAACTTCTTCGCCAGTTATTGGCGCTCACGTTCGGGTTCATATCGCCCACCTTCACTCGGGTGCGGGCTTTCTTTTCTTTTTTGAATGCGTGAATCGCCGACGCCAATACGGCAACCGTTTCATGTTTTTTCGTCACCCAAGATTCTGGTTCTTCCATGAACTTATCGATGATGCTCGTATCGTACGTGCCATCTTTATAAGGTTCGTGATTCAAAATCTTTCTTAAGAACATGGTATTGGTGGTGACACCTTTGACCGTGAACTCAGACAGTGCGCGATCCAATCGCTGTAAGGCTTCAGCTCGGGTAGCGCCCCAAGCGATGACTTTCGCCATCATTGGGTCGTAATTGAGCGTAATTTCACTGCCGGAATACACACCTGTGTCTGTACGCACGAAGGGCCCGGCTGGATGCCGCACGTGAAAGATTTTACCTGGCGCAGGCATAAAGTTGTTATCTGCATCCTCAGCACAGATCCGTGCCTCCATGGCCCAACCGCGGGGTGCGGTCAGATTCAGCGGCACGCGTAGTTTTTCGCCTCTGGCGATTTCGATCTGCATGCGAACCAAATCCAGACCCGTGATCATTTCGGTCACAGGATGTTCCACCTGCAAACGGGTGTTCATCTCCATGAAGTAGAAGTTTTTGTGGGCATCCACCAAAAATTCCACGGTCCCAGCGCCCACGTAGTTGACTGCGCGAGCGGCTTGGCAAGCCACCTCCCCCATTTTTTCGCGCATTTCAGGCGAAACGAATGGGCTGGGTGCCTCTTCGATCACTTTTTGGTGCCGGCGCTGAACTGAACATTCGCGCTCGAACAAATGCTGTACGTTGCCGTGATTATCAGCAAAGACCTGCACCTCGATGTGACGCGGTTTTTCGAGGAACTTTTCAATGTAGACCCGATCATCGGCAAAGCTTTTTAGGGCTTCGCTTTTGGCAGCGGTCCACGCTGAATCAAAATCTTCGACACGGTCTACTTTACGCATGCCTTTACCACCGCCACCCATGGCAGCTTTGAGCATCACCGGGAAACCGATTCGTTCGGCGTGCCCACGTGCCTCGTCAATGCTTTCCACAGAATCCTCTAAGCCCGGAACCACCGGAACGCCAGCCTTACTCATCACTTGACGGGCAGCAGTTTTAGACGCCATGGCCTCCATCGACTCTGGTCTGGGCCCGATAAAAGTGAGTCCTTCCTCGGCGCAACGACGGGTAAACTCTGGGTTCTCAGACAAAAAGCCATAGCCTGGGTGCACTGCGTCTGCACCAGACCGCTTTGCCACGTCGATGAGCTTATCGATATTGAGATAGCTCTCAGAAGGCAAAGGAGGCCCAATGTGATAGGCTTCGGTGGCATAACGCACGTGTAACGCATCCCGGTCACTGTCCGAAAAAACGGCGACAGTTGGAATATCCATTTCACGGCAGGTTCGCATAACACGAACGGCAATCTCACCACGATTGGCAACCAAAATTTTGTTCACGCGATGTGGCTCATTAGACTCTTCACGCTTTGGCAAAGTAGGCATTCTCATCCTCCAAGACAAAAACTGTGCGATAACACTTTAAAGTGGAATGTTTCCGTGCTTCTTCGGCGGATTGGCATCGCGCTTGTTTTGCAGCAGGCGAATGGCCTGACACAAGCGAGGTCGCAATTCTTCCGGAGGTAACACCTCGTCGATGTAACCCAATTCGGCAGCCTTATACGGATTTTGAAACTTTTGTTCATAATCCGCGACCAACTCGGCTTGTTTGGCGGTTGGATCATCCGCGTTTTTCAATTCGTTGCGCATAATAATGTTTACGGCGCCGCCGGCCCCCATCACTGCAATTTCAGCGGTCGGGGTGGCCAAGTTCACATCGGCACGCAAATGTTTTGGGCCCATCACGCAATAAGCACCGCCGTAGGCTTTACGCAAAATAACGGTCATCTTCGGTACCGTGGCTTCCGCGTAGGCATAGAGCAACTTGGCCCCGTGACGAATCACCCCACCGTACTCCTGTTCGGTACCTGGCAAGAAGCCCGGTACGTCCACCAGCGTCAAAATGGGAATGTTAAAACAGTCGCAAAAACGCACAAAGCGTGCCGCTTTATCGGAAGCGTTGATGTCTAACGCGCCCGCCAGTACTTGGGGCTGATTACACACCAAACCGACGGTATGGCCCATGAGCCGGGAAAAGCCAATAACGATATTCTGTGCAAAATGCTCCTGCACTTCCATGAAATGGCCATCGTCAACGATCCCTTTGATCACTTCGCGCACATCGTACGGCTTATTGGGTGACGTAGGAATGATGGTTTTGAGCTTTTCATCCCGGCGGTTCGGTGAATCCTGGCAAGGCACCGTAGGTGGATCCTCTCCATTGTTCAGCGGAAGATAAGACAACAAAGTACGAACGGCAGCGATGGCCTGAGCATCATTATCAAAAGCAAAGTGAGCCACACCACTTTTTGCGTTGTGCGTTGTGGCGCCACCCAGCTCCTCTTTGGTGACTTCTTCGTGGGTCACCGTTTTGATCACATCGGGCCCAGTGAGAAACATGTAGCTGGTGTCTTTCACCATCATGATAAAATCGGTCAGTGCCGGAGAATACACGGCACCGCCAGCGCAAGGTCCCATAATCACAGACAACTGTGGAACCACGCCCGAAGCCATGGTGTTGCGACAGAAAATCTCGGCATAACCGGCCAGTGAAGCGACCCCTTCTTGGATGCGTGCACCGCCCGAGTCATTCAAACCAATAATGGGAGCGCCCATTTTGATGGCCATGTCTGAGATTTTACAAATCTTCTGGGCCACCGTTTCGGACAAAGAGCCCCCGAATACGGTGAAGTCCTGTGCGTAAACAAACACTTGACGTCCCTCTACCAAACCATAGCCGGTCACGATGCCGTCTCCATGAACGATTTTCTTGTCCATGTCGAAATCGAGGCAACGGTGGGTTCGGAGTCGATCCACTTCTACGAAAGAACCGGTGTCCAACAAAACATCGATTCGCTCGCGGGCCGTGAGTTTGCCCACCGCGTGTTGCTTTTCGATGCGGTCGGCGCCGCCACCTACGAAAGCTTCTTCGTTCAGGTCGTTTAAGCGGGCACGAAGAACATCTCGGCGATCTTCGGTGGGTTTGGATTCACCATTGCTGGTGGTCTTGGGAGGATTAGAACTCGTATTCTGAGGGGTCGTTTGCATATTTTTCTCAGCCTTAAAATCTAATAAAGGGCACAGCCCAAACCATTTTCCTGACGCTAGGCGTAGCCCTTTCACATTGTCAAACACTCTTGTATGACATTTTCGTGGATCGACGCAGTGCGCTACAAGGCCGATCCTTTTAAAGGAGTCTCCCCTATGATTCGAAATTTCATTTTCCCCTTTTTTTTCAGTGTCTTGATGAGTTTTTCACTGTCCCTTAAGGCCGCTGAAACGTCGGTTGTTTTCACCATGGATGGGGACGAAGTGGCCAGTGATTACTCTTCGGCCATCTTGGTCAGCGCCAGGGCGCTCAAAGACAATGGAGACCCCCTGACCAATGCCAGGCTCTATTTTTACGTCACACCGGTACAAGAAGACTCAGATGGCGGAATGAGCCCCACCGGCGAACTGGTCGAAATCGATAATGCCCTCACCGATTCAACGGGTACCGCCACCACCCGCTTGGTCCTGGTCAACGGGATTTACGAGGGGCTGGAATTTGTGGCCAGCAACCCCACCGCCACCCAATCGGGCGAGCCCTATCAAATTGTGGCTAAATTCCAGGGAGATGTAGATAACGAAATGATTTATACCGATGCTGGCCCCCAAGTCATTTCCACCGTGTACGCCCCCAGCGAAAACAGCTTCCCTCTTTACTTGAGTACAGAGATGACGCGCATTGAAATTGCCGCTGGTAACCGCGTGGCCCTGGGCGAATCTTTGCAACTGATTGCAACCCTCACCGACCCCAATGGAGACGCGTCTGAGTCAGGACAACAAACGGATGGCCCTGGCCCCAAGGAATTGGTGAACAAAAAGGTGTCTTTTTATTATGATTCAAATGGGGACGGACAAGCTCAAGTGGGCGAGCGACTGGGAAGCAACCAAACCAACAATGCCGGCCAAGCCACGTGGGACTTTGAGGCTGACCCTGAATTTGTGAAAGCTGGTAACTTTACCCAAGGCCTTCACGTTCAATTTGGTGGAGATGACAAATACAAACTGGCGGCCAGTATTGCGGAACTCGTGATCGAAGCCGGTGAACCCGACCCCAACCTCACACTGATGTCTTCAGACATTACACCCATGGTGGCGGACGGTCGCAGTGAAGCCGTGATTAGCATTACGCTGGTTGATAGGTTCAATAATCCCCTGGGCGTGGATGCGCCCGATTACACGGTCGAAGTAAGCGCCACTTTGGGAACACTGGGGAACGCAGTTGAACGCGACCCTGTGAGCGGTCTTTATACCCAAACCTTGCTGGCCCCTCTGGAAGGCGAAGAGATCGTTGTCACCGCTGAGGTGGTGGGCTTTGCGGGTCAAACCACGCTTACCATTCCGCTATTGCCAGCCGAAGGTTGTAACTGTAGCCAGTCTCAAACACCCGCTCCATGGAACGCTTCGGGTGGGCTTTTCGCATTGGTGATGCTCTTCGGTATCAGCCTTCGAAACAAAAAGCGTCGAAAATAGGACCCAACATGGCCAATGAGCAAATGCCACCTGCAGGCACCAACATTCAACTTCTGCAACAAAATCTAAAATCGCTTCGACAGCCCAAAGAACGTCTCGATGCGATTCTGGCTTGCCCCGACACCTTGAGGGTGGTCCGGTCTTTGCCAGCCCAAGACCTTTTTTCGTTGGTGCAGCAAACCGGGATCGCCGATGCACTCGATCTGCTGCCCTTGTTACACCCCAAACAAGTACAGCGTTTTTTGGACATGGATGCTTGGCGTCGAGACCGCCTGGATCCCTTTTCCTTAGGAAAATGGCTTTCAGCACTCTTCGCGGCAGATGGGCAAACGGCCATCCGACAAATGCGTGATATGGACGTGGAGCTTTTGAGCCTGATCTTTAAGCTGCACACCCAGGTTTATGATCTCAGCAAAGATGAAAATCCCACCGAAGAAGAGCTCAAACTTCACTCCATCACCCCCGATCGTAATTTTGCCATTTGTTATTTGATTCGCGATGACAATGAAGCTTTGGTCCACGCACTTAAGGCGACCATTGAAGGTTTCTTTCAAAGAGATTTGGCTTTTGTGCTGCGCCTTCTCGAAGCCATCCGGTGGGAACTGCCGTCAGCGCTCGAAGAAGAAGCCTACCGATGGCGTCGTGCCCGACTGGCAGACTTAGGATTTGCTTCCGACGAAGAAATATTTGCTCTGTTTTCTTATGTGGATCCAGACAAAGCCTTGGGTTCATCCATTCGCCCGCACCTCACCCCAGAAGAAGATGATGTGGAAAACCAAGGGCGCCTATCGAGCAAAGTCCTTTCACAGAGCTTTTTGTTACCCGCAGACCTCAGTGGCAATGCTGTTTTTCAAAAAGCACTGGTGGGCTTGTCGGCCACACACCAAGAACGGGTTGCCCACGAACTCTTATTGCTCACCAACCGAGTCCATGGTGGCCTGGGTGGCGACCTAGGTGATGTTGACAGTCTTTCATTCTCCGCCAAAACCGCCATCGATACAGTGGCCATCGCCTTGTCATACCTCTCGAAAGGCAATTCGAACCAGCTGCACGAACCTTTGCTTCAAGCCAGCCTGCCCCGTCTGTTTCAAATTGGCTTTTCCCTACCTTTGCGCGTTTCTCGCGCTTTCCGAAAACGAATTCAGGAGCGTAAAAATGGTTTGGCCGGACGAGGCATGCTTAGATTGGACCCACCATTGCGAGAAACGGTCGCAGGGATGCTGCAAAAGCGACCGCAAATATTTGTCGGCTTGTTTGATTCACGAGGCACGGCATATCGGTATTTTGAGTCTTTAGAAGAGGTCGCGCAAGTCACCGCTGCGCTCAATGAAGCTTCTTTTCGTGCGGCCTTCTTAGGACCTGCGGGGTTGGGCTTCAGCGATGAAGTGGTATCTCAAAACGGTTTTGATGATATGACCCAGCAACCCTCTCACGGCTTATTGCTTTGCGCCTATGTGGCCCATGACTTCTTAGGAATGGGAGAGCAACGACGCCAACCCCTCCAAGCGGACCAGTTACAAAACTTATTCGAAAGTATGATTCTTAAAGACGGCAAACGGGCGTTCCCCCCCAGCCTATGGGAAAAGGCCCAAGCCATAGCCAAGCAAACCGTGGACGGTATGGGGTTACCACCGGAAATGAATGCCGAAGAGCGGGCGACCTCTTATGTCCGCATTGCATTAGGGGCATTAGAAAACGAGCTGTCTGGAATCAAATCCGAACAGCTCGAAAGCAAATATATTCAAAGTATTTGGCACACCGAAATGAGCGGTGCCGAGACTTTAGTTGCCGATGGTTAACGATTTCGTTACCGCCAACCCGTAGTCATACCCATCGTAAGGGGTCACAGATACGGTCACGGTCTCTCCCGCCCCAAAACGAGCAGATGACAAACTGGATCCGGTTTCATCGCCGAGAGTCACACCGTCAACCTGCCAAACATAGCTGAATTGCACGCTATCACCATCTGCGTCTGACACACCGAGACTGGAGATGGTCACACTCAGATCCGTGTCCGCATTAGCGTTAGCGGGATCCAGCGCGATCATCGTGGCATCGAGCACAGGCAACGCATTGGCAATACTGGTCGACAGGACAATATCTGCACCGTCATCTTCTCCATCATTTGGAGTCACGATGACCTGCCATGTGTCGCCGCGCGTGGTGTGCTCAGAAGACAGAATGGAGCCCGTAATGGCCGCACCATCGTCGTCTACATAGGGCGCGCCATTTTTAGACCAAGCGTAGGTCCCTCCAACTTGATCGCCATCGATATCTTCACCCACCAAAGTAACCACCAAATCTTCGATCGTGGTTGGTGCCTCAGGCGTTAAGGAGGCTGTTGCGGTGGGCAAGGTATTGGCAATGGTCACTTGGGCGCCGCCGGGATAACCTTCTGTTTGCCCGTCAAAACCAGCAATTTCGACTTTCCACAATTCGCCCTTGGTGGTCGCGTCAGCGGGAATCTCTAACTGAGACTCGTAGTCGGTTTGTTCCTCGCCGTTTTTAAACCACTTGATCTTTGGCGTCACCGGATCTTCATCGGGGTCCACCGATGCCTCAACCAACTTCGCCACCAATGCTTCACTGGTTGTGGGCTCACTGGGGGTTATAGAGACGATAGGTGGCGCAGGCGCCGCGTTCGTATCGGTGTCGCAAACGGGTTCCTCTGTGGTTTCTTCTTCACCCCCACAGGACACCGCACCGATTGAAAGACATAAAGCAACTAGACAAATAGGTTTTTTCACCAAGGTCATGATTTCCTCCTGACAACGCTGGAAAATATCCCACAAGATGAAATGGCGGGGCAACTAATAAAGGTAAGATTTTATCCGCTGCTTCCTTTTTTTTGCACAATACCGCCTCACGGACAGGGCCCTCGCATTCTTCAGGCCCCATCCACAGCAAAACCCTATGCAAAACTCATCCAAAATTAATACGAAGATCCACGCAAACCCTTGTTTTTTTGATATTTTAATATTTTTCAGACATTTAACCGGACCAAGACTTGTAATTACCAAACTCAAGGGGTATACAAACCTTATGCAAACACGATTCAAAGAAGCCCGCAAAGCGGGATCACTCAACCCCGACCTCCCGACGATTATGGTCAGCGCCTGTGTGCTCGGACATGAAGTCCGTTTCGATGGCGGCCATAAAAAACAAAACTACGTGGTCAACCGCTTGTCCCAGGTGGTGAACCTCGTGCCTTTCTGCCCTGAAGCGGAATCCGGTCTCGGGATTCCCCGGGAATCCATCCGGCTGGTGGGGGGCCCTGAAGGACTTCAAGCCATCGGCAACCGGTCCGAGATCGATCACACACCGGCCCTGCAACGGTGGAGTGAAGCGTTCATTCAAAGTACCGACCCTAACACAATTAATGGGGTCATTCTCAAAAAAGGTTCGCCCAGCTGTGGCCTGAAACGCGTCCGCATTTATCCATCGACAGCCCAGGGAGCGATTCCAAAACGAGATGCATCTGGCCTATTTGCGCAAGCTTTCACGGAGGCCTTTCCATTCATGCCTGTGTCCGAAGAAGGTTGGCTGAACGACACGAACCTCCGAGAGAGTTTTCTCATTCAAATATTTACGGATTTCAGGTTCAAAAAAGTGTGCGAAACACGTTCCGTCCACGCGCTCTTGGAATTCCACGCGAAACATAAATTTTTACTCATGGCATTCAGCCCAGCAGGACAAAAAAAGATGGGACGAATCTTAGGAGCGGCGAAAGAGCAATCCTGGGATTCGCTCACCAAGGCTTACCAGCAGGAAATGATTGCGGCGTTGAGGGTACCCCCGAACCGCAAACGGTACTCTAATGCTCTTCAACACATGGCTGGGTACGTGAAAGACATCATCAGCAACGCAGGACGTCAAGAGCTGGCGAAAGCCATTCTTCTTTACGCGGATAGAAGGGTGAGCCTCGATGTGCCGCTTTCCTTGATACGCCATCACTCGTTGAATCCCCGCGCACCGGATTATTTGAAAAAACAAGTTTACCTTTCACCCTACCCAATTAACGCCTTTACCGAACCCGCTGGGGTCCGGTGAAGGGGACAAAAAGAGGGCGAGTTCATGAATACACGTACTTTGATAATGGATGTGACTTTCGGGTTAAGCTTAGGACTGGGCGTTTTATTGTGGCAGAATGTGCACAGCTCAGAAGCAAGCGAGACGTCATTGCACGTTGAGAAAGTGTATTCGATTCAAGATGCCGAAGGGGCCGTCCAGGTGTGCGAGGCGTTGGACAAGCTGGCTTTTTCGAGCGAAAACGACGGTAGCGAGGTTGGGGAGATAGCGGCTGGTAGTACGAAGTGGCACTGCTACGTGGAAGAAAGTATTACGCCTCCAACGGGGAGGGGCATCATCGGCGTTTCTACCGATGACGCGGCTCCGCACCGTATTGAAAGATTTGATATTTAGCGCACTTTTGGCACCTTTTTCTTCGCAGAAGAAGCGGTCAAAGCCCGTTCAACTGCACTGATAAGGTCTGTGTCCTCAGGGCCAGTAGAGGAGCGAAATCGGGATGTGACGTTCCCGTCTCGACCCACGATGAACTTCTCGAAATTCCAACGGACTTCGCTGTTGTCACCCACCTTGCTACCCACCAACTTTTGATAAAGCTGGGTTTTCTCGCTCCCTTTTACCTCCTGCTTTTTCAGGATAGGAAAAGTGACTTTATATTTGGTAGAGCAAAAAGAACGTATTTCCTTGGCGTCACCGGGCTCTTGCCAGCCGAATTGGTTGCACGGAACACCAAGAATAACGAAACCTTTATCACGATATTTCTGATACAGTTTCTGAAGTCCTTCGTATTGCGACGTGAAACCACAACGGCTCGCCACGTTTACAACCATCACAACTTTGTTTTTCACGGTATCTTTAGAAACCTTTCGGCCTTCCAGATCTACCAAATCAAAGTTGAAGAGTGGGTTTGCATGAAGCGGCTGTAGCACCCCAAAAAATAGGAATGTAAAGATTAAGAGTGTTCCTTTTCTCATTGTTCGCGCTCCTTCGATCAGCTTGTGAATGAACTTATGTTTTGTTAGAGTAAAACAAATTCTCGAGAAAGATTATTTCTAAAAACCATGTTTATTTTAATCATCATCGCAACCCCTGTCGTCATGGAGCTTCTCAGTTGGCCCATGCATCGCTTTTTATTTCACGGGCCGCTTTGGCCACTTCACGAAGACCATCACCGGTCTCATAAAGGAGCCCTAGAGAAGAACGATTTGTTCAGTTCTTTCTTTGCTCTAATCTCCATAGGTTTAATTATGGGCTCCATCTATCTCGAGGATTATGGTGTCGCATTGGCGGTTGGTCTGGGCATGGCTTTGTACGGTTTCTTGTATTTTTGGATTCACGATGGGTTGGCCCATAAGCGCTGGTCTCCCCCTCAATTTATGAGACCCCGCTGGGCGGAGGTGGTTAAACACAATCACAGGCGACACCATCAGAAATCGACCAAGAATGGCCAGGGGCCCTACGGGCTTTTCTTTTAGTCGATCGGCTTAACTCAGAGTCTCGATCAATGCCTCTATAGAACCTCCCAGTTGAGCATTGACGGCTGCAAACTGGGTTTGCTTCCATTCCTTGGTACCGTTACCACCCAAGAATATTTTAACCTCTGTAGGCAACATGCCACGCAGTCTTTCCACGTAGTGAAGCACTTCCGTAAGGGCCACAGGGTTCACCACCGAGAGACCAATACTGCTTACCTTTTTGTAAATCGCGGCGTCGGCCACTTCTGAGGCAGGCATGTCACTTCCCAGGTATAAAACGGGGTGACCTTTGGCCCGGAATTTAATCCCTAAACTCAGTAAGCCAATCTCGTGTCGCTCACCGGCGATACACGCCAGCAAAATACTTTTCTTGGATGCATCCACCTCATTCTTCATTTGTTTGAAGAGGGAAAACAAACGTTCCTTCATAAAACTCGAGGAGAAATGCTCTTGGGCAATATTAAATTTTCCGGTTGCCCAATTTTCGCCTACTTTAACCGAAACAGGAATGACAATATCATCGATCAATCGCTCGATGGGCAAAGCAGACGCTCTTTCAAAAACCGCATCCATTTGATCGAGATCATAATTGCCAATGGCTTCCAATAAGTCCGCTTGGAGCGTTACGGTTTCGCGGGTTTTTTCGAGTTCATCGTTGGCCGAAACAGCGCTTTGCCCTGCCTTGTCACCATTGAGCACCAACACCGCTGCTTCACTGATTTTGAAGCCCTGCTCCAACAATCCCTTCACCCGGTTAATTACCAATAAGTCGTTGGCAGTATAAACCCGATAACCATTTTTCAGGCGTGTGGGCGTAACCAACTCATAACGCCTCTCCCAGGCTATAAGTGTATTCTTTGGTATTCCGGTGAGTCGTGCCACCGTCTTTATTTGGTACCCAGCGTTGTTCATATTACGATACCCCCGGCATTGCAGTTAAAACATGATGTGTTTTAGCAACACTCTGGTTCTTTGTCGGTTTCCGTGAAAATAATGTCTTGATAAAAAGACCGATTCCTCGAGCCACGCAAATAATTTTTTCGGGACCCGATACAAACATTCGCCCCTTAAGGCTATTTCCCGACCAGTGTTTTTCAATTTTTCGCCCTATTTCTCGGTAGAGGGTGAGCGCGATACAAATCGCTAAACGGGTTCGAGATGGAATAAAAACAAGCCCTTCAATGGCGGAGTTATAATGTGACTCTGCAATGCGAAGCGCCTTTAATACATTTGACGAAATTTCATTTGAGCGTTCATGGTTTGAAGTTATGTCATCGACGGTTAAAGGTTGTTGAAACCAGGATTGAGGTAGGTAGACCCTCTGGTTCTTCGCATCTTCGAGCACGTCGCGACAAATATTCGTTAACTGCATACCAATGCCCAAATCGATGGCGTACCCCCAGGCGGTGGGCTCACGCACATTCAACACGGGGCACATCATTAGTCCCACCGTTCCAGCCACGCGATAGCAGTAGAGTAGCAGTTCTTCTTCGTCCCGAACTTTAACTTCCTCCAGGTCAGATTTCACCCCTAAAAGAAGTTGCTGGGCCGGCTCCATACCGAGCCCACATTGCCGCAACTCGTTAAACAGCGCGGAGAACTCATTCTCACCATTTTTTTGAACAACAAGCAGCTGTTCCATTTCAATGATGTTTCGGTTAGCGACATCTTCACTGGGTGCCTCATCAACCGCATCATCCACACGTCGACAAAAACCATATAACGACGCTGCCCGGTCACGTGTGTCCGCCGGCAAAAACACGGACGCCCAGTAAAAACTGCGCCCGTGCTTCTTGAGTATGGCCTGGTTATCGACGAGAGCTTCTGACATATTTACGACACCATCTTTAACGGGCTGGCCTGTGGGATGGGGTTACCTTTGATGGGACGAGGCACTACAGCTTCAAGAACCTTCGCCGAACTCAAAACACCTGGCACACCCGCGCCGGGGTGCGTGGCCGCTCCCACGAAATAAAGCCCCTGAACATCCTCGGACACATTGTGGTACCGCATGTAAGCAGATTGCTGTAGTAATGGCTCGATCCCAAAAGCATTACCCTGATAGGATCTCAGTTCCGTTTGGAAGTATCGTGGGTCGACGTTTTTCTGGGTCACCAAGTTCTCTTTCAAACCTGGCAAATGGGATTGGTCTAAAAAGGTAAGGATACGATCCATGTATTCTTCATTCAGTTCAGACCAATCCAGACCGCTTTTCTGATTAGGCACCGGTGATAACACATAAAAGTTTTCACAACCCTCGGGTGCCAAAGAGGGGTCACTCCTCGTGGGCGCGTGCAGGTACAGTGAAAAATCATCCGCTAATACCTTGCGGTTAAAAATATCATTCAGCAAGCCTTTGTAACGCGGGCCGAGGATAATCGTATGATGCGCAATATCCGGATACGTTTTCTTGGTGCCAAAATAAGCGACAAACAGACTCATGGACTGCTTTTTGCGCGCCACCGAACGGTCCGTGTGCCGACGCCGCTGGGTGGGCTCGAGCCATTTTGTGTAGACCGTCGAAGGATCGGCATTCGAAACGACCATATCCGCCATTATGGTTTGACCACCCTCCAGCCGCACACCTTTTACTTGTCCATCTGACACTTCGAGACGCTCAACGGGCGAATTGAACCGGAATCCTACCCCAATTTCCTCGAGCAGCTTCACCATCGCTTTGACAATGGCGGTCGTTCCACCTTTAGCAAAATGAACGCCCCACTTTCTCTCCAGCCAATGGATCAAAAGGTAAATAGAAGACACATTGAATGGGTTTCCACCCACCAGCAAAGGTTGGAAGGTAAATACCTGACGTAGGCGCTCGTCTTTGATGTGGGAAGCCACCATGCTGTAAACACTTTTGTAGCTTTTCAACCGGATCATTTGCGGCACAACGCGCAACATATCGGACAAGCGATTAAAGGGAACGTGGGCCAACTCCTCGTAGCCGATGGCGAAAATTTCCTGAGCTTGTTTCACCAAGTTTTGGTAACCCTGAACATCTGCGGGATTCATTTGCTCAATCTGCGAGAGCAAACGTTCCTCGTCGCCCACGTAATCGAATTGACTGCCATCATCAAAAGCGACGCGGTAAAAAGGGTCTACCGGCATAAGGTCAAAGTAATCACGTGCATCTCGCCCTACGAGAGAAAACAACTCATCCAACAGGTAAGGCGCAGTAATGACCGTAGGGCCAGCATCGAAGGAGAAACCATCTTGCTCGAAGACACGAGCCCTTCCCCCGGGCTGCGAACCCGCCTCGATCATTTCAACATCGTAACCCAGGGCACGCATTCGAATCGCTGCGGCTAGGCCACCAAAACCTGTTCCTACTACCAATACTTTTTGACTCATGATCTCTCCTTGAGGTTTTTTAATCCCAGTGCTGTGGCAACGTCTTCCACCAATCCACGGAGGGGTTGATCGGGTACTGTGGTCACGGCCATTTCTACAAATTCTTCCGCCCACGTCTCGCAGGCCGCTTTCGCGCCAGAGTGCTCAAACCTACGCTCCCAAAACGCCACATCTTCTGTGGTTACTTCTTCAAACGGCTTTGAAAGGATCTCTGCTGCCACCATCCTATCTTCGGGGCATCGCTCTAAATGGGCGATAAGTAACGCGCTGATTTTACCTTCGCGAAGATCGTTACCAACCTGCCCACGGCCTTTATCTGCGTAAAGGTCCCATATGTCGTCGTAGATTTGAAAAGCGATCCCTAAAGCTTCAAACCCAGAAGCGATCTGACTTGCACGGAGTGGGTCAACCTCGCTGAGGATCAAAGGCCCCTCTACGGTCAAGGCCAATAATTGTCCTGTCTTCCCACGAAGTGCCTGAATATAGGTGTCCCTATCAAAATTGAGGTTATCCTTTAAAGTCATCTCCAATGATTGGCCGCGCACGGTCTCCACTGTTCTGTGCGCGAAGGCGCCAAGCAGCTGTCTCAGCTGAGCCGGAGCGAAGTCTGCGCATGAGAGAATCTGATAAGGCACCATCAACATTAGATCGCCAACATTAATGGCTTGGCCAACGCCATGCTTTTTCCACACCGTGGGCCGGCCGCGACGGGTGGTGTCCCCATCTTGGATATCATCGTGAACCAAGGTTGCATTGTGAATGAGTTCCACTGCAGCTGCCCAGTAGATGGCAGATCGCTGGGAAACGCCCAATAAGTCTGCCGCCTGCAAAGTCATCAAAGCACGAAAACGTTTCCCTCCGGTACCGAGATGCTCTTTCGCCATTTCGGCGATACCAGACGGTCTTTGTCCGATGCTGAATGTTTTCATCAACGCACTCACTTGCGGTAGACAAGGATGCTTCCAAAAAAACGGATTCGCAGGCTGAGCGCCTTTTGCATTTTTGCGTTGGGGCATTAACACCTCTCCTTTCGAGTGAATGAGGGTGAGACGGCCTTGAACAGGTGCTCAGAGGCGTGAGAAACCGTATTGTGAACCAAAGAGAAACGTAGGCCCGTCTTAGACAAAGCAAACATTTTTGACATGGTCAGCCCTAATTCATAAGGGGTCAGGGTGTCATCCAAAAACCCCCGCCATGACTCCAAAGGGAGCTCGAAGAACGCGTTGAAAAAGTCTCGGTTTCTCTTGGGATCCATTCTCGTCAGCATTTCCAAGCCGATCATATAGAGCTCTCGGGTTCTCCTTCGACTAGAGGGCCAGATTATATTGAGTACTGCTTTCAACAGTTCCGCCTTAGGTTGTTGCCCGAGATTCGCCGCAATATGTTTTGCAATTTCTGGGGCCGTGGCGATGACTCGTGAGAAAAGATAGCCCGAAGCAGGATGTACCATGGAGGCTGCTGCACCAAACGGGATGACTCGCTGTTGGCCTTTAGGCAATGGTAGCCCCAAAGGGATTTTGCAAAATTCTTCATCCAGAACGCCAGTCACGTCGATGCCCTCTTGCTCCAAACGCATTTCCAGTCGTGCCTTCAGGAAATCGAATGAGACTTGTTGCCGGGTGGCAAGAACGGTTTCTTCAACAAATAGCGTGTCGTGCGACAAGGGCATGGCGTAAAGAAAAGTGGCGATGTTTTCGTTGTCCTGCAGTGGGGTAAAATCCATGAAACGCATTTCGCCACAACGAAACCCGTGCGGCTTTGTTTGGATCGTTTGACCATAAGCCAGCTGATACGCTTCTTTCCCTTTGCCCTGCTTTTGTACGAAAGAACTGTTCGCGCCGGAGGCATCGATGACCAAGTCTGCCGTTAAAACCTGTCCGGATTCGAGCTGCAAATGGTCTTTCTTGCCTTCTGATTCGATCGTTGAAACTTTGGTGTCGAAAAAGGAGACGGCATGCTCTTTCAAGGTTGAAAGATAACTTTCTTGTAGTTTCGTTTTATGAATTCGTGCGTACCGGCCGCGAAGCACCCGCTCGGAAGCGCCTCCGGAGCCGGACAATCGAACACAAGGCGCAGCGTACGTTTGCTGAAAATAGTTTTTCGCGAAATCATCCGGGAACTGATCTGCCCACCCCCCGTAATTAGGAACCCAGGCGGCAAATGGATCCGGAGCAACGATGCTCACGGAAACACCAGTTTCAACCAACGATACGGCCACTGAGAGGGCAGCCGGTCCGGAACCAATCACGACTATTTGATGATTTTTCATGGGATCTCCAACAAAGGTTGATCTTTGAGTAGCGTTACGATAAACCATTAACAAACGCTTTGCAAACCTTATTCATATTTATTAAGTTTTTTATCTGCGGAGAAAAGTCATTTTAAATCTGATAGATAGTCACGTACCCTTTGATCTCAAGTATATGCATACACCCGGTGCATTTACCTGGTGGTATGCGGATCTGGTGGATGAAAACGGGAATGGCATGGTGTTGATCTGGTTTTTTGGCCTGCCTTTTTTCCCTTCAAAATCCTTAGAAATGGCGCCTGACCATCTCGGCGGACTCACTTTATCGGTGTATAAAGAGGGGAAGCTCGATTTTTACGCATTTCAGACCTACCCGCCCGAAGGGTTGTACGTCAATTTAGACCAAAATCACTGGTGCCTGGGTAATTCCACCATCACCCTCAAAGAATCAGCTAGTGAAACCTACCTACAAGCTTCGCTAAATATCAATTATGCGGGTGGGGAAAAGCCACTCATCGCCGACTTAGAAGTGAAGGGCGTACGGAGAAACAGCGCCCTTTCTCTTTTGGAAGATAAAATTACCTCACATGTGTGGTCACCCATGATGCTGTGTGCGCAGGGCCAATTCAGCGGGACCATCGCAGGCCAACCATTCCGAATCGAAGGCCCCAGCTACATGGACCGCAACCAAAGCCTGGATTCGATTCAAGATCTTGGAATCAAGGATTGGCACTGGGCTCGTATATCCATGAAAGAAAAAACATGGATTCTTTACTTTTTACAGGACCACCAAGACGAGTGGACCCAACACGCCTTTTCCGCGACGCCTGACGGGCAAATGGCTTTAGAATACGTTCAATCTTTCGAACAGAAAAAGCTCATCAAAGATCGATACGGGATTCGGTGGGCGAGAACTTCGCGTGTAGAACTGTTCAATCAGCATCAGCCCTTGGAACTTTCCTTATCTGACCCGTTAGAACACAGTCCGTTTTACATGCGCCATGTGATTACGGCCAAACAGGGTGACGAGGTAGGTCATGGGGTTTATGAGCGCTTGGTACCAAGCAGAATTAGTTTGAAGTGGTTACAGCCTTTAATGGCCATGCGTATCAACGAGTGGCATCGCAACAGGTCCATGTGGCTGCCTCTTTTCGAAGGCACATCGAATGACCGGTGGACACGCCTTTTGAGGAGTTTTTATCAACCTAAAAAAGACACTGAACTGCACTTAGGGAAAGTCTCATGAAAGTCTTGATCAGCGGGGCCACAGGGTTTATCGGTCGGCATCTTACTCAGCGCCTTTTGCGAGACGGGCATGAGGTCACCGCGTGGGTTAGGAATCGGCTCCGCGCCGAAAAAACGCTGGGAACCGAAATTCAAATTATCGAGGGGGCACATGGCTATCAGCTTCCTGCAGAAAAACTCGAAGCTTTCGATGCCGTCATCAATCTTGCTGGAGAGTCTATCGTAGGCGGACGTTGGACCGGGGCGAAAAAGAAACGCATTCTTGAAAGTAGGGTGAGAACCACCGAAGCGCTGGTTAAAGCCATCAATGACTGTAAGAACCCGCCGAAAGTTTTCTTCTCCGCCAGTGCAACTGGATTTTACGGGCACGGAGACGCACAAAGCCCCTTTGATGAAAATTGTATTTCTGGCGATGACTTCTTAGCTCAAGTGTCAGAACAATGGGAATCTGCTGCTAAAAAGGTGAACACTGGTACGCGACTCGTCATTGGTCGGATCAGTTTGGTCCTCGGCCTTGAAGAAGGCTTGTTAGGTAAACTAACACCTCTCTTTGACGCTGGCCTCGGCGGCGTTTTGGGGTCCGGTAAACAGATTATGCCCTGGATACACATTGCAGATCTGGTTGAGATTATCAGCCATTCTTTAACTGATCCCCGCTTTGAAGGCCCCGTCAATCTGGCCACTCCCAACCCCGTGACACATCGCACTTTCTGTAAGGACCTCGCCAAAACCCTTGGAAGACCTTGTCTGTTCGGCGTGCCAGGACTGGGGATTCAACTTGCCTTAGGTGAAGCATCCGAAATGATCCTCAAAGGCAGCCTCATCGTCCCGAAAAAACTAGAAGACATATCTTTTGTGTTTGCCCACCCAACCCTGCCCGGTGCCTTAGAGCACATTTTCAAAAAAAAAGCGCCCATCAATTTTAGTAAACCAGAACTAAGAGGAAGGGAGCGACACGTACTCACCAATCAAATGGTCGTGAATACATCCTTTGAAAAAGTACGCCCCTTTTTCTTCTTTCCAAAATCACTCGCGTTGCTTTCCCCGCCCAGCACAAAACTTGATTTTCTTTATGGGTACGAGGACGCCATGCGAGATGGGCATGAAATGGCTTTTCGCTTTAAGCTGGGCCCCTTTTCCCAAACTTGGACTGCAGTGATTGAAGAGAATCAACCAGAATATTTCGTAGATACGCAAACCCACGGCCCCATGAGCTACTGGCACCACAAGCATTCGTTTAAAGAGGTTCCCGAAGGAACTGAACTCACGGACGAGGTGCGCTTTCGGATGCCCTTAGGACCTTTGGGTCAAATGGCCTTTAAATTATTTGCAAAAGAGTCGATCCGCAGGTTGTTTTTATATCGCAATCACATGCTCGAGATTCGATTTGGTACCCCCCAAGAAGCGTCACCTTCATGACCATCCCATCTGTCCGAATCAAAGAATTTAACGACCGACCCGTGAATGCAAAAGGCGACTATCTTTTGTACTGGATGGTCTCCAACCGGCGCGCCCACTATAACTATGCGCTTGAATATGCCGTCGAGGAAGCCATCAAGCGGGGTGTTCCTTTGTTGATCTTCGAAGGCCTTAGAACATCTTATCCATGGTCCTCAAAAAGATGTCATCAGTTTGTTTTGGAGGGGATGCTCGAACAGCAGAAGATTTTCCAAAAACACAAGGTGCAATACATTCCCTACGTGGAACCCCAAGAAAATGCAGGCAAAGGCCTGATGAAGGCACTGGCCGAAAAAGCCATGATGGTGGTCACAGATATCTATCCCGCCTACTTTATCCCTAAAATGCAGAAAGCCTTTTCCTCCAAGAGCCCCTGTCGTGTAATTGGTGTCGATAGCAATGGTCTCATGCCAATTTATGCGCCCGACCGTACTTTTGCCCGTGCGTATGACTACCGACGTTTTGTCCAAAAAAATGTGGAGCGTTTTTTCCTCGATCGCCCGAAAAAGCAACCGTATAAAAGTGCCAAGCTCATCCGAGAACCAATTGAGCTAACATCCATCTACGAACGATGGACAATCCCTCCGCTCCCCGGCAAAGATCAAATGGATGGCTTTCTCAATAACATTAATTATTTGCACGAGATTCCATCGGGCGCCTATGTGGGCGGGCGACAAGCAGCCCTTTACAAACTCCGAAGCTTTTTGACCGAGCATCTGCCATATTACCACGAAAAGCGAAACGATGCGGAGCAGGAAGGCACCAGTTTTCTTTCGCCTTATCTACACTTCGGTCACATCAGTCCTCATGAAATCTTTTGGGACATCATCGAAGAAAAAGGATGGAGTCCGCACCAACTTTCGGCCAAAAGAGGGGGCCAGCGAGAGGGCTTTTGGGGGCTCGATCCGGGCACTGAAGCGTTCCTGGATCAGCTGCTGGTATGGCGAGAATTAGGGTTTAATACCTGCGCGAACAACCCTGAGTTCGATTCATTTTCTTCGCTACCGCAATGGGCTCAGCAAACCCTCCTCGATCACAGCAGCGATGAAAAAGAATATGTGTATGAACTTGAAGAATTTGAACACTCTAAAACCCATGATGAGATTTGGAATGCCGCCCAACGGCAACTCAAACAAGAGGGCCGCATGCACAACTATCTTCGCATGCTTTGGGGTAAGAAAATCTTAGAATGGTCGGCCAGCCCCATGGACGCGCTGCATGTGATGATTGAACTGAACAACAAGTATGCCTTGGACGGTCGTGATCCCAACTCGTACAGTGGTATCTTTTGGGTGTTGGGGCGTTACGATCGCGCCTGGGGACCGGAGCGGCCTATCTTTGGTAAGATCCGCTATATGAGCAGCGACTCCACAAAAAGAAAATTGAAACTAAAAAACTATTTGGCCAAATATGGAGAGCAACCCAGTTTGATTTAGTGCTCAGCCTCTTTGACCAAATTTCGGTTATGAGCAGGGATTTCAACGTCGAGATCACCGTTGAGTTCGATCTGACACGCCAAACGCGATGTGGTGGAAAGCATGGGTGCCAAATCTAACATGTCTTCCTCTTCTTCGCTGGCCTCATCAAGCTGATTGAATCCTTTTTTCACGATCACGTGACACGTGGAGCATGCACATACACCACCACAGGCATGATCGATTTCGATCCCGTTTCGATGGGCCACATCTAAAAGTGTATCGCCGGGCTTGCCCTCACAGACCTGCCCTCTTGGTAAAAAAGTAATCTTGTATAACTGACTCATGATGATGCCTCGGGTGAAACAACGTCATTCACGTTTTTATCTTTAAGCACTTCAGCCATACTGGCATCCATACGCCGGCCCGCAAAATCGACGGTGATTTTATCCAAATTTTCTTTCGCCTGCGAGATGAGTTGACGAACATTCTGACTTAGAGCGTCTTGTAAATTACCCAAAGCATCCTCAATGGCTTCTTTTTCTTCTGTGTTCAACAAACCGGGATGCTCGGTGATGGCTTTATTCACCACTGACATTAACCGTTCGGCCTCAACCTTGGTATCAATAAGCAAACGCTCTTCCACATCGGCTTCAGCATTATCAATGCTCGCCATGAGCATGTTTTCGACTTCTTCGTCGGTCAGCCCGTAACTTGGCTTGATCTCCACACTCTGAGCAAGACCCGTACTCTCTTCGCTCGCAGTCACTGTTAACAGGCCATCAGCATCCAAGGTAAACTCGACCGCCACCCGCGCCAGGCCTGCTGCCATAGGGGGGATACCGGTAAGCTTGAAACGCGCCAGACTCTTCACATGAGCGACCGTTTCACGCTCGCCTTGGACCACATGGATGTCCATGGCATTTTGGTTGTCAATATAAGTGGTAAAGGTATGCGTTGCCTTGCAAGGAATGGTGCTGTTTCGGGGGATCAACTTGTCCACCACACCACCCATGGTTTCAATGCCGAGAGACAGAGGTGTTACATCCAACAACAATAAGTCTTGGTCGCCGCCGGACAACAGATCGGCTTGCAGGGAAGCGCCTAAGGCCACCACTTCGTCAGGGTGCGCGTCCAATAAAGGTTCTTGCCCAAAAATTTCTTTCGCCAGGTGTCGCACCTGGGGCACACGCGTTGAGCCGCCCACCAAAATAACACCGTCTAATTGGTCCGCCGTCAAACCTGCATCGTCCAAAGCTTTAAGGCAGGGTGGTTGTAAACGTTTTAAAATAGGCTGAACCATCGCCTCAAAAATATCACGCTGGAGCACCCATTGATGCTTCTTGCCATTGAGCGGTACTTCAATCTCTGCTTGGGAGTGGAGGGTTAACTCTTCTTTGAGCCTTCTCGCAGCCAAAGTCATTTGGTTACGATCTGCTTCACTCAAAGCATTGGCACTCATGTGCTTCTCCTCGAGCATCCATCGGACAATGGCTTCATCAAAATCATCTCCACCCAAGGCGGTATCGCCACAGGTGGCTTTCACACGAAAAAGACCGCGGTCAAAATCCAAAACCGATACGTCGAATGTACCACCACCGAGGTCAAATACCACATAAGTGCCCTTGCCTCGCCCTTCGGCCTCTTTATCGAGCCCATAGGCTACAGCCGCGGCGGTGGGTTCAGCCAACAAACGCATCACTTCTAAGCCGGCCAGACGGCCCGCATCTCGGGTGGCTTGTCTTTGGGTTTCATCGAAGTATGCAGGAACGGTGATCACCGCATGCTTAACTTCTTCGCCGAAATGCTTTTCAGCATGTTCTTTCAAGTGTTTTAAAATCGCGGCCGCCACTTCAACGGCTGACACAACATCGTTGCCACCTTGCCCGTCTGAAATTCTGAATTGGGCCAGCCTCGAATCCATGTTGATCAACTGCGCTTCTCGGTGGCTTTGGGCTAAGATTTTCTGGGCGCTATCAAAACCTTTACCGATCACGCGCTTCGTTGACAGTAACAGCGTGCCAGTTTCAATTTTCGCCTGGGCCAAGGCCGCCCGACCAACGGAATACGGGGCGCCCTCAACTGCTTCATACCGTTCGGGTACAAAGAGGGCAGAGGGAATCCGACCATCTGCGTTGTCTTTCAGAATTTGGGCCGTCCCTTCGTTCACTGATGCCACCAGCGAATAGGTCGTTCCCAAATCAATTCCGATGCTCTTTGTCATGCCTTTCAATCTCCTCAACGTCAGCTATCACACAAGAGCCAAAGCACAATGGGCAGTCTTATACCTCGGGGGCTTGACCTTTCAGCGCATCCAGCACCCTTTGAAAATAACGCAACCGGGTCAATGCACCGGCAGCCTCTTCAGGGGTACCGGTACCCGCATCGAGGACCTCTCCCAAAATCTCCCGATCTTTGGCAAAACGGCCTTCGAAATCGGTTTGCAGGCTGACTTTATTCGCTCCAGCATCATGGGCAGATTCTTGCGCCTCCATCATGTCCATTAAAAATTCCTCTGGAGGGAAAATTTCGGTGGGCCAACCCTTTTGTTCAATGAGGAAGGCGCCTCGCGAGATGTCATTGGAAAGTAGTTTGTAGGCGTCATTGGTAGCGGCCATCTGTTCCACCGCATACCTGCGTTCTGCCGCATCCCGCATGGCATATCGGTCGGGGTGACAACGGCGAGATCGCTTGAGCCAGCGTGTTTCGAGCTCTTCGGCATCAAGATTAAATGAGGGGTTGTCGTATCCGAACACCACATAGGGGCTGATATTGGGAGCGACTTTTTGAACTTTGCCGCACGCTGAGCAGACCACAGGCTGGGAACCCATCTCCCACTCTTTTTCACAGGACCAGCACAACACTTTTGGGGGCATGGCATTCACGCTCTAAAGGGAGAAAGACTCGCCGCAAGAACAACTTTTGACTTCACGTGGGTTCTTCACCGTAAACCCACTGCGCATAAGCGATTCGGACCAATCCAATACGGAGCCGCCCACGTAGAGCAATGATTTGGGGTCTACACAGATTTTTGCGTTGTAGGCTTCGAACAAGTGATCTTTTTCGTCGGGGCTCTGTTGGAAAGAAAAATTATAGGTTAGGCCGGAACAACCACCACCCATTATGCCCACACGCAAAAACCAGCCGGGCTTGCCCTCTCGTTCGGCGAGCGCAATGGCTTTCTCGGCAGCGGCTTCAGTGATGGCCAGCCTGTTCTTAGGAACGTCCACGGGCGTCGGAGCTTGAGGCTTCGGCGACTCTTTTTTCTTCGACGTTCCAATACCCATCAAACCCATGGTTTACTCCGTTTTTCCTTCTTGCTTGTCACGGAAGTCTTGGATTGCCGCCTTGATGGCATCTTCTGCCAATACGGAGCAATGAATCTTGACCGGTGGCAAGGACAGTTCTTCAGCGATATCGCCATTGCTGATGGTCATGGCCTCATCGACGGACTTGCCCTTGACCCATTCGGTCACCAAAGAGGAAGAGGCAATGGCCGAACCACAACCAAATGTTTTGAACTTGGCATCTTCGATCACGCCTTCATCGTCAATTTTCAATTGCAGTTTCATGACGTCGCCGCAGGCTGGCGCTCCCACCAGTCCAGTTCCAACGTTTGGGTCTGCTTTGTCCATGGACCCCACGTTTCGTGGGTTTTCATAATGATCGATCACTTCTTTTGAGTAAGCCATGATTGGCCCCTTTCATGCTTATTAATGCCCAGTCCATTGGACTGTATTTAAATCTACACCTTCTTGAACGAGTTTCCACAGTGGCGACATGTCGCGGAGACGGGTCACTGCATCAATGACCAAATTCGCCACATAATCCACTTCTTCTTCGGTGGAAAAACGACCCAAACCAAATCGAATGGATGAGTGTGCCAGCTCGTCGCCCACACCCAAAGCACGCAAGACGTATGACGGTTCTAGTGAGGCTGATGTACAAGCCGAGCCAGATGAAACCGCCACATCTTTGTTGATGGCCATCAATAAACTTTCACCCTCCACATAGGCGAAAGAGATATTGAGATTGCCCGATACCCGGTGCTCTTGTGAGCCGTTCAAATAAACTTCAGGCAACGCATCAGTAATCTTTTTATGCAAACGGTCTCGGAGTGCGGCCACTCGCTTGTCTTCTTCGTGCATCTCAGCTTCGGCCAAAGCACAGGCTTTACCAAAACCCACAATGCCCGGAACATTGAGCGTACCGGAGCGAAAGCCACGTTCGTGGCCACCACCGTGAATGATCGGCGCCAGTCGAACCCGTGGTTTACGTCGGACGTATAAGGCACCTACACCTTTGGGCCCATAAAGTTTGTGTCCACTGATGGCAACCAAGTCGACATTGAGTTCATTCACATCGAAAGGCAGTCGCCCTATACTTTGTACTGCGTCGCAATGGAAAAATACTTTTCGCTCGCGGGTCAGAGCACCGATTTCTTTAATGGGGTTGATCACGCCCAGTTCATTGTTCACGTGCATCAAGGACACCAAAATGGTGTCATCTCGCATGGCGGCTTCCACTTGGTCCACCGAAATCAAACCGTCACGACCAGGTGTAAGGTAAGTGACTTCGAAGCCATCAACCTCTAATGCGCGACAAGCGTCGATAACGGCCTTGTGCTCAATCTTCGAAGTAATGATGTGCTTACCACGCTCTTGGTAAAAGTGAGCAATGCCCTTGATGGCCAAGTTGTCCGATTCAGTGGCACCAGAGGTCCAGATGATTTCTTTGGGGTGTGCACCCAACAAGGAGGCGACCTCTTCGCGCGCTTTCTCAACTGCATCTTCGGCCGCCCACCCGAATGAATGGTTGCGACTTGCAGAATTGCCAAACGTATTGGTCAGGTAAGGCATCATGGCTTCGAGCACCCGCGGATCTAATGGGGTGGTGGCATGGTTATCAAAATAAATGGGGGTTTGGACCATGGCTAAAATAACTCCTAAGAATCTGACCGTTGCCAGAGGTTATTCAGTAATGAAGGAAACTCTTCAGAGCGGCCGCAACAAGAACACACCTCAGTGGTGTTAGAGGTATTGGCCACATGACTACAAGACGTACAACCGGACAAATATTCCAAGGTTTCTTGAAGTTCTGATTGAAGCTGCCCGAGGCGGGTCATTTGTGCGTTAAGGACGGTTAAACGTTGTTCAAATTCGGCGCGAAGTGTTTCCATGACTTCTTTGGGAACCCCGGGACTTTGGCTGGTGGCCAACAGATCCTGAATTTGAGGTAAGGTGAATCCCACATCTTGGAGCTTCGAAATCCAAAAAACACGCTCAGCATTGGCTTCGTGGTAAAGACGAAAACCACCCGCGGTACGCTCGTGGGGGACCAGCAAACCCATCTCTTCATACAATCGCAAAGCGCGTTTGGTCTTGCCCGTTTTTTCTGCAAGATCCCCAATCCGTAAAGGCGCAGAATCACGGGCCGTGGGCTCGCTTAACTGTATTAAAACATTATGTTTTTCAGTAACTTGTTTATCCATTGACGCTCTCCCCTGTCTAAACTTAACGTTTACGTAAGGGTAAGCAATGAAAACACGAGCCAGTGAGATTGTCAACCGGTTTCAG
Source organism: Myxococcales bacterium (assembly GCA_002721815.1). Taxonomy (GTDB): domain Bacteria; phylum Myxococcota; class UBA727; order UBA727. The sequence goes on from PBLQ01000001.1 coordinate 150,093, forward strand.
AACGATTATTCTATTTGTTTTTAAGCACTTAGCTAGTGTGCGATGTCTAATTTCACACTCACGCGCTCGATCTCGGCGGTTAGCATGTGGTGACCCGCGCCAGTGCCCGACTCTCGAATGCGCTCTTCAAGCTCTTCGAGCAGCTTGCGCAGCTCAGGGGCATTCACTTCTTCTGGCAACGCGGCATGCTCAGTCAAAACCGTCACATGCTGGTTATCCACTTCAGCAAAACCGCCTGACACCATGAGGCTCAAACTCTGACCGTCTCCGCTCCATGAACCTTCTGCGCCATCGGGTGCAATGGAATCGCTGGGGCGTTGGAATTCCAACACACCGGTTTTCAGCAAAGTCAAAACCGGTGAGTGACCGTCGAAAACTTCCATTTCACCGTCAACACCAGGAAGACGCACGGCATCAGCACGCACAGAGAGCAGTTTTCGATCGGGAGTAATAATATCCAATTGCATAAGCCAACCTTATGACAAAAGCCCGCCGAAACGGGCTCGGGTGTTAAACGAGTGTTTTCGCCTTTTCCAATGCTTCGTCCAGGTTACCCACCATGTAGAAGGCTTGTTCTGGAATGTCATCGTACTTGCCGTCCACAATTTCTTTAAAACCGGTGATGGTTTCTTCGAGCTTGACGTAGACACCAGGCGTACCGGTGAACACTTCAGCAACGTGGAAAGGTTGGGACAAGAAACGTGCAATCTTACGGGCACGGGCCACCACCAACTTATCTTCGGCGGACAATTCGTCCATCCCCAAAATGGCGATGATGTCTTGCAAATCTTTGTAGCGCTGCAGCGTTTCCTGAACGCCACGAGCCACTGCGTAGTGCTCATCACCCAAAGTTTCGGGGCTGAGAATACGAGAGGAAGAATCCAATGGATCCACCGCGGGGTAAATCCCCAAGTCGGCGATGTCACGACTCAACACCGTGGTCGCATCCAAGTGAGCAAACGTGGTTGCGGGCGCGGGGTCCGTCAAGTCATCGGCAGGAACGTAAACGGCCTGCACGGAGGTAATGGAGCCTTTAGAGGTGGTGGTAATGCGTTCTTGCAAGTTACCCATCTCAGTGGCCAACGTGGGCTGATAACCCACCGCGGAAGGAATACGACCCAAAAGCGCGGACACTTCGGAACCCGCTTGAGTAAATCGGAAAATATTATCCACGAAGAGCAACACGTCTTGGCCAGCTTCATCACGGAAATATTCAGCCACAGTCAAACCAGACAAGGCCACTCGGGCGCGGGCGCCAGGGGGCTCGTTCATTTGGCCGTACACCAAAGCCACTTTGGACTCGTCGGTGTTGACCGTACCATCTTCGTTCATTTTGATAACGCCGGACTCGATCATCTCATCGTACAAGTCGCGACCTTCACGGGTACGCTCACCCACACCAGCAAACACGGACAAACCACCGTGACCTTTACCAATGTTGTTGATGAGTTCCATAATCAAAACGGTTTTACCCACACCGGCACCACCGAAGAGACCAATCTTACCACCACGTGTATATGGTGCGAGCAAGTCGATCACCTTAATGCCGGTTTCTAAAACCGCAACTTCGGTGCTTTGCTCGGTGAACTCTGGGGGCTCACGGTGAATGGGACGGGACTCAGCCGCGGTCACGGGGCCTTGCTCGTCGACGGGAGCACCGATGACGTTCATGATGCGGCCCAACGTGGCAGTTCCCACAGGCATGTTAATGGGGCCACCGGTGTTTTTCACGGTCACGCCGCGCTCGAGGCCTTCGGTGGCATCCATGGCCACGCAACGAACGGTGCTTTCACCCAAGTGCTGTGCCACTTCTAAAACCAAGTTGTCAGCTTCATCATTGATGGCTTGGTTGGTTAGAGTCAGTGCGGTTTTAACCTGAGGCAAACCGGTGGATGGAAATTCAACGTCCACCACGGGACCAATTACTTGGGTCACGCGGCCATTGAGCAATGCTTCTGCCATGAGTCTCTCCTGTAAAAATAAGGCCGGTTACGGGGATCCGTTGGCCCAAAAAGGTCTTCACGCCGCGAAACATGGCAGAAAAATCTGCCTTTTCAACCCCGTTTGATGCATTTTTCATCACTCGGTTGTTCAAAGCCCCAAACCGGGATAATCAAAAAGCATGGATCCCCAGCAAACCCCGAAAAATAGGGCCCAAAACCCCCTTCTGCTGCCCATTGCGGTCTTGGATGCTGGATTGACCCATCCCCTCACCTATTTGCCGCCCACAGATGGCCCGTGCCCTCCACCCGGTTCACTGGTCAAAGTCCCCCTGCGTCAGCAGAAAAAAATGGGAATTGTACTAGAAAACAGGCGCTTAGATAATGAGCAGCGCTTTCAGCTCAAGAAAATCAGCGAAACCGTGGGCCAAAAACCGCTCTTACTCCCCCACCAATTACACTTGTGTCGCTTTGTGGCCGACTACTATTTCTGCTCCTTGGAGGACGCTTTAATGGCGGCTTTGCCTCCCCTGGCCCCAAAAAAAACCCTCACAAAGTGGCGTTTAACCGCTCAGGCCCAGCAAGCCATGGTGTTTGAAGGTGCCTTCGGCTTAAATGCCAAACAAAAAGAGCTGTTGCTTTTTATGCAAAACGCTGGGGGCCAAGCCGAAACACAACAGTTGAAAAAAACTGGGTTCCCCATCCGTTTGCTCACCCAACTTCAAAATAAGGGGCTCCTTCAAAGCCGAGCTGTTCTGCAAAAAGCACAAGCCCAGAAGGTCACTTTCATCGCATCACTGAGCGATGGCCAAGAATTGCCCGCCAATCGGCCCGCCCTCAAACGTTTAGATGACTGGCTGAGAGCACAGCCACAACCCGTGTTGTACAGCCAGGCGACACAAATTGTTTCGAACCCGAAAAAACAAGTGGAAGCTTTGGTGGCATTGAACCGTGCCCAAATTCACCAAGAACACAAACAACCGCTCGCTCAGGAACATCGTTTCGAAGAAAAAACATCGGTGACCCTCACGGAAGATCAACAAATGGCCATGGATGCCATTGGGCCCAAGCTTGGGACGCACCATGCATTTTTAATTGAAGGCATCACCGGCTCGGGAAAAACCCAAGTCTATTTAGAGGCCATGAAACAAGTGATGGCCCAAGGTAAGAGTGTGCTTTTTATCGTGCCTGAAATCGCCTTAACCCCTCAACTGCTGGCGCGGGTACAGCAGGCGGTGGGGGCAGAGCAACGCGTGGTGGCTTGGCATTCGGGACTGGCGCCCTCCGAGCGTCGAGACAATTACTATTGGTTACTGGAACAAGACAAAGCCGTGGTGGTGGGGGCACGCTCGGCCATCTTTTCTCCTCTCAACAACCTGGGTTTGATCATTGTAGATGAAGAACACGACGGCTCCTACAAACAAGACAAATCGCCTCGGTACCACGCCCGAGATTTGGCATTGTGGCGCGCCAAAAATGAAAATGCCACCATTTTACTCGGGTCGGCCACCCCTTCCTTAGAAAGCCGACACAACGTGAATACAGGTAAAATGCAACCGCTCTTTTTGCGTTCTCGCCCGGGTCACGCCACGCACCTGCCGAAAGTGGAAGTGATCGATCTCAAAGCTCGGAAAGAACACAGCACCACGCAGTTTCGCGATCGCGCCACTACCGAAGGTCACGGCCTGGCTATTTTGTCAGGCCCTCTCAAAAAAAGCATGGAACAAAACCTCAAAGAAGGAGGCCAAACCCTGCTCTTTTTGAACCGCCGAGGCTATGCCGCTTTCGTTTTGTGTGAAACCTGCGGTCATGTGAGCGAATGCTCCCATTGTTCGGTATCGCTGACCTATCACCGTGCCCAAAACGCACTTAAATGTCACCAATGTGGTTTTTCGCAGAGCATGATCACCCAATGCCCAGAATGCGACAGTGAAGCAGTCATCCCCTTGGGCTTGGGAACTGAACGGGTTGAAAACGAAGTACGACTGCATTTTCCCAATGCGGTCACCGCACGCTTGGACCGCGATGTGATTCGGCGACCCAATGAACTCAAAAAACTATTGGAGCGCATGCACGCGGGCGAAATAGATATTTTGATCGGCACCCAAATGCTCGCCAAAGGACATGACTTCCCCAATGTGACTTTGGTGGGCGTTATCTTGGCCGAAACCGCCTTGGCCTTTCCCGACTTTCGAGCTGCCGAACGTACCTTTCAGCTGTTAACCCAAGTCGCAGGACGTGCCGGGCGCCGTGAAAAAGAAGGACGTGTTTTAATTCAAACTTTTAACCCCAAACACACGGCCATCACCCTGGCCGCAGAGCACGATGTCGAAACCTTTGTCTCTAACGAAATGCAGGTGCGTGAAAGTCGAGATTTGCCGCCATTTAGACACGCCGCTCTGTTTCGTTTGGAAGGTGAAGACGAAGTGGCTGTGGATCATTTGGCCAGGCGTGTGGGACAAACCATCCGGGATTTTGCCCGCGCACAGTTTGAAGACGGTGACTTTAATGTATTGGGGCCCGCCCCCGCGCCCCTGGAGCGCATCAAAAACAAAAGTCGATACCATTTATGGTTTTGGGCCAACCAAAGAGAGGAACGCGCCCAACTCCTTCATTACCTCAAGCAGAACGATGCCATGTTTGCAGCATTGAAAAAGGCGGAGGTGCGTTTGGTCTTAGACGTCGACCCGGTACATGTGTTGTGATGCGCGAAATTGAAGATCTCCACATCATTGGCGGCAGCATGGAGCCCGTGATATCCAAAAACGAAACCGTGTTTTTGGAAAAGGGCTGTCTCAATGTGGTGCCCGGCGACATTATTTCTTATCAAACGGGCTGCAAAACCAAAATCGTCGCACACCGGTTGATTCGAAAACAAAAAATTGGAACCCGACTTTATTTTTTGCAATGCCCCGAAAATGGCCATTCAGCCGGGGTCGTTCCGGCCCATCGGTACCTGGGCAAAGTGTGGTTAGATGAAAAGAAAAAGAATTTACCCAATTATCAGTGGCGACCCATCACCAAAGCTGAAAACGACATGGCCAACGCGGCCTTGGCCAAATACCTGTTTCGAAAAGTGGCTAGAAGAGTTTATCACCGGCTGAAGGATCGAATCCCGTTTCTTCCGTAGGCGCTTTTTCCTTTTTGACAAAGTCCCACAGACCAAAAACAAGTTCTTTCAAACCTTCCTTCTGCGCTGATGATATTTCGAGGACCCTTGCGTCTTGGGATTTTAAAAACGCTTTGAACCCTTCAACGAGTCCATCGTGCCCATCATGGGCGTCCCATAAATCCTTTTTGGTCATCACGGTAAGCTCGGGCACATTAGCTAAATCTTCACTGTAATTTTTGAGCTCCGCTCGCAAAGCCAAATACTTCTCTTTGAGTTTGTTTAATTTCTCTTCATCGCTCAGGTTTTCGTCATTGATCATCCATTCAGGTAAGGGTTCCACCAAGTGACAAATAACCCGTACCCGCTCTAGATGTTTCAAAAATTGAATGCCCAGGCCCGCACCTTCAGAGGCCCCATCAATCAGACCGGGGATATCGGCCATCACGAAACTCTTACCCACCTCCACCTGCACCACACCCAACTGGGGGGTCAAGGTGGTAAAGGGGTAGTCTGCCACCTTGGGCCTTGCAGCGGAAATGACCGAAAGCAGCGTAGACTTCCCGGCGTTGGGGTAGCCAAGCAGCCCCACATCGGCGAGTACTTTTAAAGAGAGTTTCAAGGTTCGTGATTCACCCGGTAAACCCGGTTTGGCAAAATCAGGGGCACGACGTGTGGAAGAAGCAAAACGCGTATTTCCGTGTCCCCCTGAACCTCCAAGGGCCACCACCGCTTCTTCTCCGTCTTCCGTGAGGTCGGCAATCAAGACCTCCGTATCGAAATCGTAAATCTGTGTACCAACGGGAACCCGTGCAATAAAGTCTTTGCCACCGCGACCGTGCATGCCTTTGCCTTGCCCATCCGCGCCTTTTTGAGCTCGCAACAAAGGGTTGTAACGAAAGTCCAACAAGGAATGTAGACCCTCATCGGCAATCAGCTTCACACTCCCGCCATTGCCACCATCACCACCGGCCGGACCGCCTTTGGGGACATATTTTTCTCGGCGCCAAGCAACAATACCGTTGCCGCCATCGCCAGCTTGAACTTCTATTTTGACTTCATCTACGAAGCGCACAATTAACCTCGGTTACTAAAGATTTTAACCTTCGGCTTCAGCGGCTTCGGCGTACATGGCTTCGGCAATTTTATAGGAAGTGGTTTCAAGTGATGCAATCGCTTCGCGCAAAACGTCCACGTCATCACCATCCATGGCTTCTTTACAGCCCTGCAAAAAGGCTTCGATGTCTTCGATGTCTTGTTCTTCGAGCGCGTGGCCATATTCTTCAAGAGATTTTTCAGTCGTATAAATCAGGCCATCGGCATTGTTTCGCAAATCGGCCAGTTCACGCTTCCAAGCATCTTCCGTACGCGCGTTTTCTGCATCGTCAATGGCAGATAGAACTTCTGCCTCGGTGAGCCCCGATGAAGAAACAATACGAACCGATTGCTTTTTGCCTGTCCCCAAGTCTTTCGCCGCAACGTGTACGATACCGTTGGCATCGATTTCAAAGGCCACTTCAATTTGTGGTACCCCACGCGGTGCGGGAGGAATGCCCACCAATTCAAAACGAGCCAACGTTTTATTGTCATCGGCCATGGGCCGCTCGCCCTGCAAAACATGTACCGACACCATGGGTTGGTTATCCACGGCTGTGGAGAAGACCGTGCTCTTTTTTGCGGGAATGGTGGTGTTACGCGGAATCATGCCGGTCAACACACCCCCTGCGGTCTCAACCCCCAAGGTCAGCGGCGTCACATCGAGAAGCAAAACATCTTTGACGTCACCACTAAGTACCCCGCCTTGAATGGCGGCGCCTACAGATACCACTTCGTCAGGGTTAATTTCTTGATTAGGTAGTTTGCCAAAAAATTCTTCGACCCGCGCCTGTACACGTGGCATGCGGGTCATACCGCCCACCAGAAGTACTTCGTGAATCTGACCCGTGTCGATGCCTGCATCTTCGATGGCCATTTTGCAAGGCTCTAAGGTTCGTTCAATCAAATCGTGCACCAACTCTTCGAACTGCTCTCGGGTAATGCTGGTGGTTAGATGCTTGGGACCAGTGGCATCTGCGCAAATAAATGGCAGGTTAATGTCGGTCTCGGTTGACGATGACAGCTCGTGCTTTGCTTTTTCGGCGGCCTCCCGCAAACGCTGCATGGCCATTTTATCTTTTCGCAAATCAATATTGTGCTCGGCGATAAAGCCTTCGGCCAGCCAATCAATAAGCTTGTTGTCGAAGTCTTCGCCCCCCAAATAAGTATCCCCGTTGGTGGCTTTTACTTCAAACACACCACTGGATAATTCGAGGATGGAAATATCGAAGGTGCCGCCACCCAAATCGTATACGGCAATCATTTGGTTTTCGAGATCTTGTTTATCGATGCCATAAGCTAATGCCGCAGCCGTGGGCTCGTTGATGATCCGCTTAACTTCCAAACCTGCGATGCGACCAGCATCTTTGGTGGCTTGTCGTTGTGAATCGTCAAAATAAGCAGGGACCGTAATCACCGCTTCTTCCACATCTTCACCCAAATAATCTTCTGCGGTTTCTTTCATGCGAGCCAAGATCATCGCGCTCACTTCAGAAGGGCTCTTATCTTGATCGCGCAATTCAACCCAAGCATCTCCATTGCTTTCAGACTCAACGATCTCGTAGACCACCATGTCTTTCACACGCTGAACGGCTTCATCATCGAACTTTCGACCCACCAATCGCTTCACTGCGGTGATGGTATGTTCAGGATTGGTGATGGCTTGTCGTTTGGCCACTTGTCCAACCAAACGTTCGCCACTGTCGGTTAAGGCCACAATGGAAGGGGTAGTTCGCGAGCCTTCAGCATTGGGTATGACCACAGGCTCGCCGCCTTCAATAAAAGAAACGCACGAGTTCGTGGTTCCTAAGTCAATACCAATGATTTTTCCCATACCTACACGGCCCCACAGCTCTTCTGAGCGGAGTATTCGAAACAATCTGCTTACATGCTTTAAATACCATTAAAAAGCAACTGTTTAAAAGATTTCGACCCCTTCAAGGTGAGAATTGCGAAATTGAGCCCATATTGGACCACTTTTGCCTGCTATTTAGGTTGCTTACAGCTGCAATGACTGGTGAAAGCAGAGATCTGGCCATATGCCGAAATTTGAGGGTTAGTCACGAATTCTGCACTTTTGAGACACCCCGGGTGGCTCCTTCTGACCGTCTCAATCCTCGTCTTTTGGGGGCTCGGATTCGGCTTCGGGCTCAGAATCTTGCTCTGAAGGCACCTCATTTGTTGGCCCCTCGGATGAATCCTCATCTTCTTGCGAATTGTCTTCGGGAGCCTCTGCGCTCGCCTCCTCCGATGTTTCCGCAGCCTCTTCACTGCTGGGAGCAGAAGAGGAATGGGACGTCCCGGAATCGGTCTTGGATTCACTGGTATCCCCAACAGGTTCCCCCTCATCGGTGTCATTGGGTTCGGGCTCGGGTTCATCGGGTGCATGAGCAGCCTCCCATTCCTTGCGCGTCATCCCCCCCGAAGCCACAACCACCATGGCCGCACGAATTAAGCGCTCTCCCTGTAAGTAGCCTTTGTAATATTCCTCAACCACCCAGCCTTCAGGCACCGAGTCATTTTCCACCCTTTGCACTGCTTCATGAAAATTGGGGTCGAAAAAACTGTCCAAAGCACTGAATGAGGTGACTTCCAGTTTATTGAGCGCGGTTTGGACCGAACGAAGCGTCATGTTCACGCCTTCTAAAACTTTTTGCGCCAAGTCCCCTTGGCTGTCTTCTTGCTCGATTAAATCAATTTGAGTGGCGCGCTCTAGGTTATCAGCGACGTCAAAAAGTACTTTAAGTACCTCGTCTTGCGCGGCCTTAAATACTTCGTCTTTATCTCGGGCGACACGCTTTTTATAATTTTCAAAATTAGCTGATACGCGTACCAAGCTTTCTTTGTATTGTTCTTTTTCTTTTTTGTGATCTTTCTTTTCTTGTTCCAAACGCGAAATGGCCAAAGTCATTCGGTTCTTCTCTTTGAGCATGGCCTGCATCACCACTTCTTCGGGGGATGGCCCTTTTTTTTCTTCAACTTCTCTCGCTTGCGGCGTTTTTTCGTTTTTCGTCGGCGATTCATCGTCTGTCACCGAAGATTCTGCATCCGCAGCGGTCGCCTCATGCTTGGGCGGTTCGGGGTCAGGCTCATCCCGTGGCTCATCGGCCTCTTCAGATGGTGACGTAACACTTGTATCCGGCCCGTTCACCACTTCGATGGCTTCCAAATCCATTTTCTCAATGTCCCAGTTGGCGGGATCGCTGGGGTCTACCGCATCGGTATCGTCAGCACCAGAAGGAATGGCCTCTGCCGTGTCTGCTTCGGGCGCATACTTATCCACACTGGCTTCCGCCTCTTTAAACAGATCGTCCAATCCAGACATATGGATTTGATGATCTTGGTTCTTTTTGTCTTCGGTCATGAAAAATGCCTTTGGTCAGTTAATCCTATGGATATCCAACGCCCATAATCCAGAAAATCACCTTATTTCCTTTAATTGACAAACGAGAGGCCTACAATGGCTTTGACTCAGAGAGACTGATATTCCGCTCAAAGGCCTTAATTTGCCCTTGGAGGGGCCAAAACCTTCAAAAAAGACAAATGGGTTTTTCATTTTTTATATGTAACAGACCACGTATATTTTTTAGTATTCAACGGACTCCGCTCTAAGTGTTAGGACCTCTTTGCAAATGCTTTCGAACCTACAATTTGAATCCTTTGCTGCTTTATTAAATGGTGCGGCAACCATTCACGGCCTTGATGCTGTTCCCGCCTGGCAGAACCCAAGCCAAGGTTTCAAGGTGCTACACCCGACCTTAAGAAGCATGGGAGGTCACAACCTTGGACTTTTACTCAAAATCGGTCTGGGTGAAGAATTAGAAGCCGGGGAAAAAAAGCAACTCCTCTTCAACTCCCTAACACGACAACAAGTGGCCCAAAAAATCCAGGTGCAGTTTTTCGATCAATCCATTCGGTTTGCTTTTGTCAAAGGAATCGCACAAGACGCGAAATACTGGTCTAACCTACCGGCAAGAATGTATTCCGATATCGATATTTGGGTGCACCCCCATGACTTTAACGCTGCACAACAAACTGTGATGTCATTGGGCTACGAAAAAATTCGACCCGTTCAAAAATTACCACTCACGCATTTACAAGTCCCAGCCTTGTTCTCTCAACAAGCGAACCCGAAAGTCTGTTCCATCGACATGCACCCTGTACCCTTTGACGGATTTAGACGGCCAAAAGAATGGGACAATATTTGGGGGCGGACAGAAACGGTGGAAACGAGCGTCGGTGTCAGAACGGTCTTGCCACCTGAAGACGAGATACTTTTTTGGGCTGGCAATCAACTCAAATCTTTATTTGGACAATGGCCTAAAGCCTGTCTCGATACCTTTGTCATGATCCAACGGGAGAATATCGACTGGCACTATCTTCAACAGGCGGCTCGAAACGCGAACTTGGCCTGGCCCCTTTGGGCCTTACTCAGCATGCTGAATAGTTTCCACATTGATATCCCTCAAAAAATTCTTGAAGATTTGGCCCCGCCCCAATTCATCGCAACGCATCTTTATGGCTGTATGAGTTCCCAAAAAAAAGCTGGCCCAAGTCGGCTCGATTCGGGCTTACGCGTTTTGCAGGTACTTGGGCTCAGTCAAGATTGGTTTGGCTCACTACATTACGGACTGAACTGGCTTCCCAAAAGGATGGTCGAGCAATTGTGGTTGAGCCGGTAATTTAGTTCACGGGACTGGTTTTCATTCGGTCCCAATGTGCTTGATGAATTTGTGCCATGTGTTTTGATGTTACGCTACAGCCGAGATGGTCTTGGTTCTCTACTTCCGCCATGCCTTGACATGGGTGACACGTTTTCTGGTTCTCACACGTGTTACAACCATTCTCGGAAAAGTCTCGATACGTCACGCCGCGAACCTTGTTCATGATGTACGACTCATTCCATATTTTCATGAGTGGTTCTTCCAACATATTTCCCGCCGAAATTGGATAGGCGGTACAAGGAAACACCTCGCCGCGCGCATCCACCACCAGCGTTGCCGCCCCAGCCCCACAAACTCGTTTGTCGAGATCTCCGTAATAATTCCCTTCTCCGGTACACGTATTCTCATAATGCGCCAGGGGCTTCGCCGTGGGGTACAAGAAGGAATTTCCGTGAACCTTCTCCGCAATTATTTCAGGGGCAACAGTGAGGTTATTTGGCTCTTGATCGCCATTCACGCGGGAATGCACGGTGGGACTCATCTGAAAATGAGCACCGTGCGCATTGGCCCATTTTTTCATGTCCTCTAAATCGTCGATATTGAACGGCATGATGTTGGTTTTCACCACGGTTGGTATACCGTATTTTTGTAAAATTTTGACCGCATTCTGGGTGCGACCATGCGAACCGGGCCTTTGCGTAAAATCGTCATGATCTGCGGCTTTAGAACTGTAAAGAGAGACTTCTACGCGGCCCACTTTGAGTTCTTTGATTCGCTTGGCCTTGGCTTCATTGATATGGGTACCCGAAGTTAACAGTTTTACCCAAAATCGCTGTCGCCGTGCTTCGGCCACAATATCCAAAACATCACGCCGTAAAAAAATTTCGCCACCCGAAATAGCAAGGTACATGACCCCGAGTTTTTTGAGTTCAGCAAAAATCTTTTTATAATCGTCTACGCTCAAACGATTACCTGTCGGGTGCGTTTCTTCACTCTCGTAACAATGTTTACATGCCAAATGACATTTATGTTCCACATATACCAGCGCACTGTTCGCGTACGTCACGGGTTTCACACGGCTGTAATCTCTCAACACAGCACTTGATTTTTTCGAACCAATTTGAATTAGCATGTGCTTTCCACCCGGCTGAGAATATCATTAAATACGTCGTCGCTACTGAGATCTTTAAGGTCCCTGCGAACCACAAAACAGGGCAAGCTCTTGCATGCGGTCAAACTCAATTCTAGAGCCTTTTGAATCACCATTGGTTCCTTCGAGTATTCAACAACCTGCCGAACCAGCCGCTCAAAAGCCTCTTTCATATCAATGGGCACCACACTCGTACCCGACTTGCTTTGCTCTAAAAAAGCAATCGCGCGCAACCTTGCGGGATGGGGCCGTGTCACATTCGGCCAAAACATTTTACGAGTGGCGCAAGGCGACACAGAGAGATGTGAATCACGGCTAAAGTTAATCAAAGCAACATCGTCCGCTTGAGCAAACACCCTGTTAAAACCGTTACTCAAGGTGGTTTTCCCTGTTCCTGAAGATGCTGGAAATAGAATGCCTGAGGAACCATGAATCCCAAGAGCCCCATGTACATAGAGCGCCTTGTCTTCCAGTAGGGCCTGAGTCACACATGCGATTCGAAAAGCAGCTTTAAGCGCCTTGCCTGATAAAATCGTCTCCTCATTGCCTTCGATATCTGGCGACAAGGTAATATCGAACCTTCGCTCTGCCATATTGAATACAGCCCGATGAAGACTTCCCACGCCAAATTCAAAAGAATTCATCTGATTCGTGAGTTCAAAAAAGAAGCCGTCTGAACTGTCTTGAGGGCTGAATCCTTTTCCATACGAAATCGTCGTCTCTAAAAACAAGTCTTCAGCATTCGCTGCCTCCGACGCATTTGTCCACGCAAAAAAACGGTTCAGGCGCCGCCAAACTGCTGGTGGCATGCTCTTGAAGTCGAACCAATACTGGTTGTTCAATCCAAAACGACCAGTAACCTCGGCTGCGGTCGCCACAGAAGAAAAGTCTTCGGGGTCCAATCTCATCACATTTATCCAAACAAAATACGTTTTTGAGCAGGAACTGATTAGCTCCTAGCCAGACGTTATTTTACGCTCGTTTCCAATCGACCAGGTGTTTTATGAACTGGTCGGCGGATCTTCTAGGCATTCATCTTCCGACGCTGTCTCATTGCAGGCCAACGTGGGGTTTTGAAAAGCATCATCTGACTCGATGGTCGGCTTGATGTATTCGCGTTTTAATTTTTCATTTTCATCGTGTTTCATATCACTCCCTCAATCGCCTATCAGGGCGATCCATAGACAACCCAGACTCTCCCGTCCTTATAACGGGCGAAAACCATTTCATAAAATCCATCACCATCCAAATCCCCAGCGACGCCAGTTTTGGCATACTCACTTGCCACATGGCCGGTCAGCTGAGTGCTGTAACTCGTTGCGATAACGCCTCGATTGTTCACGTTGGTGCTCCCGAAGAACACGTCAAAGCCACTGCTCGTGGCCGCCGCAATATCCGAAAGTCCATCGCCATTAACGTCCCCTGGGACGGTCGCTACACTGCCTGAAAGGCTCAATGAATCGTAGTTGACATCGTAACAGTTGCTGGCGCTCTGAGCATCGCTAAATGTACCATTGGACGATGCCAAGTAAACAATGCCACCTTGGCCGACGCCTTTGCCCGCCACGTACATGTCCATCTTGTCGTCGCCATTAAAGTTACCGGGATGAATTAATGCACCCAGCTTGGTGATGGTTTTCGTACTACAAGCGCCGGTTAGAATGGTGGTATCCCCATCCGTCAACGGGTCTACCGTCGCATCCCATGAAGCACGGCCGTAAACCGCGACAATCACGCCATTGTCACCGTAGTCCTCAGACCCCAGCGCGAAGTCGGCGTAACCATCGAGGTCAACATCGCCCAAACCTGATACGAATTTATTATCCGAAAAATCGGAACCATCAGGAAGGCCTGCGATTTCCACCAATCGACCGGCGGGCAATGGTGAATAAACATCAGCGTTGTCACATGCCGTGGTGGAAAGACAAACCGCACCGCTGTAGTCACTGAAGGGCCCGAGGACAATGTACGCGTTTTTGCTGGTGGCAATGACCATATCTTCGTGCGTATCGCCATTCACATCGCCCACACTTGAGAAATAACGAATGTTATTGGTGTTGTTAAGCGCCAGCCGCAAACTGGGTGTCAACGTCGCACCGTCGGAATATCGGCTAGCTGATCCGTAAAAGATCTCGACCTCTCTTTTACCTGTAGTGCCGTTTTTAGAGGTTGAACCCCAATCGGCGAGTGCATCCCCGTTAATAGAAGACAGCATATTGATAGCCGCAGAGAATAATGTATTGCCCGTGTCAGAAGCGACGCCAACAGCAGTTAAAGAACTCAAATCCGAGCTACCGTAGGCCACCATGACCTCTTTGGTGTCATAGCGAGAAAAGATCAAATCGTCTTTTTGGTCTCCATCGATATCGCCGGCTTTTGCTGCCATTTTGGTCCCGTATGAATCTGTGCCCTCATCATCATCTAAAATGGCAGTATTCAGGGCCAAAGAAACACTTCCTGTGGTGACATTAGAAACATTACCCACATCATCTTTCGCTCGAATCATGAAGTACCACGTATTATCGAAAGCGTATGGAGAAACGGTAGCGGTTTGTGACTGCCCTGCGCCTGTGGATGACACGCCAGAAACGGCAGCATTGCTATCCGAAAACAAACCAACCGTCGGCTCACTGCCCGACTGCGCTACGATTTCCAGTGCGGTTTGAATGTCACCGACGAAACCATCATCGCCAGGCCCGGTAAAGTTCAACGTTACTTCTCCTTGGCGCACTGCATCCACCCCTGAGGCTACGGAAACACTCAGATCCGTAGTAGGTGCGACGGTGTCTACGTTGGCCGTGAAGGAGGCCGAACCCGTATTCCCAGCTTCGTCTAAACATGACGCGGTAATGGTGACGCCGTCAGCATCAGCGATGCCTGTGCTGCCCAATGAGATGGACAATGTGGCCGGCGAGTCACTGGCGATGGTGGTTGACGCGATAAGCGATTCGCCCTGTGAAATGGACAATGCGTTATCCAAACCGCAACCCGACCAATCTACCGCGAAGGAACCTTGGTAGCCCGGGGTACCGGTGTCTGTATCGGCCAAACCGGTTAGGGTCTGATTGTCACTGTCATTCACATTTTCAGGTGCATTCTTATGCAGGTAAATGGTGTAGCTTTCCATACCGGCGGTAATGGCGGGCGAGGAAAAGCTGACGCTCGGTGCCACCAAATCTACCGTATAAGGATACGCCCCACTGGTGCCACTTTTCCCCGGTGTTTCAATATTGGTAGAGTCCACTTCGATCTCAAAGTAGCCTGCGGTGCCATTGTTAAAGGTCGTTGCAGAAAACGAAATGCTACCGTCAGATGCCACGGTCACTGTTTCCCCTTGCGTCAGGGCTGTATCATCACCAGGGTCCGTTCCGACAAATAAGGTGGCATTCGAACCCTCAGGTGCGTCTGTGGTCGCGGTGATGAGAACCTGAGCCCCCTCCGTCCCGGGGTCCGTATCCTCTGTGAGGCCAATCTGACGGCCGCCCGTCCCTGTCCGGCTTGGCGAATTTAAGGTTACGCTGTGAAAGCCGGTATCGATGATAAAGTTGTAGGTTTCACCAAATGCCGAGTTGCCATTTTGATCGATGGCGTAGGATTTCACCAAGTGCGAACCTGCCTGAGTGAAACGAACCATAACCTCTAGCTGCTTGTAATCATCATCCGTACTGGTGGTCGGCACGGTCACCCAGCCCACGCAGCCGCCTAAACCAATCTCATCATTACAAAGCTGGATACCATTTTCTTTCTCCTCGTCGAGCAAATAGATTTTTTGGCCCGCAGTAATATTGGCGTATAGGATTTGGTAAGTTCGCTGAATGTAGCCGTAGTCAGAACTGGCACTCGATCCATTGGGGTGCGTAGAAAGGTTTTCAGTGTCAGAACAACAGGCCACGGCTTCAACATTAACTGGTGGTTCTTCACAGGTATAGTCAACCCCGCCGAGACAGTCGTCTTGCCCAGCCCCAGTACCGCCGGTACATGGGTTTTGTTGGGTACCACATGAAGCATCACCTTGGATAAGCATCAATGGTGCCACCGGATCGGCAAAGAATGCATAGTTGTCATCGGCATCACCGAAGCAGGTGCCATTACAGCAGGCATTGTCTGCGCAACTGCCTGTGGCGTCCACATTACTCGTTCGTATGTTTCCGGCGGAATCGGTACAGGTCACGTTGAGGCTGTGGTTGCCTTGCTCAAAGGTGAGTCCTGCGGTTGTTCCTGGGAAGGTAGAAGACCCGCCGTTATAGCCCGCTGCGCTGTCTGCTGTCGCAACAACCGTATCGCCATTGGCCAGCACAATACTGGCGTTGTCGCTGTCAGAATCAACTTGCACCTCGTATTGCAGACCAGCAAGGCTGGGCTCACTATCGTGAACGGCACCGCTTTGGGGTGAAATAAGCAATGGGTTGTGACGCTCAGAAATAATGGAACAATCAGGCGCCACGGTGTCCACGATTAGGGTTTTGGTGTTCGTCGTGCTGTCTACAGCATTGCCCGCTTGGTCCGAAACTTCAACAGTGATGGTGTGGGTGCCATTGGCCAACACCACATCTTCGAAATCCACCCGCACAAGATTACCGACACCAGTCGCAGTCGTGGCATCAATGGTCTGGGACTGAACATTATTGTTCACAATACTGCTCACATTCAAGGTTGCGGTCTGTCCAGCCTCGACCGAACCATCAATAGTAAAAGAAACACCAACGTCTGTGGTGAAATCGCCACTGGAATCGCCGTTTTCAGCGAGATTGACAGTCCCCTTCGGTACATTGTCGCCGGCGATGACAATATCGCCAATAACCGGTACCTCAGTATCGATCAAAAAGTCGCGAGCCAGTCCGCCGTAAGCAAAAATGTCGTTACCCGCACGATCTTTGCCACCGACACGCAGGTTAAAACTACCCTCTGAAGAAAAATTCGCGAAAAAGGTACACCCATAAAGAAGCTTGATGGTTCCATCTACATTGTAGAGGTCGGGTGAGCAGGTGGCACTTCCTGTGGGACTTCCTTGCTCCACCCAATCCGCCAGCGGCGTTTCAGTGGCAGCGTTCAACAGTGTCGCAACAGACCCGCCCATACCTTTGAGCGTGATATTGACTTTGGCTTGGGCCCCAGTGACATCCGCCTGGTAATCAGCTCCCGCATTTACAACGGTATCCACAGTCCCCCAGAAAACCACCGGGCTAACCATGTCAATACCAACGGTCAGATTCGTGACAAGTGTATTATTATTGGTATCGGTCAGAGTGAGCTCAACGGCAACAGAGTCGTCGTCAGGTGGGTTGGTCCCGTCATCAGCGTAATTATTTTGGTCATCATCAATCCACCGAGTGGCCCCGGGCATCAATACCAAATCCGTAAACTCTGCAAGACAATTTTGTCCCTGCAGGCTCCACGCCCCCCCGGAAACACTGGCTGCATCTGCCACAGTAATTTCGGGCGTGCCATACGGACAAGCGCCATTCTCTGCCGAGACAGAGACCTGCAACGTCTTTTGATAATCTGTATCCGAATCACTTTGAATTGCAGTGGTGAAACAATAATCAGCGAACGTTTCGTCATAGCAGGCCGGGATCGCGGTTGATGAGTCACCCACCATGGCCATCAAACCGTTCGGTACGGGTGCTTCCGTATCGGTCGTGACGCTTTCGGTGTCACGCAAGCCACCCATACTGGAGTGAATCACCTCCGCGGTAATGGTCGCGCTCCCCTGAGGCAATTCGGCATAGGCCGTTCCGGTACTGTCTCCGCCAATCAGCGATGAATTGTCCGTATAGGTGATGGCCCCATTCGCATCTTTCACCGTGATGACGATGGCATCGTTGGTGCAGGAGTAATTACCCGACGATAATGACTTGCTGGCGGCCACAACCACTGGCACACGCCAACCAGAACTCCCCGATTCCCCCACATTAGAGGTGACAATCACTGCGCTCAGGTCAGCTGAGCCGGCGATTGAGGTGATGCTGGCGTTACACAGAGGCGAGTTGTATCCGGTGACCGTCGTGTTAATGATATTTGAGTTACTGATGTTACCACTAGCGTCTGCCACGGTAGCGTATACAGCACGTGTTCCATCGCTGGTGTACTGAACGCTAAAGGTGTTCACGGGATTGTTACCGTCAACCGTTTGAGAGGGCTGCGGCGTATCATTGACGTAGAGCAGAGCCGTTTGGCCTTCGATACCATTGCCTGCCGCAGTCACCACGTAGTTCACCGTCAAGGTGGTATCCTCGGCCCCCACCACACTGTGATCAGCAGCGGATGAATCGTTGACAGTGAGCACTGCCGATGGTGCCACGACGTCAAGGCCCAGTGTGATGCCGTCGTTGTCTTCTTCCGTTGCAGCCCAGGTGGCAATGTTCCCGGCGCTATCGGTGACCGATAAGGAAACGGCAACCGTTTCACCGTCTGGGCTGACCGTATCGGAAAGCGTAACGTCATCAAACGAGGAACGGCAGGTACCACCGGTCAACTCAAAAGCGGAGCCATTCAAAGCCCCACTGGGCAACGTGAGAACCGGCGCATCGAAAGGACAAGCGTCGTTTTCAGCGTTCACCGTGACGTAAAGGGTGTGGACAAATGCTGATACACTGCTGGTTTCAGCCCCCGCCAACATGCAATGGTCGGCAAAGCCAGTTCCACAGGTATTGAATGCAGTGTCGGTACCGTTCTTTACCCAACCCGCAGACAGTCCCGCAGGGGCTGCGGTGTCGACAACGATGGGATAGCTGGTGGTGGCCCCATCGACACCGCCCACAGCAATGGTGAAGTCTAAGTCGTTACTGCCCTCGGGAAGATTGAAGTTTTGGAGATTCAAGGTTTGGCCGTGTGCAACGCCAACCGTGGTCTCGGTGCCCCCCACGGCGACGGTAAGAATACCTGATGCATCGGTGAACTGTCCGCAGTCAACGACTGCAACGAGATATCCTTGTAAACCCTCAATTCCGGCTTGATGATCATCGCTTGGGTTAAAGCTGTTACTTTCGGTGGTACTCAACACCGTACTCGCAAAGGTGGGGCTCAGGGCTGAGAGCGAGGAAATACTGCATCCGACAACCACGGTACAAACATCTGCACCGTTTTGCTCAATGCAATCGACCTCTGTGGTAGTAAGGTTAGAAACAGTGGACGTGCTGTTCCCCACTCGGTCGGTGGCTTCGACCCAAAGATTCTGGGTGGATGAAGAAAAGAAGGTCACCCCAATGCTGGCGTCTGAGTCAGAGGCCGCATCTGCGGTGCCCAGGAGCCCGAGAGTCTGAGAATAGAGAGATATTGCTTGTCCAGCGTCCAAGTTAGAATGGGCCACTGTGTAAGTCGCCAAAGCGCCCACATCAGACTGAGCAGGCCCGGTGAGAGACAGGGTAGGCGCTTGCCGATCAACGACCCAATCCACCGAGAGCTCAGCGCTGTTACCGGCGGTATCAACCACCACCAAGG
Source organism: Myxococcales bacterium (assembly GCA_002721815.1). Lineage (GTDB taxonomy): Bacteria > Myxococcota > UBA727 > UBA727. The sequence continues at coordinate 169,491 of PBLQ01000001.1, forward strand.
CGATATTACCAGCGGTATCATCGGGTTCTGCGTTACCCGGTACCAAAACGGCATCAGAGAAACTGGATCGGCACTGTGAGCTGCCATTAACTGCCGACCACGTGCTGCCACTGATAGCCGTTCCTGAATCCACGGTAAGAGTTGGGGTGCCAAGACGGTCACAAGAGCCACTTTCAATGTCAGTCAATATAGCAAAGCCGCGGCTGTAATCGGAATCAGAACCAGAAGCGTTACCACTGGACGCGTCAAAACATGATTTCGTGGAATCAAATGCACATGAAGACAGCGCACCTTGGGTGTTATTTTCGAACGTGACCAACGAAAGCCCAGAAGCGGCTACAGTATCCACATCAATGGATTGGGTATCCGTGCCTGCGGCTAGCCCGGCCTCTTCAATGCTGGCCCGCAATGACACGCCTACACCATCGGGGATTGTCACCGTAATGTCTTCGCTCACCGTCCCAGCACCAGCGGTGAAGCTGGTGACAAAATCAGTTTGGTCGTTCACACGGACCTTAAGCGCTAAAGTACGCGCATCGCCACCATCGGGGTTTGCACAATCGTCGGAGCTCACATTTAATACGGTCTGAAAGCCTGAAGCATTGCTGTCGGCATCATCCGCAGCATTGCAAATGCCATCGCCACCACAAATCGTCCCGATGTTGGTGATGGTGGCATCACAGCCGTACGACACGAGACCTTCGATGCTCACCGTAATTTGGGCGGTTTGTCCTAAGTTTCCATTGGCATCGTAAGTTTCAGCCCAAATTTTCTCACTGGCGGAGTTCGCATTGTAGGACAGGGTCAAATCTACAAAGCTTTGGTTGGCATCCACGGGTGCCACGGTAGGCGTAGATTGTTGCGATTCAGTGTAGAGCTTGATTTTACAGTTGCCGTCTGTTTCCGACGGGCAGTTTTCATCGACATTCTCGTAACCCACTCGGAAGACCAACTGAAAACCGGCAAGACCGGTATCGGCATCATGAGAACCTTTATTGAAAACTTGACCGTTCCCGAAAGCCTGAGCGGAACCGTTGAGAAGCCAGCTCAGCGAGACGGTGGGCACCACGGTATCCACCGTAAACGTGTAGGGATCGGTGGAGGCAGTGTTACCTACTAAGTCTTGGCAATCAACCGTAAAACTGTGATCGCCCTGTGCTAGAGCGGGCTCCACGAAGGTCACTTGACCGTTTGAAATCGTGGCATCGGCAATGATGTTCCCGTTATCTTTTAACTGGAAGGGTGTGGTCACCCCATTGGCGCTGTCATCAAGGGAAACCACAAAATCCACTTGCACACCATCACCGAGATTGGGGAAGTTCTTATCCGCGGTTGGACCAATCACGGTTAGGAGCTGGCCATTTTCGGCTGGTGCGGTGAATTCGCAGGGAGGGGGTACTGTGTCAACGTTAAGGACTAAGGCTGCCGACACGGTATCCGTGTTGACCGTATTCCCCGCCGTGTCCACTGCCGAAATGGTGAAGGTCTGAGAACCTTGGGACAGGGTGATGCCATAGCAAGTGGCGCCGCCTTCAGCCACATAACATATTTTCTGCCCACCAGCGCTGTTGTTCACGGTGATGGGACTCCCGTCTTCTAAAACAGCATCTTCATTGAATAAAATTGTCAGGTTGGTGAACACCGTGTTCTGATTGCCATTGTTTTCGGCCAGGGTCACCACACCATCGTTGTTGGCATCGATAGCAAAATCAACGCTTTCGACCTCGGGGGCTGTCACGTCGATGGTGAATGAAACAGCCGCAGATGTGCCCACGTTGCCGGCACGGTCTGAAGCTTGAATGGCCACCGTATGAGTGCCATCGCTGGCAATGGTGATCATCCCGGTAATTCCGTCTGTGGTGTTAGGCGGCATAAGCTGGGCAGAGTACGTTTCGGTGGTGGCCGGTTGTCCATTGAACAGGAAGGAGAGGGTCGCGCCGTCTGCGAGGCCCACCGCCGCCGACAGTTCAACGCCCACTTGCTGGCCCTCTTGATCAGGGTCGTCATCTTTATCTGCGTTGTAGGAAGCCCCTTCGGTGGGCATATCGTTGGCAATGGTTAAAGTAGGTGCTTGCACGTCGATGCCTAACGAGTAGGCCAAAGTAATGCTATTTGCCGCTAAATCTGCCACGGTGAACTCAAGCGCAACCGTTTCCCCGTCGGGACTCGCCGTGGTGGCATCCAAGACCACGGCCGCAAAAGTCGCTCGGCATTTGCCGTTATCGGAATCTAAAGCCCAGACGGCACCCGTGGTGTCATCCACGGTTTCTGGGGTGAGGGTTTCCACTCCGTCAGAGTCGCCACCCAAGACTTTGAGCGTAGGTGTGGCCAAAGAGGTACAGACACCGCCCTCCGCGTCCACCTCTAAAATCAAATCTTCGACAAAGGAATCCGTAGCCGTATTGGTGCTATTGCTCAGGTTGATGCAACCATCCGCAAAAGTTGCATCGCCGCAAGCCGCTGCATTGGAGACCGTGGCGTTGCTAGGCGCATTGGAGTCCACCACCACCGTAATGCTAACGGGCTCGCCGGTAGACACCCCGGTGCCCACGGTGGCCGTAATCGTATTGGTCCCCTCGGCCAGGGTCACGTCACTAAAATCTGCCGCGCTGGCCGTGAAGCCTTTGGCCGGCAATGTGGTGTCGCCATCGGAATTGGAGACACTCAACGTGACTTCTGCGTTGCTGTTGTTCGCGCAGTTGGCTGAACCCACGGAAACATTGAGTTGAAAACCTTCCAACGAGGTATTGGCATCATCGTCGGTGCCATTTAGTAACAATTGCTCACCGGACGGTGCGATAAAACTGGCCTCACAGGGGATGAGAATGGTGAATGCAATGCTGTTCGAAACAGAGGCGTCATCCTCCAGTTCAACACTCAAGGTTTGATTGGAACCTTCGGTGGTGGCCGTGAACTGTAAGGACCCCTCTCCGTTCACCAAAGCAGCGGTCACAGGCGCGCTGCCATTAAATGAGACTCTGATGTTTTGGCCCGAAACAGGAACCCCCGTGCTCAAAACCCCACCACAGGTTATGGAGGCTCCGAATTGAAACCCCGCAGTGTTGGCATCGGCATCGGTGCTCACAGTGCTGTTATTTTCAGGTGCAGTAAAAGTGCAGTAAGGCGCATCACCGACCACCGGCACTTGAACATTGACAGTAACGGTTGCGTTCACGTTGGGCTCATCTTTGAGACGAACCATGAGGTTGGTGTTGCCCGAAGCTGCGATGGTGGGGCGAAAGGTGACAGCGCCACTGGACAAGGTGCCTTGCAGCACTTCGGAATCATTCACCACCAACTCGACCGGGGCCGAGGGGCTCAATGAATCACCGGTGCAGGCCGCGCTCACGGCCAATTGAAATCCCGCAGCGACAGCATCGGCATCAGTGTCGATGGTATCGCCTTCAGACGGTGCGGTGATGGAACAAGAGGAAGCAGTGATGGAGCCCGTCACCGTGACATTATCGCTGGTGGCACCTTCTGCGGAAACGGTAAGTTGGTTCGCTGTACCCGCTTCGGAGGATAAGATGGTCACGCCGACGAAAGTCGCGGTGCCATCGTTCACCTTCATTTTTGTGCTGGAGCCCTCCGACTGGTCGTTGGTCAATGACACTTCGGTGATGGGTTGACCTTCAACTTCGTCCTCCACCTTCACCGATACCGTGACCTGGATGCCGTCCGTGAATGGGTCTTCATCATCTGCCACAGACACGGTCGCAGAATCCGCCGGAGTGGTGATGGTCAACTTGGCCTTGGCCGGCTCCTCTTCACCCCCACAGTTACAACCTGGACTCAATACAAACGCTGCAGTGAGCGTCCCAAAAAGAACTTTCTTTACCAGGTGGAAAGCGGTTGGGTTGGTGTCATTTTTTTTCATCGGGTTTCTCCGGTTGGTCTTGATATCTCGTTTGTGCCAAAGGCGGGCCGTAACCGCCATAAAAAGACAGTAACAGCCTATAAATGTTTTTTATTACAAGGGATTAGAAATGTCGGCCATATCCAACATTCCCTTGGATTGGGACTCGTTAACGAACGCCAAAATGTCATCGCGCAATTGAGTTTCGCTCACTTCGTATTCGGCTTGCATGGCTTGGAAAATGGCCTCCAAAGTTTGGGTGCCATCTGCGCGATCCCAAATGAATGTGGCCGTTGGGTTTAAGTTGTGCATTTTTGAATCATCGGGCGTGATCACAATGGCCTCACCTTCGATGGTTCGCGTTGGCGTTTCAGGGTTCTGTCTCGGATATTTTTCCCACATAAATAGCTCCCAATGGTCCGGGATCGGGACCATACTATATGTTCAATTTGTTCCATAGATTTTGACCCAGAAGCAAGTGATTTCCCTTGAAAATTGTGCGCTATTGGCCGCTGAGAAGCCCGTCGATGGAATTGCGAAGCGCGTCGGCATCCAGGCTTCCAAGATGTAAAAATCGCACCCGGCCATCAGGGCCGACCAGGTAAGTCGTGGGCAAAACCTGCAGGCCTACTTTTTGGGCCAAGCCACCACTGTCCACCACCGATGTGTAGAGGGGGTCCGAGCTTTGTAATACCGCTTTCGCTGCCGGTAAATTACTGGGCTCGCGATTGACACCAACCACTCTAACCCCTTGTTCCCTATAGTCTTTTGCTATTTTCTCGAACTCGGGCAGGGCTTTCATGCAGGGGCCGCACCACGAAGCCCAAAAGTCGATAACCAGTATTTGGCCCTCTTGCGCCCCAAGGTTAAGCTGCCCATTCGAATCCGACGGACGCGCCTTCAGCCAAGGGAGATTCAAGCTGGGGAACCGATCACCGACCAAAACGGGCTTGAATTGATCGATTTTGCCTAAATTCTGGGCCAAGGCCCCAACCCACAGCATGCTCAGCACCACCGCCCAGGTCGCGAGGCCCCAGCGCATATTTTGCACAGGCTTAGGCATATCCATGGATCTTTTCCAGCGCCACAAGACGCCCAGTCCCACCAAAGAAGGCCATGCGAAAGTGATCCCACTTTTCACCGCATATCGGAACCATTGCAGTTCGCCACCCACCCAAATCACCGGCGAATGAATGGGTCGATGGGGCAAAGCCCAATGGTCCAACCCAGCCAAGGAAAAAATGCCGCCTATCGCCAACAAAAATGCAAAGGGTATGAGCAGATAAGCACAAGCGTTAAACAAACGCCAAATGGGCAAAGACTTTTCCAATAAAACGCGTGAAGCCCCGAAAAAGATCACCACCCAAGCGGCCAGAAATAAAAAGATGCTTTGCCCCTGGAACGCAACCAAATCCAACAACTTTTGCAAAACCCAAAAAGGTCTTTGCTCAAAAAAAACAGACGCCTGATGCAAGGCTGGCAAATGCAATGCAGCAACGACGACGACAAAAACCCAAAGGGGTTCAAAAAAGTCGCCCTCTTTCTCTCGGGTCAAACGATCGAGCTGTCGAACCGGAGACAAAATCATGCCAGCCAAAGCTTCAACCATGCTTCTCATTGTTGTCCCTTAGTTTTTTTTTATCTGCTCGCAATTGGCGAAAAAATTCTTTCAGAACCTCGCCACATGCATGCGCGCATACGCCGGACGCCACCGGTAGATTATGATTCAAACGTTCGTCTTCTAACAGCTGGTATAAAGAGTGTACCGCGCCGGCTTTCGGATCGGCGGCTCCGTACACCAACCGACCCATCCGGCAGTTAATCAATGCACCAGCGCACATGGCACAAGGCTCAAGCGTCACATACATGGTGCAATCGCCGAGACGCCAACGGCCCAGTTCTTCAGCCGCCGATGCGATGGCTCGAATTTCGGCATGCGCCAATGGATCAGCTTCGGTTTCCCTCAGGTTATACCCCTGTCCAACGACACGGTTATCACACACCACAACGGCGCCCACTGGAACTTCACCCAATCGAGCAGCCTGCGCAGCCAACTCCAAGGCGCGAGCCATGAATGTTTGGTCCTCGGCAGACTTCGGTGGAGAAGCGCTCATAACCGTGAAAAGAGGTCTTGGTTTCGGCTCAAATCTCGAGCGATATTTTTTTGGTGCGCCTCAAGCGTACCGCCACCGATTTCGAGCAACTTGGCATCACGCCACAAGCGCTCAACCACGTACTCACCGACGTAACCATAACCACCCATCACCTGCATGGCCCGGTCTGCCACATTTTTGGCCATGGGTGCAGCCACCAATTTAACGCCGTCAGAATCCAAGCGATTTCCTGAATTGGATAAGTTCATGCGTTGCGCAGTGTCATACACATAAGCTTTAGCGGCACGGTAATCTCCAAAACTGTCCCCAATGTAGCGCTGAATTTGTCCGAAACCAGAAATGGGTTTACCGAAAGCTTTACGATCGTTGGCATATCGGGTCATGTCCTCCACGCAGCGGCGTGCAATGCCCACGCTCATGGCGGCGAGGGTCAAGCGTTCGATCTCTAAATTCCGCATCATGTGAATCATGGAATCGCCTTCTTCACCCAACAAATTTTTTGCTGGTATCCGCACATCTTCAAACACCAACTCCGCCGTATTCGATGCGCGCATGCCTGTTTTGTCGAAGATTTTTTGGCCAACCGAAAAACCCGCCATGCCCTTTTCAACAATAAACGTCGACAATTGCGGACGTCCATTCTCTTCACCCGTTTTGGCGTACACCAAAACCACATCACAAGGCGTTCCCTCGTCGTCGATGCAGCCATTGGTAATCCACATTTTTTGACCGTTTAAAATATAGTCGTCACCGTCTCGACGTGCTTGAGTTTTCATCCCTAAGACATCGGTACCGGCGCCTGGTTCACTCATGCCCATGGCGCCCACCCATTCCCCTGAACACAGATTGGGCAAAAAGCGTGCTTTCTGCTCATCGTTGCAGTTGAAAGCAAGGTTGTTCACACACAACATGCTGTGCGCCAAGTAGGCCAAGGCAAAACCAGGATCAGCGTAAGATAACTCTTCGTGGGCAATAACGGCCGCCACTGCGTCCATTTCTGAACCACCATGATCCATGGGCACCGTGATACCCAGCAGTCCTAAATCACCCAGTTTCCGAAACAGGGGTAAATTAAAGCGTTCCTCGCGATCATATTGGAGGGCTTGTTCTTCCACCTCTGCACGCACAAAAGCACGGATGGTATCGCGTAACATTTGGTGTGATTCCGAGGGGTTATATAAATCAAAGGCGTCTTTCGTGTGGCTCATGATGGCTTTGTCCTGAGATAGGGATACGAGGAGGGTATAGCGTTATGCCAGCAAAGTTCCAAGACCCAATATCCTTTCTTTTCCCTCTTGCCCTCAGACAAAAATTAGCCCATAAAAGGGAGGAATCAAGGGTCCTGTAACTCAGTTGGTAGAGTGTCTCCCTTACAAGGAGAAAGTCACAAGTTCGAGTCTTGTCGGGACCACCATGAACCGCCCTTTTGGGGCGGTTTTTTCGTAGGGAAACCATGAAAAACTTATTGATCACTGGATTTAACCCCTTTGACGAACGTGGCTACAACACCACCTCAGAAGTTCTCCGAATTCTCCCCGACTCCATCAAAGACTTTACACTCGTCAAAACAGTGATCCCCGTAGAATGGACGGCCGGAGAAAAGCATCTGCAGCAGTGGTGTGAACGAATCAAACCGGACGCCATTTTATCCATGGGCATGAGCAAACAACCAGTTTTACAATTCGAAGTGAAGGCCAAAAATCGACGTAAACCCGAACTCACAGACAACCTTCAAAAGAAACCGCCAAGCCCTTTGATTGCTGATGATGGCCCTGAACATTATCCGTCCAGCTGGGTCGTCCCTCAGCCCCTGCCCCATCAATTTGCAAACGGCCTTCAAATGGCGCACTCCGACGACGCAGGAGGCTACCTGTGCAACCAGACTTTCTTTCTCGCCTCGCAATATGCCGCTTTACAATCGCACAAACCACCCGTGGCATTTATCCACATTCCACCTCTGCCAGAAGACGGCGGGCAGACGGTTTCCCATATTGCTGAAGCCATCAAAGACTTTCTCGAGTGGAGTCTGCCTTTATTGCCTCAACACCTCGAGAGCACCCCAACAACTTAAGCTACACCACTGAAGATTTTTAGGTGCCGACCTATTGCATTTCTCGAAGCTTTGCCAAGTCACGATTGATCCGCTCTAATTTTTGCTGGTGTTGTTTGCGCCGGTGCTTGGCTTGCTCCACCACCGTTGGGTCGGTGCTGCGTTCAAGCCCCCATTGAATCATGCGCGATTCGTTTTCAATTTTTTTAAGCAAAACATCGCGCTCTTTTTTTAAGGACTTCGTTTCTTCTTTGACCCAAAAAGCATTTTGCACAGCAGCACGAGCGGCTTCTGCTTTTTCAGCTTGTTGCTGAACCCGCAACTGATCGCTTTCCAAATTATATTTCCAAATCTGCAAACCGATGGCCAAAACCAGCACACAGGTGGCACCTATGCCAACCCACACCTGATTGCGGTGGTACAGCTCTTCTTCGCTCAGCTCTTTCTTTTTGCCTTGCGGCACTTTTTTCTCTTCTTCAGCCAAAGCTCCTCCCAAGCATTTGTCCAAAAAAGGAATCCCCACTCCTGCCCCGTTTTAATCCCCGTTGGCCGCTCCCCAAAACCGAATGCTCTCTTCCCCTGGCGGCGGTGCCGGACAAGCACTGGTGGTATCGCTGCTACAATCCAACAAAAGCGTGGACTCCCCTGTCTCTTCATTGATTTTTAATATTTTAGCATCTTCAGTCACGCCAAACAGGTAGTCAAAACTGGCCGATAAACCGAAGATTTTTGAATGACCCGTATCTCCCAAAAGGGTGGTCTGCGCAGTGGTCGAGTCCACATGAACCAAAAAGTCATTGGCCTCTGCGTTGGCCGGATCGCGCGCGGTCATCAAAATGCTGTCGTTTTTCAAAGCCACGCAGTCCCCCGAACTTACGTAGGGTTGCAGGCTTCCAAGCAAAGAAACCGTCCCCGATGCGCGATGAACGGTGTGGGCTTGTGCCATACTGATATAAGGCGTCACCTCACGGTTTTGTTCACTGTTGGTGAGGAACAAGGTTCCAAAGCTGTTGATGGCCATCCCGTTTGTATAAATGGACATCTCAACAGGGTTCCCTTCTGCATCTTGAAACTGGCCCTCGGGCTCTAAGGCAAAATTCGATCCATCATCTGAGAGGGCGTACAAACCGGATCGCTTGATGGCAATTAACTGGCCATCAGGATCGCGGTCGATATCTAACATCCCCCCTGAAACCCCTTGATGATCCACGGTGAACAACCAGGTGACCTCGGGTTTGAAGGGGTCCACCCGGTACAAATCGTCGGGCCCGGCAGCGATGAAGGTACAATCCAACAATTCGTTGTTATTGCCATCGCAGTTTTCGTCTTCAAAGGAACACCACTCTTGGGCGTCGGGATGAATCAACGCACGCGTGTCATCGCAATCATCTCCGCCGCAAAGGACGGACACATAACCGTCATTATCTGCATCACAGTTGTCAGAATGGGCGGAGCCACCACCTGCGTCTGGGACTTGAGCCGCGATGGAGCCAGCGTCAGGGCTCGCATTGTTGCCCCAAATGGGGTCCTCTCCTGCACCGGATACCCCCGCATCATTGGAAACCATGCCGGTATCAGGATCACAGGCGCTGCCCAAGGTGACACAAATCATTAACAACAAATAAGAAAACTTCATTGGCGTTGGCCTTGCTGTTCAAATTCACTACGGAGTGTTACACTCTCAAAAGCAACTTAGCGAGCCAAAATAAAGATGAAAGCCCCGATTTCTGAAGCCACCACCCTGCTACAAAAAGGCCATTTGGATGGTGCCAGGCAACTTTTGGAACAATTTCAAAAGGCTTACCCAGAAACGCAAGATAACCAGGTAGATGCCCTGCTCTATTTTGCTTACCGCGGGCTGGGTGATACGACGCAAGCCATTGCCATCTGCGATAAACGATTGGCCCACAGCCAAAAAAAGGCCATGCAGTCCATCTGGCATTTGCGTCGGGGGATTTTGCACCTGCGCGCCCACCAGGAAATAGAGGCCATGGACGATTTTCACACCGTCTTGAAAATCAACTGTAACGCGGAGCATGTCTCGCAGGCCAAAAAAAGCCTGGCAGAGGCAAATATTACGGTGAATTAAAAAAAGCGGCCATCACAGCCGCTTTTTCGTGGGGATGAAAGCCTTTTAAAGGGACTCTTTCAATGCCTTGGCGGGCCGAAAACCCACAGTGCGAGAGGCGGGAATTTGAATTTCTTGATTGGTGCGTGGGTCACGGCCAATGCGGGCTTTGCGCTCACGGACCAAAAATGTGCCGAAACCAGGATAGCTCAATTTGGCCTGTTTCAAATCACCGTTGTCTTTGGAAAGCGAAGAGATGCTGTTGGCCATCACCGAGAAAACGGAATCCACAATGGCTGCGCCCGCTTTTTTGCTTAAGCCTTCGTTTTCCTTACAAACGAGATCGATCAATTCTGCCTTGGTCATTAATTTGCTCCTTCGAAAAATACGCCGCCTCTCAACCGAGAAGGCGAAATCTTAAACCCCTTAATGGGTTCGGATTTTCTGGCATTGAAGCGCTGAGGCAGTCAACGTAAATCTCCTATAGACCCCATTAAATAGCCGTTTACACGTTATTGACCCCACGAGCGCAACAGGTCAAACTGCAAGAGCCTCAACCACCTGCAGCAGGGTTTTCTAATTTGTCATTGAAAAACGAAAACTTAGAGTCGGCTCCCGCCCACGCCACGGAAGGGCTGGTGGTGGCCCACCATGGGGTGGCGGTGAAAGTCCAGTGGCAGGCAGAAAATATTGAGATGGTTCGGGTGTCACGCAAATCAGGTTTCTTGGTGGGTGACCGGGTCTATCAAGAAGACAACAAGCTCAAACGACTTCAGCGCAAAACGGAACTCAAAAGAGCCACCACTGCCGGACATACTTTGTCCTTAGCCGCCAACATCGACTTGGTGGGTATCGTGGTGGCCCCCAAGCCCGAAACCAAGCCCACTTTTGTGGACCAAGTCATTATCGCCAGCCAAGCGGCCGGCATTTCCAATCTACTGATCGTCAACAAATCTGATTTGCCCGATTTCGAGCCCATGATCTTAGAACTCCAACGACACTACCAAGACACCATTCCCGTCATTGCCACCTGTGCCCATGACCCGAGCAGTCTCGAATCTCTGGGTCAAACCATCGCTCATTATGGGTGCGGCGTTTTCGTAGGCACCTCGGGCGTGGGCAAAAGCTCATTGGTGAACGCTCTGAAACAAGATCACAGTCTCGAAGTTGGTGCGCTCAGCGAAGCCTCGGGCTTTGGTAAGCATACCACCACAACCGCCACCCTCCACCCTTTGCGCCAAGGCGGTGAAATTGTGGATACACCCGGGGTTCGCGAATTTATCCCGGTGGCCATTCGCCCCCAAGAAGTGGCCCAATACTTTCCCGGGTTCGCCGAGGCCCTCAAAGAAGATTGCCGTTTCAATGATTGCCTGCACCGCAAAGAACCCCAATGCGCCGTTAAAGCAGCGGTCACCTCTGGTCATATTGACCCAAGCCGCTACGAAAGTTATCTGAGCATGCTTGAGCAAACAGAAAAGCAAACGCAGCCACAATGGTAAAAACCAGCATAGGAGTTTGAGATGTTTTTGGGAATCGCAGCAATATTAGGATTTCTTGCTGTGGCCATGGGGGCATTTGGTGCCCACGGATTGAAAGGCTGGCTGAGCGAACTGCCTGATTTCCAACTGCGCATGTCTTGGTGGGAAAAAGCGGTCCACTATCACATGTGGCATGCACTGCTGCTTGTATTGGTCAGCGTCATCGCTCAACATTCGCCACATAAGATGCTTCAGACGTCATCCATTGCCATTTTAATTGGAATCGTCATTTTTTCCGGTTCGCTCTACACAATGACACTCACCAACCTGCGTGTCCTGGGCGCCATCACCCCCATTGGTGGTTTGTCGTTGTTGTTCGGCTGGGGCCTGTTGGCTTTTTGGGCCTTTACCCAAAACTAGTGAACGCCGCCTGCAGGCGCTTCTTGCTCGGTCGCATTCCCATCTTTTTTGATCTCGGGAGAAATCTCGTCGATGATATCCACCACGCTCCCGCTCAAATCTTCGAGTAGGACCTCGCTGCCTTCGAGCGCCAAAGCGTGCTTGATCACTTGGTCCACATTTTCCACCGGGATGAAAGTCATCTCGTTGCGAATATTGAGAGGCACTTCTTCCAAATCTTTTTCGTTTTCAGCAGGTATCACCACCGTCAGAATGCCTTGCCGGTGAGCCGCCAGGGCTTTTTCTTTCAGCCCACCAATGGCCATCACTTGACCCCGTAATGTAATCTCACCGGTCATGGCCACATCGTGACGAACGGGAACGCGGGTCAAAGCCGAGACCAAGGAGGTGGCCAGCGTAATACCTGCGGAGGGCCCATCTTTGGGCGTGGCACCTGCAGGGACGTGGATATGGATATCCAAGCGGTTGTAAAAGTCTTTGGCCAAGCCTAAAGCCGGTGAACGAGAACGCACGTAGGTCATGGCGGCTTGCGCAGACTCTTGCATGACCTCGCCCAATTTGCCAGTAACCGTGAGTTTGCCTTTCCCGGGCACTACGGCCACCTCTGTGATGAGCACTTCACCGCCCACAGAGGTCCATGCCAAACCATGTGTGACACCTACTTTATTTTCTTTTTCTTGCTCGCGGTGTTTGTATTTTTCAACGCCAAGAAATTCTCGGACCCTTTTTGGGGTGATGCGCAGCCCGCGCCCTTCGAGCTGATCTCGAAGCTTTTGCTTTGCAGCCATCACATCTTCTTTAGATTCATTTTCCTTTTCGGCCACATCGGCTGGGATATCCTCATTGATGCGCTTCAAAAGCGATATCGCTGCCTTCCGACTGCACGTTCCTAAAGCCCGCTCCAGATTCCGAACGCCGGCTTCTCGCGTGTAATTTTCAATCACCTTACGAATGCTGTCGTCTTCAAAAGTGACTTTGGCCCCTGTGGATTGAACGCGGCGCCCTTTTTTGTCTCTTTTGTCGACGGACTCGAATTCTGCCAAGCCATTGTTCTCGAGCTGTTTGGGAATCAAATACGTCTTGGCAATGGCCATTTTTTCGAGGTCCGTATAACCAGAAATGCGAATCATCTCCATGCGGTCTAACAAAGGTGCCGGAATCCCAGACAAGTTATTGGCCGTGCAGATGAACAAAATTTGAGACAAGTCGTAATCTAAATCCAAATAGTGATCGACAAAGGTATCGTTTTGCTCTGGATCTAAAACTTCCAACATGGCCGACGATGGATCTCCACGGAAGTCATGGGACATTTTGTCAATCTCGTCGAGGAGAATGACGGGATTTGAAGTCTTACAACGCTTTAAAGAAGAAATGATCTTACCCGGCATGGCGCCGATGTACGTTCGGCGGTGCCCACGAATTTCTGCTTCGTCACGAACCCCACCCAATGACAAACGCACAAAATCTCGCCCGGTTGCCCGCGCGATGGATTTGGCCAATGAGGTTTTGCCCACGCCAGGAGGCCCCACCAAGCACAAAATGGGACCTTTAAGTTTTTCGGCTAATTTTTGCACCGCCAAATGCTCTAAGATGCGATCTTTAACCTTCTCGAGGCCATAGTGATCGGCATTCAGAATATTTTCCGCTTCGTTGATGTTAATGCGGTCTTCGGAATAAGCCTGCCAGGGCAGATTGGACATCCAATCCAAATACCCACGCACCACTGACGCTTCGGCAGACATGGGCGACATGGTACGTAGCTTGCGCAGCTCGGCCTTCACGCGCTCTTTCGCCTCCTCGGTGAGTGGCTTTTCATTCAGTCGGGTCTCCAGCTCCATGAGTTCGTTGCGCAGCTCTTCTTGCATTTCATCCTGCGCAGACTGACGCATGCGGTGGTGATTGGATGCAGCCCGTAGATCGTTGGGTTGACGGAATCGCCCCTTCACCTTTTTTTGCATGCGCAAAATGTCCACTTCGGTTTTGAGCAATTTGAGAAACAGTTCGAGCCGTTTTTTCAGGGACGGTTCGGATAACAAGGCTTGCTTGTCTTTGGATTTTAGCTGTACGTAGCCCGACATGATGTCCATTCGGCGCTCGTCGTCGGTGATCTTTTCGATTTTCTCTAGTATCTCTGGCTGCAACCGCGAAGAGTAACGAACGTATTCAGCAAAAAGAGATGCGACGGCTTTGAGTTTTTTCTCATCGTCGCTTTTGGGCTCTAAATTTAAATCGTCAACGCTCTCAAAGGGCTCTATTTCCACCAACCAAGGCTCAGTGCTCACCTCGGGGGGCAGCGGCTTATCCCATTCTTTAACGCCAACAAATCGCTTAATGCGGCCACGACGTTTGCCCAGCACCAAGACTTTCATCATCTTGTTTTGCAGGTGCATCACCGTTTTGATGATGCCCAAAGTACAGACCACATGAATGTCTTCAGGCCCCGGCTCTTCGGTGGTGGCTTCTTTTTGAACGCTTAAGGCCACCAAACGGTCCTGGGTAGAACGCGCAGTTTTAAGTGAGGTTTCTAGGGCGGCCATCGAACGGGCCCGACCCACGAAAAGAGGCATCACCGACTCGGGAAAAAGAACAATATCTCGGAGGGGAAGCAATGGAACCGTAAGGGTCTCGCCATTGGGTTCTTGGTTTTTGTCTTTTTCCATGGTGTTCCTTAATCGAACCTAAGTCGGGGACGTTTCGCTGTCTTCTTCTATGCTTTGTGGCACATCGTCTTTGCTCATCACCACCAGCGGCACCTCATTTTTGAGGATGGCTTGCTCATTCACAATCACTTCTTCAACGCCTTCTTCACCGGGCACTTCATACATGACATTAAGCATAGCACCTTCGAGGATGCCGCGCAGACCCCGAGCGCCAGTTTTTTTATCTAAAGCCTCTTTGGCCACCGTTTCGAGCGCATCGTCCGTAAAGCGAAGATCAACACCGTCTAACTCAAGCAAACGCTGGTATTGTCGGGTTAACGCATTCTTGGGTTCTCTCAAGATTTGAATCAACATGTCTTTGTCGAGATCATCCAAGGACGCCACCACCGGAAGCCGTCCCACCAATTCGGGAATCAGCCCAAATTTGAGCAGGTCCTCGGTTTCGACCTTTGCCAAAATCTCACCCGTTTGCATGTTTTTGAGTTTCCCCACCTCGGCACCAAATCCGATGCCTTTTTTACCAATGCGTGATTCGATAACTTTTTCGAGGCCTGAAAATGCCCCGCCACAAATGAATAGAATTTGTGACGTATCCACTTGTAAGAAGTCTTGCTGCGGGTGCTTACGTCCACCTTTAGGTGGTACATTACACACAGTGCCTTCGATGACTTTTAACAATGCTTGCTGCACGCCCTCGCCCGACACATCTCGGGTGATGCTGGGGTTTTCACCTTTACGGGAGATTTTGTCGATTTCATCGATATAAACGATGCCTTTTTGCACCCTTTCGATATCCCCATCGGCCGCATTTAAAAGATTGACGATCACATTCTCGACATCTTCACCAACGTAGCCCGCTTCAGTTAATGAGGTGGCGTCGGCGATGGTAAATGGGACCCTCAAAATTCGCGCCAGGGTTTGGGCCAACAATGTTTTCCCGGAGCCCGTGGGTCCAATGAGAAGAATGTTACTTTTCTGCAGTTCCACCTCATCGGTGTCGGCTTGCGAAAAAATGCGTTTGTAATGATTGTGAACCGCCACCGAGAGCACTTTTTTGGCGCGTTCTTGGCCGATCACATATTCATCGAGCACCGCTTTGATTTCGGCAGACTTAAGCAGTTGGGGGGTTAAGTCTTCGGCCCCATCGGGCTCTTCTTCTTCGGCAATAATATCATTGCACAGGCTGATACATTCTTCGCAGATGTAAACGGATGGCCCAGCCACCAACTTTTTAACTTCTTTTTGGCTTTTGCCACAAAACGAACAAAAAAGTGCGTTTTGCTCTTCTCTTTTGGACACGCATGGCTCCCAATCCGGTTTTTTGGGCCCCAAAGGGCTCTAAACCGTGTTTTCACCTGGTTTTGCCACGTATTTCGCCCAGGCGCAAAAAATTATAAATCCTTCTTTTCCAGGGTGTTACGGTCGACCATCTTGTCCACCAACCCGTAAGCAATGGCTTCGGTGGCATCCATGAAATAATCCCGATCGGTATCCTTTTCGATATTCTCGAGATCTTTCCCAGTGTGCTTGTGCAATATATCGTTTAACAGGCCCTTCAGCTTGAGAATTTCTCGAGCTTGAATTTCGATATCTGAGGCCTGACCGCGGGCCCCGCCAAGCGGCTGGTGAATCATCACCCGGCTGTGGGGCAGGATGTATCGTTTACCCGCTGCGCCTGCGGCCAATAACAATGCCCCCATGGAAGCACATTGGCCCACACAGATGGTACTCACATCGGGCCGGACGTATTGCATGGCGTCGTAAATGGCCAAACCGGCGGTGACTGAACCCCCAGGGCTGTTCACATACATCATGATGTCTTTGTCGGCATCTTCGCTTTCTAAAAAGAGCAACTGGGCCACGATGGAGTTCGCAATGCCGTCCTCGATGGGCATGCCCAAGAAAACGATTCTGTCTTTGAGCAAACGAGACCAAATATCGTAGGCACGTTCGCCGCGGGGGGTTTGCTCAATGACGGTGGGCGGAAAATAACTCATGTTTTGTACTCCTTGTGACGGGCTCACCCATTGATAAGGGAGTCCGGCACCTGATGTGAAGCTTTTTTTTGTGAAAATCTAATCCAGCTGGGAACAGGTGATCAACGTATCCATCAGAAGGGTCTCGTAGCGCTCAACCTGCTCTTGGCACGCCTCACCGCCTGTCTGATTGTTGAAATCTCGGCACTCCTCCTGGGTCAGCCGACAAAGGTCCATGTCTTCTTTGGCTTCGGCCAGCTCCAAACAGCTCTCCTCTTCATTCGCCCGGTATTCAGCCAGCAAGCCTTCATTCTCAATGACACAAATCTCTTGAAATTCTTCCCCCAGTTTCTCTTCGGAGCATTCTTCGTATTTGGCGCAATATTGTTGGTAAGTGCAGCCGCCCAAAGGCATGCCCAAACACAAAGCACAGAATCCAGCGTATTTCCGTAGGGTTTCAAAGCTATTCATTACATTGGTTCCCAGCATCTGCCACCAAATTATACCAAGTATTGCGCTCGTTGTGGCACGGCGAAAAAATCAGGTTGAGACCATCGCACTGCTCTGCATCGGTGGCTGCCTCTTCAGAGGTGGTCACCACACAAGTCATATAATCCAAGTGAGCGGTCTTGATGTCACCGCAAATGGGCTCAGAGTTGGCATCCAACCGTTTATGGTCGTTCTCAATATGGACGCGGCAGACATCGATGGAGTCTTCACTGCTCCCCACCAACAGGTCATTTTCGCACTGGTGGCCCAACTGGCAGTAAGCTTGTATGAGATTTCGATCGCCACAGCCGAACGAAGTAACGCACAACCCACCACACAACAGAGCCCCCAGCCAGATTTTTACTGTCTTTTGTTTTCTTGGCGGCCCAAAAAATGGTTGAATGTTTTGTCTCAAGAGGCGTCTCATCTCTGTCAGTAGGAGGCTTTCATGTTTTCTGGGGTATACACGGGCCAACGCCTTTTGGCAGCCCTTTTCTTGACTCTTTTTTCAGGGTGCATCACCGCCCAGGCAGCCTCCAGTGGTCCGGCCGCCCGAGCCGCCAAAGATTGTGCCACCTGTGAACGCATGTGCGAGCTGGGAGGTGACGAGCAAAATGACCGCAACCGTATTTTGGCCTGCAAAGCCGATTGTCAACGAAACTGCGAGCGCAATTAATCCCAAATCTCTTTGTGGGTGACCTTCCCTGACGCATCGAGGGTGTAGACCAAGGGGACGCCAGTGGGCACTTCCACCTTCACGATTTCGTCCTCTGATAATTGCTCAAGCTCCTTGATGAGCGCCCGAAGCGAATTACCGTGGGCAGCAACCAAAACGGTTTCACCCGCATCTAAATGGGGACAGATTTCTTTTCGGTAATAAGGCAAAACCCGCTCACAGGTGTCCGCGAGGCTCTCGCCCTCCGGTGGGTTCACACTGTAGGAACGCCGCCACTGGTGCACCTGCTCCTTACCGTATTTTTCTCGGGTCTCGTCTTTGTTCAGTCCTTGCAGCGCACCGTAGTGCCGCTCGTTCAAAGCCGCATCTCGCGTTTTGGGCACCTCCGATTGGCCCGCGCATTCCAAAGCGATGGCCGCGGTTTTCTCGGCCCGCATCAACACCGACGTATACAACCGATCCACTTTGGTGTTTTTCAGCTTTTCACCCGCTTGCTGCGCCTCTTGAATCCCTTGCTCGCTCAAGTCCACATCCACCCAACCGGTGAATCTGTTTTGTAAATTCCACAAAGACTGTCCGTGTCTTAATAATATTAACGTCGCCACAACTCACTCCCGATTTATTGCTTCATTGCTGCTTCGGTAAAGTCCGCATCACTCAACTTCGCCTTGTTGTCCATGTCTTTTATTCGCAAAACCGTTTTTGAACCTTTTTGGATGTTTTTCATCACCATTTCAACGGGGATGAGCTTGCCCTGAACTTTTTTCAGTTTCTTCATCACCAATTCTTTGAAGGGTTTTTCTTCACGATCCATGAATGAGATCTTGATGGGCAGCAAATGCTTTTGGTGCACGTAAAAAACAACCTTCCCGTAAGGGGCCTCTGGGGGCAATTTCATCTGCACCACGTAGGTCGTTTGGCCGCCAACCTTGGCATCGTCCAGGCGCTGTAAATCCGCTTTGGATTGCTCCTCGGGAGGCAAAGGCATCAAATCTGCATACGAGAAATCGGACCCGAAAAAAGAACGGGTGCTGTTGCCCGCCGCAATACGACGCACCACTTTGGTGGCGGGAACGAACACAAATTGGTCGGGCAATTGGCCGGAGCGTTCCCGCACCAAGAACGAAGTGCCTTTCACGGCCGCAGGTTTTTCAAAACGAACCATGGTTTGCGCCAAGCCTTCTTTGGTTTTACGCATTTTCAATGACAAGGTGTTGTTGCGGACCCTGCCGGAAGCTTGGGTGATTTCCATCTCTAACACGGCTTGGCCTTCTTTAAATGAGAAGAGCCCGGCAGCCATGGCTTTGTCTGCGATTTGTTTTGCTGTAAGTTCTTTGGCAGCAGCCGACGAAGGCAACACCAACAAACCCGTAACAAAAAAAGCGAACAGTCCCATCACGTTGCTCATCGACCGTAATTTTCTTAACCCAAATTCCATTGCAGTATCTCCTTGCTGCGCCATCTCGTGTGTCTCTTGGCATCTTCAACACCAGCTTTCAAGATGGACGTTCGTGCTGCCCGCCAGATTCATTTCTGCCTTCTTATGATCTTAGGCTTTAAACTCGCATCAGAATGTGCCAAAAACATTTGTTATTGGGCACGAAACCCCTTTTGGGGCCAAAAACAGGCCCAGAAACTTTCGAGGAGCTAATTTGGGCGCTTTTTTGAGTGGGCCAGGCAGTCCCAAAGGACCCATGAGCGAAATCAACGTCACCCCTTTGGTGGATGTGATGCTGGTTTTGTTGATCATTTTTATGGTGACCGCCCCCATGATGGCACAGGGGGTCAAAGTGGCCTTGCCCGATGCAGAGGCCGAAGCCATGGACAGCCCAGAAGATAAAATTGTGCTGACCATCACCGCTCAAAAAAAAGCATTCATTGGAAAAACAGAGGTCCCCATTGAACGTTTAGAGCAAGTTTTAAGCCGAAATGCGAAAATTCAAAAAGATCAGGAGATTTACCTGCACGCTGATCACACCTTGCCCTACGGTTTTATCGTCCAAATCATGGCTGCAGCCCAAAAAGGAGGGGCGAAAAACATTGGGATGGTCACAGACCCCTATCAAGTGAATGAACCAACCCCTTGAGGCGTTATTTTAATACCCATGGAACTCACTGCATTCACCACCCCACCCACACCAGTAACAGGGCAAACGCCCAAACGGCGTAAAACCACCAGCTGGGCCATCGCATTCAGTGCAGGCATCCATTTGGTCATCGGCGCTTTTTTTGTTTTTGGAGACTTCCAATTCAATAAGGCCATCGACCTCGATAAAAACATCGTCCAAACCCGTTTGGTCAAATTGGGCAAGGAACGAAAAAAGGAATGGCTCCCCCGCAAGAGCCAACCCAAGCCAAAACCCAAAGCCAACCCCGCCGCGGTGAAACCCAAACCGGCCAAGCCCAAACCAACGCCTCCCCAGAAAACTGTTGCCAAGGCCAAACCAAAACCCAAAACAACACCAGCTAAAAAGCCAGACCCGGCCCCATCAGTGGATCGCCAACAGCAAATGAGCGATGCCCTTTCAAAGCTTCAAGCCGCACAAGCCACCGATCTTAACCAACTCATCCAAGATAAAATGGCGGCCGAAGAAGATGAAGGGCAAGCCAACGGGAGTGTCTTGGGCACCGAGGTCTCAGGAGAAATGGAAGCCTCCTACAACGGCTTGCTGTCCGCCCACATTCGTGGTGCATTTGAACTTCCCACCGTTTTGACCGACGCCGAACGCATGCGACTGCGAGCTCACTTGGCTATTCGCATTGGTCCAAATGGCGAGTTGCTCGCCGCCAAAGTGACCCAATCATCAGGGAATGCCGCTTTCGATAATTCTGTATTGGCCGCAGCACAAAAAAGCGTTCCGCTGCCGTCACCACCTTTGGTCCTGCGCGCGCTTTATCGCAAAGGCGTCACTTTAGAATTTTGTCCCATTCGTTGTGAATAGTTGAGGGAGAACCGTATGAAACGCATCATCACTTTAATCTGCTTTGGGCTCTTGCTGTCCACCACCGCATTCGCCAATCCTCTCATTCGAGTGGAAGGCGCTTCCTTTAAGCCGCTGCCCATTGCGGTCACCGATGCACAAATATCAAAAAACAGTGGGCTGAAAAAAACCGCCAACGAGCTCGTGGAACGCATCCGACAAGATTTGGACTTTACGGGCGTCTTTCAAATTTTAGACCCCAAAGGGTTCCTCATCACCCCGGACCAAGAGTCGTTCGGGGTTAAAGACATCCAATACGAAAGCTGGCGAAATGTGGGCGCAGACGCACTCCTTAAATTCTCCATGTCTCGTCAAGGCGATGTGTACGTCGTAGATGTCTATGCCTACGATGTGGGGACGCAAAAATCTCGTTTTAAACGAAATTACAAAGCGCCATCTAAGATGATTTTCAAATTGGCACACCTCATCTCTGACGATGTTTTTGAAGCCTTCACTGGCGAAAAAGGAGTCATGTCACAGCCCATCGCAGCCATTAAACGAGTGGGCAAAACCAAGCATGTGGTTCAAATGGATGTGGACGGACAAAAAATCAAACAACTCTCAAAGGGGGGGCGACTCAACTTGTTACCTTCCTATGCACCTAACGCCAAAAAAATTCTTTATACGTCTTACCGGTACGACAATCCCGATTTGTTTGAACTGGATGTGGCCACTCGGAAATACAAACGGCTCTCTGCACGTCCAGGGCTCAATACGGGTGGCGTTTTCTCTCCCGACGGCAGCCAAATCGCAGTGACCTTATCGATGAAAGGCAATACCGATATTTACCTGCTGAGCGCAGATGGCAAAGATGCCAAACGCCTCACGGACGCCTGGGGCATCGATACCTCCCCATCTTGGAGTCCAGATGGGTCCAAGATTGCCTTTGTATCTTCTCGTTCTGGCAACCCACATATTTTCGTCATGGACAAAGACGGTTCCAACCAAAAACGTTTGACCTTCAAAGGCAAATATAACCAAACCCCCCGATGGAGCCCTCGAGGCACCCACATCGTTTTCTCCGCTCGAGATGAACGCAACAAATACGATATTTTTCTGATGGATGTTCGCTCCAGTGTCATCACGCGTATCACCCAAGATCAATCCAACAATGAAGATCCAGCCTTTGCCGCGAATGGACGTCTCGTGGTCTTCACCTCTACTCGAGATGGCGCACGCGATCTGTATTTGAGCAACTTAGACGGAAGCCACCAAAGGCGCATTACCCAAGGTGGCTTCTACTGGACGCCCACATGGGCACCGTTTCAACAGTAACGATTATGGGAAAGAACTGGGGCAGCTCCAGTTGCCTTGGTAGCTGTCGATGGGCAGAATGGTCGCTGCGCCATTGTTCCATTGCACCTTCGCCACTTCCCAGAAATCATCGTTGGCGTTCATCATGCGGTCGTACTGAGCCTCAAGGCCCCCATTCACAAATACCTTGATGGTGGTGTTGGTGGCAGATTCCGTCTGGGTGTCACAACCTGTATTACCGTAAAAATGAACACCGATGGTATATTCGCCGTCACCCGGGTTTTCGATGTTGATGTTCTCGGGGCCATAGCCACAGAGGTCGTCGATGTCTAATACGGGATCGCCGGCGCTGGCTTGCGCACCATCATTGTCCCAATCAGGGGGGCCCATAAAAGAGGTGCTTTTGCAGTTCACGTAGTAACAAGATTCATCGCTCGAGCAATAATTGGCGGTGCCTCGTTTCAAATGCAAATCCATATCGTTGGCATCCACGTCCCAGCTGAGCTGAATGTGAAAATTGTCGGAAGGCACCGAGTTAATGGTGACCGTGGCCTCGTTGCTTGACTGGGCCCCGAAGTTATCCCAAACGGTAAGCTTCACCACGAACGTACCAGCCACATCAATGCCGTTCACAGTGCCGTTGGCGCTGTCAAACTGAAGCTGCGTGGTCATGGCGTCAGGTGTGGAAAGCGTCGCACTGGATTCCATGGGCTTTTCGGTCAGTTCCCAAAGATAAGTGGCGATGTACCCATCTTCAGTGCCTGGGACACTTTCTTCACCCGTTAAAAGGACGTCGTCGAGCGGTCGAATCACTGGGGCTGCCTCGGTATTGGTCACCCCATTGATTTTAGCAATCTTAGCAACCGCGGTGGGCGCACTTGCACCTAAAACTGAGAGTGGCACCGTGGCGGTGGGTCTTTCAGGATCGTTGGTGGCGAGCTCCAATGCGCCGGTGACGGGTCCTATCTGCTGCGGCATGGCCGCCAAGACCACACTGACACCGGTACCGGGCGCAATCCCAACCAACTCCAAAACACCACCTGGATAAAACACTGGGTCTGGGGCGGCAGGGTTTTCCTGAGCGAAGGACACACCTTCGATGAAAAGCTCTCGCTGCCCCACGTTTTCTACGGTGATGCTGCAAAAGGCTTCGACGCCAACACCCACGCTACCAAAGTTACACTCTGGTGGGCTGATGTGAAGTTCGGGGCGTCCCAAGTCCTCGCCACCGCCAGTGAATTGAATGAAGACATTCTCTCCCTCTTCGATGTTCACCGCATTGGTTTCAATGATTAGTGTTCCTGAGACCACAGAGGCCACCGTTGGAACAAACTTGATGGTGATCTGAACGCCCTCTTTCCCCTCGGAAGCTGTGATGGCGTCGGGAACCTCACCCTCAATGGCAAAGGCCGGGTCCGTGTCCTCGGAGAATTTTACATTGTACAGATTCAAAGCCACAGGGGACGGATTGCGAATGGTGAAGGTGTAAAACCGGCCTTCACCGATGGGGACGCTGCCAAAGTCGTATGCGCAGTCCCGAACCAAGTCTTCAGCACAGATGGATTCTGTTGCGCTTTCGGGAGTTCCAATCTCAATTTTCGGTGCGACCAAAGTGAGTTCTTCGTCCTGACAGGCAACAAAACTCAACGCGAAAAGCACAACCCAGAAAAAAGAAGACCTTAAAACCATTAGCAAACTCCATCGCCGTTACCAGCTCATTTGTCCCGGATGATCAGTGTAGCACCCGTGCGAAAGATCCGAAATGCACCTTTCTTAATTATATACCTACGAGTGGCTGATTGAGTGGTCAATCAGTGTATTGACGGATAAAAATTGGGCATTGCGTCATGAAATGAAGGGCTTAGAGGTCTTCCACCGCCTCCACCCGTAGCACCTGCTTTTGGTTGACCACGAGCCGGAATTTTGAATTTTTACGTTTATTTTCAGCACCTTCCGACTGTGAGACCACCAAATTGATGTGATACACCCGGGGCATCTCCTTGCGCTTAAAACGACCGGTCCGAGAATCAAAATACCGAACGGATTCCACAGGGTCGTCCAATCGAGCCAAAAAATCAGCCAGGTTGAAGCGGAATCGTTGCTGAACGCCATAACGGGGAGGCACAGGGTTCCCGTTGGCCTGCTGAAAAGACATCATGCGTGCGTAGTGAATGACGTTTTCATTTTCGATGGTCAACCCCGAAACGGTCCGTTCTCTTGATCGTATCTCCTTGATTTCTTGAGGAATTTCTTCTTCATTCAGCAGGTGGAAGCGCTCTTTTGCACGTCCATGAAAGGCCCCCAGCTCCACCTGAGCCAAGGCATCTCCCAACACCTTTCGATCTTCATCCCAGGGTGTCCAACGCACGGCCAGGGCCTGCCGAACCCATTCTTTAATCCGGTCTTTGAGAGTGTAAGCGCCCACGGCCACCCCTAAAAAGAGGAGTCCTTCCTCCGTGGCCCATGCGCCGGTCCAAAGGGGCAGCTGCGCCAAAGTCGCCCAAGTGGCCGCCAAACCAGCTGCGATCATGGCAGCCGTGTTTCGTACAAATGGGTCTCGTTTGCCGCCACGGGTATTCACATAGAGGCTTTGTTGAAGTTCTTTTTTTAAAAGGCCCATTCGATAGGTAAACAATTCGTGGTCAGCACGCCATGGAACCAACAATCCTTGATCGATGCGCCATCCATTGACCCTTTCTGCAGTTCGAGCCACCTCCAGTCGCATTTGCGTCAGGAGTCCGGTGCCATCGCGCAGACCATCAGAGCGATCCAGCGCCGTGGCCAGTTCGGCCAATGCCTCATCGGTCACCGCTCCCAAATACTCTGCACAAAAGTACAAGGCCGACCGTAATTCTTCGTGCACCACAGCCCCATGTGCCAAAGCTTTGAGCCGAATTCGTCTCAACGCATTAAGGGTAGAAAGTAAATCCGCACAGAAGCTGGTGAGCTCGGACTCCAAAGTCGTAAGCTGCAGGTTGTGGATGTTCGCACTTCGAATGCTTCTTTTAAGAAATCGTAATTTCACGTCGACAGCATCAGCGACCTCTGCGCCCAGTAATTGTGCCAAGGCGGTCAGGGCGTCACCAGAAGGTGCCTCTTTTGTTAGCAGCAAGGGTAGTTTTCGCCGGAGAATTGTAGCCGGATTATCGGGCGAATTTAAATCGTACAACTCTTGTAATTTTAAATCAGGGCTGTGCATCCGCATATAAACCTGAGAGCGCTTATAAAAATCTCGGTTTGAAAGGGTGTCGGTCACGGGCCCAAAACCAGCCGGAAAAAAGAAGTACATATCGGTCAGGTATTCAGTGGTGGTGGATGCGGTTTCGGGCAAAGGAAAAAACTGGCGTATCTCGATGGTACGCAAATCTCTGGCCTCCACCACCAAACGGGCAGGGCTGTGAGCCACGCTTATGCTCGAGGCAACCACAATACAACCTCGTCGTGACTAATGGTAATTTGCCCACCCACGGGCGACAAAATAATGGTAAGCAGCTGTGCCACTTGTTTTTCCATGGGGCAACCGAAAGTCACCAACACGGCATTGCGTTTCGCCTGGACGTCGAAAGAAATGGTATGGTCACGCAAAGTCGCCGCAATGGTGACCAACACAATCGCCAAAGCCCAATAAAGCCGTCCCTGAACTTCGGCCACCAATTCTACGGGCAACTTATCCGGCACCACCAGTTCATTATTTGTTTTCTTAAAAAGAGGTTTTGCCATACGTAAAGCACGTCGCCAAAGCTTGTAAAAAGGAATCGGCTCCACACGGTCATCAGCCGCCAAGAATCGCGGCGGGTTCGACAAGAAATCTGCGCTCACAAATACAATAAATGCTTTCTCTTGCGGTCTTTTTAATACATGCAGCTTGCCAAACACTTCATTTTCAATGGGTTCACTCAAATGGAGCGTCGCAGAAACCGGGTGGGCTTCGGCCTCCGCCCTTTTGATGAGCGCAACAACATGGGGCTGTGAAACCCAATTTTTTACCTGGTCTTGCCCTTCCGGATGATGAAAGCCCATCAAACGGCGCGCCAAACCATTAGCGGCCAACAGGCTGTCGTACCCATCCCAAACGATAACCGCCGAAGGCAACGACTCGATGAATTGCTCCAAAACCACGCTGGGCTCATGGGCTCCCGCCACCCGCCTGCGCAAACGAAAGGCCAGCTGTGCCAACTGTTCTCCCACCGACTGTAAGCTGTGTAACTGATCGGGCATGGGCGTGCCCAAATCACCTTCGCCAAGTTCTTGCAGGTACCCAATCAATCTTCGCTGCGGGCCCATGTAGAACACCAACCACAACAAAACCATGATCATGGCCAATGAGAGGGCAATGGCCAAGCCATTGCGAATGCCCGATTGCCACTCGGCCTGCATGGGGCCGGGCACCGCCAAGCGCATCAACAAGGTGGCGGGCGCGTTCGGGTTTTGGGTCAAGGGAACCTTAAAAATGACCTGTTCAGCGGTCGTGGGGCCGGCCGCGAACGCACTAATTCTGGGCGGGTATCCGGGCAATCCAGGTGAACTGTGATTTGTGAGCCAGGTGGTGAATTCAGAGCTGCTCGGCCATTCGCCAAAGACCTGTCCCGGTGCAGCGCCCTGTTTCGTGGTCATCAAAACCGCGCCGCTCTCCCCTAACCAGCGGAGTTGGCCATGGATGAGATGGGCTTGGTTCAACACAAACTGTTTTCGTTGGGCAGCGGGTATCTCTTGCGCCTTTTGCTGAATTCGCGCCAGTACCCAGGCCTCGTTCTGGGCCCAATCGCTCTCGATCACGGGGCCGGAATTCTCCAGAAAAACCCAGGTTGCAGGCAGCAGCGCCAATGAAAACAGAACCGCAAAACCAAGAAAGAGTCGAAAATGGACTAACAGTGCACCCATAAATCTCCAAAAGTGCTTCAAAAATAGTATTTTAGCTCATTCGGTGCACCAAAAGCAATAATTCAAGCTTATGGCGCCCAAAGATGGTCGAGGGGGTTGTCAAATCCAATGAAACTGGATAGTTCCGCTGTGTAGCATGTGACAGATCCCTCGAAGGGCTGTTACCAACTAGTTTTTAAGTGTTTGACCCTAGGGGTCGCGAGGATATCTATGAGCCGCTTTCCAGTTAAGAGCCGTCGCCGTTTGGTTGACTATTTTTTGCAAAATAAAGACGTTGAAATCAGCTACTTGAACCCAGACGTCTTGCGTCGTTTTCTTTCTGTCGAAGGGAAAATCTTGCCCGGGCGTCGCTCTGGCCTGACCGCAAAAAACCAACGTAAGGTCACCAAAGCCATTAAACGCGCACGCGCCATGGGCCTGCTGCCCTTCACCAATCACGACGCTTAATCCATCCAACGTCCCCTCATGTCTACGCCAACCCAAAAGATTGATCTTGGGTAAGGGGTAGGCTTGGATTTTTTCTGGGCTTTATGTTAGCTCCTACCTTATGTGGAACTCACGCAGCATCCTCGCTGCAGCTACTTTAATTGCGCTTTTATTGTTGGGCTTCGGCATTCTTTCGCCGGAAGGTTTGCCCCAAACGAAAAAGCTGCAAGCTGAGGCCGAGAAACTCCAAAAACAAGTTCAAAAAGCGAAAGCGAAAAACGAGCAACTCAAAGATGAAATTGAGCTGTTGCGCAGCGACCAAAAAGATGCGCGACGCTTTCAAGAACACGTGATCCGCCAAGAACTGGGCTTCGTGAGAGAAGACGAAAAGGTTCTGCTTTTACCCGAAGGTAAACGCACCCAATTACCTTCTCCCCAGCCCATATTAAAAACCGCACAACAAAAAGGTGCCCCTTAACCGCTCGCCGACGCTGTGGCGGCCTTTGAAACCTTTCAGGAGCCCATGAATTCAGAAATTCTCAAAAACCAACGGCAAAAACGTCGTCCCATGCCGGAGATTCCCGATAGGCTCGCGCTGATTTTGAGCTGGGGTTTCCTGAGCTTGTCTGGGGCCTCATGGGTGGCCATCGGTTTTGTAGACTCCTTCGCACAAATTGCCTTTCGGATGAACCTGATCTTGCTCTTGGTTCTGGCATTGTTGCTCGGGGTTCCGCTCCTCATGGCACAAGTTTTAAAGCGACCTCTCGTGGGCCAAAAACTATTCCCGTGGTTGCTTCTGAGTTTACTCACCTGCGCCCTCCTGGTGGTCAATGCCGATTATAACCAAGTCATTCTTCTGGCCCCTTTTTACCTGTGGGCCTTTGCCACCGGCGCCTTATTGTCCCAACGGCTGCTGCTGCGCGCGGTGGTGCCATGGACAGCCTACCTCATGTCCGTCTTGGTTTTAGGCCACCATTCGGTTCAAAACATGGTGGTCATTGGGTGCTTTTTTGTGGCGGCCCTGTGCGTGGGCAATGCCATCTTATCCTCGGTCATTCGGGCCGCACGCCAACGCGCCACCCATCAGCTGGATGCGGAAATCTTACGATGGTACGAAGATGCCCGTGACTATCGTTTGTTGGCCGGCGGAACCATTCGAGACAGTATCTCACCTTTTTCAACCGCCCTGTCACACCCACCCGAATGGGAATCCGAAAAAGACTTAAGCTCCAGGCGTCTGAAGGCCACCACCCAGGTGGTTCGAGAAAGTGTTTATCGGTTGCTCGTCCTGTCAGCGCGCGCCTTAGAGCCCGACTGCGTGGTGCTATACCTCTTTGATGAGACCAAAGAGAATTTAATCCTCAAGGAGCAGTTCATTCGCTTGGATGATCAAGCCAATCACAAAGTGTCACCCACCAAGGGGGCCATCGGACTGTGTGTCCAAAAGAAACAGCCCATTCAACTGTCGCGTTTGGAGCCCAATACTGATTTAATCACCCATCGCACAGGAACCCCACGCCCCAAACATTTGCTGGCCATTCCCATTCAACACCAAGAGGAAATCATGGGGGTGTTACTCTTCGATCGTGCGCGTCACAAAAACTTCAACGATAAAGACCGCTTATTGGCACAAGCGCTTGCCGGTGAGCTAATTCACATGCTCGATACCGAACGCCTGCTCAACATTTTAGATGACGAACGACAAGACAAGACCAAGTACTTCCAAATCGCACGTTCATTTAGCGGTATCATTGAAAAAGAAGAAGCCATCGAAACCACCTTGGCCACCTGCCTCAACATTTCTCCCTTGGCCATTGCCGCTTATATTTCCCAAGAGGAAGACGAACAGGGGCGCATTCGTTTTGAGATTTCACACGCCCAAGGCCCCCTCAAAACCCAATTCCTGAAGCAAAGCGGTTCTCGCACAGAAGACACATGGGTGGCGCGCGCCTTAGAAGAAAAAATTGTTTTGCCCCACGTTGATCTCGTTTCGGCTGGTGTTCGGCGCGGACTCATCAGTGAAAACGATGCGTTGACCATCCCACTGGGTGATTTACGCATTTATCCCCTTACCGCACATGGCACCACCTTTGCTGCACTACTCATCGGTGTGGAGCGACCTTTCGTTTTTGACCAGCGCAAATTAGATGTTTTTAGTATGCTGGCCGATTCAGCGGGCGTGGCCATCGGAGGTACCCGACTTTTTGCCGCGCTGGAAGAACGCGCCACCACCGACGCCCTCACTGGCCTTAAGAACAGACGACAGCTCAAAGAAGACGTACCATACGCCACCGGTCGGGCCCGCAGACAAAAAACACCGCTCTCGGTCATCATGGCAGACATCGACCATTTCAAGCAAATCAATGATAACTATGGACACTCCATTGGTGATGATGTTTTGGTCGCTGTGGCCCAAGTGATTTTGCAGTGTACCCGCAACACCGATTACGCCTACCGCTATGGTGGAGAAGAATTCTGCTTGGTGCTCGAGCAAACCGATCGAACACATGCTGCCAATCTGGCGGATCGCATTCGAAAACAAATTCAAAGAATGGATTTTGAAACGCCTAACGGTTCACTTAAAGTCACCATGTCATTTGGTGTTGGGGAGTTCTTTGTTCACGGCAATGAAATTAAAATGGTGATTAAATCCGCTGACGATGCACTTTACATGGCCAAGAAAAAAGGCCGCAACCAAGTGGTGGTCTGCCCAGGACCCAAGAAAACGGACGCAATTTCACAAGTCTCTGCATAACCCAGAAAGATAAACGATGAAAAAAACCTTTGTGCTTGATACCAACGTTCTCCTTCACGATCCACGTGCTATGTTTAGCTTCGAAGACAACAATGTGGTGATTCCCATTTACGTCGTTGAAGAGATCGATAACTTCAAAAAAGAACTATCTGAACTCGGCCGCAATGCACGGCAAGTCTCCCGGTATCTGGATGCGTTGAGAGATGAAGGTTCTTTGGCCGTCGGGGTACGTCTGGATCAAGGTGGTCTGCTGACGGTTGCAACCACCGCCCGCACTTTACCGCCTGAGGTCACCACCAACCGTGGGCAAGACAGTAAAATCTTAGCCGTGGCTGCAGACAAAAAAGACGAGCTCGAAGGCAAAGAACAAGTCATTTTTATCACCAAAGATACCAACCTCCGGATTCGCGCTGACGCCATTGGCATCATCACCGAAAACTTTGAACCCGAGCGCACCGAGGTATCAGAGCTTTTTAGCGGCATGAGTGTGATCGATGTGGCCAATCACGAAGTGGACCTCTTTTACGCCAATGGCCGTATCGTCCCGCCAGACCCTTACTATGCCCCAAACGAGTTTGTGCTGATTCGCGATGAAAGCAATCCCTCTCACACCGCCATGGGTCGGTTCTGCACCGACCAAGAATGCATCCTTCCCATTTCCAATTTTAAACAAGGCGTATGGGGGGTTCGCCCGCGGAACAAAGAGCAACAGTTTGCCCTTGACCTGCTCCTCGATGAACGCATCAAACTGGTGACCTTGGTGGGCATGGCCGGTACAGGAAAAACCCTGCTCGCCATTGCCGCTGGTCTCCAGCAAGTGACCGATGAGCAACGCTACCAAAAATTACTGGTGTCCCGGCCCATTTTCCCAATGGGGCGCGATCTGGGTTATTTGCCCGGCGATGTTGAAGAAAAATTGAATCCCTGGATGCAGCCCATTTTCGACAATGTTGAGTTCCTCATGGGCCTCACGGCGTCCGATAAACGACAGGGGCGGTCCTACAAAGAGTTAATGGATTTGGGCATGATGCAAATAGAGCCACTCACCTATATCCGTGGTCGCTCTATCCCCAGTCAATACATGATTGTTGATGAGGCACAAAACCTGACCCCACACGAGGTAAAAACAATTATCTCCCGGGCTGGCGATGGCACCAAAATCGTTTTAACCGGCGACCCGTACCAAATTGATCACCCCTATGTGGACAGCACCAACAATGGCTTGGTGCACGTGGTGAACCGGTTTCGCTCAGAACCCATCGCGGGTCACATCACCCTCAGTAAAGGTGAGCGATCTGATTTGGCGGAAATCGCAGCCAACTTGCTGTAGTTAGCCACCTGAACTGTCGGGTCCCGTGTGAATTTCGGGTCGCGTATTCTCTTGTGGGTCATCAAAATCATCAGCCACCGTACGCATCTCGCTGACGGTCTGGGTGCGGGTGGAGGCCGTTCGAGCGCGCATTTTCGCATGGCTTTTGGCATCGATGGTGTCGGGTCTAATCACCGGGTTCTCGGCGTGAGGAAAGCCCGAGGCGCTCAGACCTAAGGGTATTTCATTCAGTGTTTCGGTTCTTTGTTCTTCTTCGGGCCCCGCGCCCTTTGAAGCACGCTCAAGGTCCATCATGGTGGTTTGGGCACCATAACTCTTGGTTTCATGCCGGGTGACCCGACCAATTTTTTTCACGATGCCCGCCATTCGCTCAGCTTCTCTGAACACGACTTCAACGGGTTTGGCCAAAGCGGTATCTTCAGCAGTAATGCGTCGTTTCAACATTTCTGCATAACCCAAAACAGAGGTGAGGGGTTGATTCAATTCATGAGCTGCCATCCCTGCCAAATCGGCCGCAACGCGGGCTTTTTCCGTAGCAAGAAGTTGAGACTGAGCGGCCGATAATTCTTTCTCCATGCGCAACTGCCCTCGAATGTCTGTAAACACACCCACTGTCGCGACTTCTTCTCCATTTTCATAAATGATACTGGCGGTCATGTTGACCGGAATGGGGGCTCCCGAAGAGTCCATCAAGGACTGTCTCACCGTGTGCAGCCGACCCACCCCGCCAAATCCAGATGCCCGTAATTTTTCCATGATCTCTTGGGCAATGGTCGGCGGGTAAAGTTCTCGGACGTGCATTTGGCCAATCACGTCCGCTGACTCGTAGCCCAATACTTCTTCTGCCGTTTTATTGAGTAGGATCAATCGCCCTCGAATGTCTGCAGCCACAATGGCATCAGGCGAGTTATCGATGAGGTTTTCCAAAAATTCTTTGGTGGTCCGCAACTCAACTTCCATTTGCCGGGTGTCGGTGACATCACGAAAAGAGAAGACCAATAACCCCGTTTGCCCACCGGTTTGACCCGCCGTCAATGAAAAGATTCGCTCCACATTGTCACCACGCGAGATGAACAGGTCATAGGATTCTTTATAAATACCTTGCTGTGCTTCTTTGATGATTTGGTCCCACGTTCTTCGGCTCTCTGGCGCCACCAAATCTGCGAACAAGACATCTTCCATTTCGCGAAAGCTGCGCCGGAACAAACGCCGTCCCTCTCGGTTAATATAGAGAATGTTCCCTTCTTCGCTAACGATTGTCATGCCGTCGCCGGCATACTCAAAAAAGTCTTCAAATTGTCTCAGGGCTTCCAGTCTTCTTTCAGCAGCCACACGCATGTAATTGATGCGGTTGGTCTCGTCTCTAAAATGATCGAACAAACGCGCATTTCTTAATGAAACGGCACAAGTTGACGCCACGGTTTGGGCAAATTGAATTTCATACTCCGACAGAGGATCGCGCCTGGACTCGCTGCGTAAAAACAAAACACCAATCACTTTAGACTCGAAGATGATGGGAAAAAGCGCCATGGAACGAATCTTTTGTTCTTCCAGCACTGTTTTGACTTCCTCCAAAAGCGGATCTTCAAAAACATTTTCAATGACAATATGGGTTCGCGTATCCACGCATCGCGCCAACTCAGGATATTTGCTCAGCGTGAGTCGCAAATTTTGAACGCTCTTATCTTCGGATGCGGCCACCATCACTGCCTCATCCCCCAAAGGACTCACTAAAATAATTGAACAACGGTCTGACTTGATGACATCAGCGACCATTCCACTGACCGTGTGCAGGATGAGGTGCAAATCCAGCGAGCTGGCCAAAGCCTGGTTGAGCTCCAATAGGGTTGACGCATCTCTTCGGTGTCGGTGGATCATTTCGAGATTTCGACTGGCCCTTAAATTGGCAGTGGCCCGAGCTAAGATCTCAACCTGATTGGTGGGATCCACAACAAAGTCATCAAAGCCATCCTTCATGACTTCATTAATGGCGTATGAATTCGCATCAAAAAGTAAAGCCACGACGCGAATGGATGCTTGTGGTTTTTTGGTGTGCAGGAGTTCGGGAACAGACAAAACCCCTTCATGAGGCAAACTTGGGTCTAAAAAGACCACGTTGGGCGTGTCTTTGGTCACCGCTGGAATCATGTCTTCAATGGAAGCAAAAGCTTTGACCCGCCAGCCTTCCATTTCGAGCAAAGCCCGCACCGCATTTTCTGTTTCGCGGTGATGGGTGGCGATACATATTTTCGGTTCGGTGGGCCTAAAGATGGTGCTTAACGCTTCGGCTTCGTCGCTGCCTGTGCCATCCAGCGCGATCCCTTCCAATTCTGTAAGTTCGTCTTTGGGGTTCATGCTCATTCAGTGGTCGCTTCATTGTTACTGTTCCAACGCCGCCAAGCGTTGAGAATGTCTATGCGTATGGCTTCTGTGGTGAATCCGCTTTCAGCTGCTAAGCGTGCCACGTCTGCTTCATTGGGAACCACCTGCACCACTTCATTCATCCATCGGTGCTCCAAAACTGAAATCTGTTGCTGTTTGGTGCCTTTCCCCCAAGGCAATACCACCCTTTGGGAGGACAAACTGCTAATGCTGAGCTCTTTGGTGTGAATCTCTTGGGTGAAGCCTTCTTCAAAGCACCATTTCTGTGCCGAAATGTTATTGGCCCGGGGCAGGCAAACTTTCACCAAAGTGGCGGGTTGACCGGTGCCGGTATGCACCGCAAGCGTGAGCCAATTCTCGGCCCCCCATGTCACCAGGCCTTGGCGTAAATCGGTGAGCGATGCGGCGGGCGACAAAAGCAAGTCCCACCCCACCCAATGGACTTCCCCTAAAGCCTGATGTTCTCCTGCCCCAGATACTGCACATTCGATTTGTTGAACCAAAGCGCTCCCCAAGCCCACGTCAGAAGC
This sequence comes from Myxococcales bacterium, assembly GCA_002721815.1. Lineage (GTDB taxonomy): Bacteria > Myxococcota > UBA727 > UBA727. Next base: position 203,817 of record PBLQ01000001.1, read on the forward strand.
ACCAATGGCGTTTTGGCAAATGCGCCCCTGAGGCCGATGCCCCCAATCGGTCACCACCGCTTTGAGAATGCTCAACGAATAAAAATCCGCGCTGACCAAACCACCCGTCTCGTAAGTGGGCAGCCCCATGGACAATGCCAACAGTTTGTTCGCTGGGACTGGCGTTTGCGGGTCTCGCAACGTGTCATTCAAAAATGGCACCCGAGAACATGTGACGCCGATCGGATCCAACGCCTCTAAAGCCAAGCCCATGGCCAGCACGTAGCAGGTCAATACCTTAGCGCTCTCCACGTCTAAACTCACGGGCTCTGAAGCCCCATCGTACGTTAAAAACGCCTCTTTAAACATTCGAAAGCAGATGCCCTGCACCAGAGGACGCAACCGAGAGGCTTTGAGGCACTGCTTCATATCCAACAAAGTCACTTTCGTTTGGTCCCAAACTTGGTGAGATTGCTCAGCCGCCTTGAGCGTTTCATTTTGTAAGGCAGTGACACTTTGCAGCTGGTTGAGGGTGTTGTTTTGGGTGTCCGCCTCCCCCTGCTGTATTTGGCTCCATTGGGCAGGTCGGGGGTTCCGCGGTAAAGCGTGCTTTTTCAGTGCAGGGGTGGCGGTCAACGGATGGGCCATGCCCAAGGGGTCTCGCAAAACCAAACTCTGACCCATTCCATCACCGTTGGGGTGCTGTTGTACCTGTGGAAAAATATCGTTGAGGCCCAGGTCGGCCAATGCACCCTGAAAATCTTTTTCGCACCCAGCCAAATGCAACAAAGCACCGCACAGAGACGCGGCTGAAGCATTTTGGGACAAATCCAGATAGATTAAGTTGGGTGTTTTCTCCATGCCTCCTTTTACATCTCTCTCGCCTACAGTAAAAGGAGCTGACCCCACTAACGAGCGACAAATTCGCCGAATCCAATCTTTTTAATGAAATCAAGGCTTTTTCTTTGACCCAACCCAGCTTCATATTGCTCGCCAACAGCCCGAAAGAAGCAGAAATGCTGCGCCAAGCCCTGCGACAAAGCTGGCCCAATGCCCATTTTCATACAGACTTTGAAGCCCCTCAGGACAAGTCCGCCATGGTGATTTGCTGGGACAGTGCCTTTAAAAAGGTACCACCTCAGATGCTCCAAGAGCGGCCAACCGTGGCCGTGTTCGAGTCGAATGATGCCCCCGCCCGAATCGACGCCTTAAAGCAGGGTCTGGCGCAAATCGTGCTGCCCTCCGAAAGCCGAACGGCCTATTTGTGCCAGGCCTGTCAATTTATGTTGAGTAAATTCCAGGAACAAAAGCAGCAAAAACAAAAATGGGACAAAGTGGTCAAGAGCAGTACCGATGCCATTTATTTGATCACCAATGGGGTTTTAGTGGATGTGAACCCCCGATTTGAATCGCTATTTGGTTACACACGAAAAGAAGCTCTTGCCACAGACTTTTCAATTTTAAAACACGTGGTGGCCTCGGAATCTCGTGCCTTCATTGAAGATCGTCTTCAACGAATAAAGCGCGATCAAAAAGTAGACACCCAATACGAGTTTGTCGCCAGCCGAAAAGATGGTTCCACTTTCTTGGCCCACGTCTCAATTCGTTACGTGGATGACAAAGAAGGAAAATCGGCGCTGGGCATTGTCAAAAACATCACCGAGCAAAAAGAATACGAAAACAAACTGCTGCAACAAAACATCGAGTTGAACCGATTGGCGGACCGACAAAAGAAAACGGTGCGTCAATTGCTGGCGGTTGACGAGGTAGCAAAAACCATTGCCGTGACACGCTCAGAATACGATGTCGTTGAACATATCGCACAACAGATTCGTAAACTCTTCTCGCCGGATCGCTTGCTCATCGGATTCTTCAACGCCAACAGCAACGAGATCCGTCTTCCTTTTGCGCTGAAAGGTCAACATCCCAAACGAGACCATGACCCTGTCAAACGGGACCACACCCTCATGGGTACAGCGATGGAATTGCAGCGGGTCTTGCAAAGACACATGCCCACCAGCGCGTCTTTGCCCGCGCCGCCCCTGCCAGAGTTGGAGAAATCGTGGGCCAGCGAGGGCATGCAAAGTTTGATCGCCATCCCTATTTTAAAGCGACGGGCCCCCGTCGGTGGTATTCTTCTCGGCTTTGAAAAACACACACCGTTGGACGATGATGACGCTGAGGCTCTCATGAGTATTTCAAACCACTTAGCACTTGGTCTAACCAACGTGGAAATGCATCAAGCCAAAGAAAAAGCCGACCAACTGTTGAATGATCTACAAAACCGTTCTGGACGTGCAGCACACTTGATCACCCTGGGTGAAATGGCGGCCGGCGTGGCCCACGATCTTAACAACCTCTTTGCCGCAATCTTGGGCCGAACCACACTGCTTCGACGCGCTAAAGATGAAGAATCCGCCACTGAGCACATCGACATCATTGATAAAGCCGTTGATGATGGTGCCCGAACCCTCAAACGCCTACAGCAATTCTCCGATGATGATCTTGAGCAAAATCGCGAAGATCTTGCGCCCGCCATCTTGCTGGAGGACGCCATTGCGATCACCCGCCCAAAATGGTCCCGGTTGATGGATCAACAAAAATCCGAAGGCATTCAGGTTCAATTAGAGGCGGATTTACCCGGTGACATCCAAATATTTGTCGTCCCGCACGAAATCAGAGAAGTCTTAATCAATTTGATTCACAACGCCGTCGATGCCATGTCTGACGGGGGAAGCCTCTCTCTAAAAGCATTCCTCGACCCTGCCCGACCACAACACGTCTGCTTAGAAATTCGCGACACTGGGCCTGGCATTCCCCCAAAAAACCTCAATAAAATTTTCGAACGCTTTTTTACCACCAAAGGTGTGCATGGAACTGGCCTTGGTTTGGCTGTATCCAAAGAGATTGTAGAAAAAAATGAGGGGCACATTCAGGTTTCGTCCCATACCGAAGGCGCCGACAAAGGAACCATCTTCTCCCTCTATCTTCCAATGAGCCTCAAACAATCCAAAAACGCTCACCCCAGTGAGTCAGCCCCCCGAACCATATTGATCGTGGATGATGAACCCAATGTGAGAGAAATTTTAGAAGACTTACTCTCCGCAGAGGGCCACCGTGCCCTGTCTTGCGAAAGCGGCGAAGAAGCCTTGGAGGTGCTGGCCAAGCAAGAGATCGACTTGGTCTTCACCGACCTGACCCTGCCGAAAATGGACGGCTACACCCTGGCCAGTCAAATCAAATCGCAGCAACCCCAAATGCCGGTTTGCATCATTACAGGATGGGACAATCCCCTAATTTTAAAGGAAGACCCCGCAACCCATGTGGATCGGGTGGTCAACAAACCTTTTCGCATGGAAGAGGTAATGCGGGCTGTGAGCGATCTCACCTAAGCCCCTCTACCCCATGTACAACACGGCCTCGCCCAACCGGGTTTTCCCCAAAGAAAAGCGGAAAGGAGGGGTTGTGTTGTTCTACCGCCTTGGCTACTTTGACCGCGAATCAATTCCTCTGGTGACGTAACGAGGGGTGGAGGTAAAACATGAAGGACGCACAACGAAAAAAAATGGGTGAAGCAGACGGCTTTATCGCAGCCCTGGATCAAAGCGGTGGCTCCACACCGAAAGCATTGGGTTTATATGGGGTGACAGCTGACAGCTGGTCCAACGACACTGAAATGTTTGACTTGGTTCACGCCATGCGCACACGCATCATCACCAGCCCCTCCTTCACCGGCGACCGAATTTTAGCGGCCATCCTTTTTGAAAACACCATGAAAAATACCATCGATGGGATGCCCACCGCAGAATACTTGTGGAAGCAAAAAGAAATTGTACCCATCTTGAAAGTGGACAAAGGGCTCGCTGACGAAGTGGGCGGTGTTCAACTCATGAAACCTATGAGCACTTTAAATGAAACCCTCGCGAGCGCCAATGCGCATGGTATTTTTGGAACCAAAATGCGTTCGGTCATCAAGCAAGCCGTGGCCCAAGGTGTTCAAGATGTGGTAAAACAACAATTTGATATTGGTCTTCAAATCCTCGAAGCAGGACTGATTCCCATCATCGAGCCCGAGGTGGATATCCACTGTCCCGATAAAAAACAAGCCGAAGAAATGCTGAACGAAGCATTGCTCAAACACTTGGATGATCTTCCCCAAGGGACACAAGTAATGCTGAAACTCACTTTGCCAGAAAGCAATAACTTCTACGAGGCATGCATCCAGCACCCCAATACCTTGCGCGTGGTAGCGCTTTCGGGTGGCTACTCCCGGGAAGAATCCAACCAGCGATTGACCAACCAACAAGGCATGGTGGCAAGTTTCTCACGGGCATTATCGGAAGGCCTTCATGTGGATCAGTCTGACCAAGATTTTAACACCACGTTAGACCAGTCCATCGAGAGTATTTTTCAAGCCTCACGAACCTGATCGCAACAATCAGCAGACGCCAGCCCTGACCAACGCCCCACAAATACGGCCTGGTCAGCCTGAGGCCTTAAAAACCGGGCTATCTCCAGCACGCTTCCCTCTGACCAGCTTGTCGTGGTAATCTGATGAGGTTCTTATGACATTCGGGTTGTGGTTTGCTTTCGCTAATTGATCAATGGGTAGATCGACTTCTGTCGAACAACGAGAAAAAGACAGAGCCGGATCCAGGTCTTGATCAAACCCTGCAAACCCTCCGCGCCTACAAAAGAAAACTCACCAAAGATCAAGCCGGAATGGATTTTGTAAGCAGTCCCGCTTTTCTTGAAGTCATTGAACAATTGGATGCTGAAGGTCTCACCGGTCTGGCAGACGAACTCTGTGCGGATGCATTGCTCGTCCACCCCAATCATTCCAATAAAAATATTTTTGGACACCGCTTGCTCAGTCGTGGAAGAGAGAAGGAAGCCGAAAACCTGTTCCTACAATTAACCAATGATATGACTTTTGCGCATGGTGCCTTCAAAAATTTGGCGCACATTGCAGAAACATCCAATGCCCCCCATGAGGCCTGCTTGTACCTGGAAAAAGCACTGGCTTGGGATTTTCATGACCAAGAACTTCAGGCCAGTTTGAAGCGGTTACGAAAAAGTCTTCGTCCAACGAAAAACCGCAAGTCCGATTATTTTCTGACCTCTTTGGTTCGAGGCGCAAGGATTGTCGGTGAGGGCTATGAACTCCGCAAGCTTCTGGGCAGGGGTGGAGCCGCCACCGTCTATCAAGCACTCGTGAGCGGCACGCAACAAGAAGTGGCCGTGAAGGTCTTTCATCGCTCATCGGGATCTACCCGCCACCAGGAGAAAGCACAACGTGAGGCTCAGTTTACAGCTCAGTTGACGCATCCTCACGTGGTCACCATTTTGGATGTGAACAGCGAGAAGGGCTTTTTGGTGATGGCCTTTTGCGAAGGCGGCTCTTTGCGGGATCGGCTAAAACAGAAAAAGGCTTCACTGGCGCAAACCCTAGACATGGCCATCGTTCTTTTACGCACCTTAGCGGATATCCACGAACATGGGTTTGCTCATTTGGACATCAAACCTTCCAACATTTTATTTCACCACGGAACGCCCATCTTCAGTGACTTTGGTATTGCGGTCACCCAAGAGGAAGGACAACAAGCTGGCACCCAAGCCTATATGGCTCCCGAGCAGAAGCGAGGCCAAGCGAATCGTGCCAGCGATGTTTTTGCCATGGGACTGGTGATCACCGAGTGTCTTCTGGGTCACCCCACCAGACATATCGGGCAAAACATACAGTTACCCCCAGTCCCCAAAGGGCCCAAACGACGGGCATTGGAGCATCTTTTGCGAGGCATGTGTGATCCGGAGCCCACCCACAGACCTCAGGACCTGCGAGAACTGGCCCAACGTTTTATGTGGGCCCAAGCCCTGCCCGACTCCGAAGCGCAAGGTACTGTTTTACTTGAACAAATGCGAAAATGGGCACTGGGCATGGGGACCACCACGGCCAAACTCTTAGAAAAGCACCCAATCGTTGCATATCTTTCCCCGGTAGATTTAAAACATAGGGGTGGCTCACCCCAATCAGAAATTTAAATGACATCGGAAAATCTTTACATTAAAGCATTGCGCCAAGGAGCGGCCCCCCACGAGCTGCATGTCTTGGAGCTCCAAATTATTGAAGATGCCTCCACCGATCGTCTCATTGAGCTCCTGAATACAGAAATCGCAGAATTAACCGGAAAGCGCGCGAGACTACACCAACTCACCCTGGCCAACGTGCGCCTTGCCACCACATTGGCTGCCCGCTCCCAAAACGACACCTCCAAGATCGCACTGAATGCTGCCATCGATGCGGCAAGAATTTGGTGGCGCACCCTCAATGATGCTGAAAAAGCAAAACGCATGCAACTGCGCGCTCTATGGCTTGCGGGGATTCATTTCCCAGAGACACTCGAAGACAGCATCAATGCCGCCAACGGGCCTCAAGCCGCTTTGCATCTACTTCGACAAACCATTCAAAATGGGCACGAACTGGCCATGGATTTTTCGCACATTCTATTGGACATTCTAAAAAATCACGGGGCCCCAAAGAAAATTCTATTGGAGGCGCTCAAGGCCTTACGTAAATGGCCTCACAATGCAGCGTTTCACCTCAAAGTTCGCTCCTACGCAGAGCTGACTCAAAAAGCGGAAGAAGCACTCTTTCCACTCAAAGATCTCCTCGAAAAGCATCCGAACGATCCAACCATCACCAGTTTGGTCTTGGAATCTATCGGCAAGATGCACCAAATATTACAAGACGATGAATCCGCGTTCAGCGCATATCAACAGGCCCTAAAATGTAATCCCAACCGAAGCTTGGCGTGGCAATATGGCCAGCAACTCTCAGAAAAATTAAATCTGCCTTTTGATTTTCCAAAACCCCCAGACGCAACCCTCACCGAGGGAATGGCGGTGACAATGTCGCCGCAGAGATCCGAAGAAGAAACCGTACGAAGCAGAAACATGCTAAGCCAAGAAAGCACTTCGCCGGGCAACAGCTTCTCGGCAAGCCTTCACAGCTTGGAAGAACAAGACATTCTCGAGCTGCACAGTGTCCCTCCCTCTTTGAGTCCACCACCTTTGCCACAAGACAGCGAGGAGCAGCCCCCGGTACTGCCGGAGCCAGATCAACACGATGACTTTGACCATATTTGGCAAGCCGAGCGGCAACGTCTGAGTATGGACGCCGAATCTGTATCGGAAGCGCGACCCATTAAAGACAACCCGGGCACGGCCACACTTGTGAGCGTTCCTTCCTGGGAAATGTCTGAAAGTGATACCAGCTTTGAAGAAGAGACCGAGGTTCAACGCGCAGAGCTCTCCGAAACTTCAACGCAAGTGGGTTTTTTCCGAAAAGGAAACAATCACAAACAGCCCGCATCGGTGACCTCCAGTGAAGAATCAGATATCGACGACACGCCAGACAACACTCAGTTCGAATTGGCGATAGACGCCACAGGCACACAATTGGCCTATGACTTACTCAGAGACCAAGAGCCCCAACAAATTTCAGCCATATGGCGTCACAAGCTTTTTCAAAAATTAATGGAGCAAGACAAGCAACACCACAATCTCCTAAGTCTCCACCCACAGGTCCTCGCCCTGCTTCAAGAAGGCTTCGCTGACGTCGTAAAATGGGTGACGATTTACTTCTCAAGGCTCAATGAGGCCGACCGCTCTTCAGTACCTGATCTGTGGGTGAAAACCTTAGAGCTTCTCGATGAAGATCACCCCCTTGACGGCAAACTCACGCCTCTGATCTTAAAAGCCGCTGCCGCCCAAAGCAGCCTCACGGAAAAAGTTTATGCCCTCGCTGATAACTGTCACGAGCCCACCCTCAAAAGAAAAATTTTCAAATCTATTTTGCCCTTGTGGCCCCACGAAGAGGGCGTCAATCAAACCTATGCCAAACTGGCTCGAAACACCGAAGCTTTCCCCAGTGAGCATTTTGAAATATGTGAAGAATGGGCAGAGACATGCCCAGACACCATCGATGCCCAAAAAGCTTTGCTGCGAGCTGCGCAACAACATGGCAAGCCCCAACACGCCAAAAAAGCCTTGGAACGCTTGCTCGGTTTGGTGGAGTCACCCATAGAAAAAGCGGCCCAATGGAGCGCGCTGGCTGAGCACTATTGGCTCCAAAGCCCCGATTACTGGAAAGAAGCAGCGACTGCCTGTGTGCAGGCCATTGGCTACGAGCCCAACAACCTGGATCACTGGGTCGCCTTCATTTTGAAATGCGAAGACAAACTTGGGGTCAATGAAGCCCAAGCGGCACATGCCCTACTTTCAAATCCCAACGAAGCGCTTTTATCTGAACTGCGTCAATTCTTGGATCCTATTTTACTCGACTTGGGCGACGACCATGAACTGCTGCCCCCAGAGCTTCGAAAAATAATTGGATTGCTCCTGGGCATGAACCCCAAAGACCCGGCAAAAGCCTGTGAAATACTTTCCTCCATGGTGGATGATTTCAGTGATGATTTGTCCATTCTAGAAACCTATGCCCATTTACTGGCGATTCACGGCTTAAAGCCCAAACCCACCCCGCTCAACCATTTGGAAACTATTCTTTCGAGTCACGCTGAAGCCATCGATACCATGCAACAATTGTCACTGTGGGGAGACCTGGGAACAGTGCGGTGGTCTGCCGGCGACTCCAGTGGCGCACTCTCCGCTTTCCAAAAACTTTTTGGGCTTTTACAACACGATGCGGATAACCCATCACCGGCCATTCCCGAACGCGTTCTGGACACCGCTTTCTCTGTGTTGAATTCTCCAGAACACAAAGAAGACCATACCGGACTCCTCATCGCCACTCTTGAATTAAAAGCCCAGCACCAATCAAAAATGGAGTCTGCCAGCTCATTAAAGCGGGCTTTGGCTTTAGCATCCAAACACGACGCCGCCAAAGCCAAGTCAATTTTCGAACAGCTCCCACTGGACCTCCTCGATGCATCAACCCTCGAGTCGGGCAGGAAAACATACGACAACCTCGATCAACTGGATGGCTTTTGCGCGCATCTTCGCGAAAGGCTTAAAGGAGCCACAACCGGCTCTCCCATACGAACCCTTCTTTTGGAACAAGTCGCAGACATCGAAGGACAACTCCTAAGAGGGCCCTCCACGCCCGCGTCGGCATCTGCCCGCATCGAGCCCGTCTCAAAAACCGCCACGCGACACGAGCAAGCTGCAGCCCTTTTAATGGATGCCAAAGAGTACGATAAAGCCATCAATGCGATCCGACAATGTATTGTACAAGACATTCGAAGCACCACTTCATGGCAAAAGCTTTTTGTATGTGCTCAAAAAACTGAGAACGACTGGCTTCTCTTGCAAGCTGGCGCCGGCCTTGTGGCGATGAATTTAGCAACTGCTGAACTCACTGAAATTTTTGCCAACCGCGAGATGGTGGGCCCCCAATTACCTGCCTCGTTGCCTACCGCCGAACGGGTCAACAGGCTGATCACCCACCCACTTCATGCCAATCAAGCAGAACCACTCCTCACAGAACTCTCACTCACCATCCCAAAAATATTTGGCAAACCTTTAAACGAATTGGGACTAGAGCAGCAAAATCAACTACGGCCACGCGACCTCTCAGATACTTGGCAACAGTCGCTGCAAACCGTGTATCAACTCCTTCATTTTGAAAATAAATTGAGCCTTTTTGAAAATCATCAACCCATGGCCATTGATGCCATCTTGGCCCCCACCTTTCCCCCGTCGTTGGTGGTAGAGCCCAAATCACGAACCGAAAACATTTCCCTTCAAAGCGTGTTTTTCATGGCGCGGGCTCTTTATTGGGCGCAACCACAAACACAATTATTAACGCTTTTACGGCTCGATGAATTACGAGGCGTGATAACAGCTTTAGGTGCATTTCTACTCAGGCAGGCCCCACCGAGCAGCGCCCAGGCTGCTTTGCGCATGGGGCAAAAATTAACCAACGTCTATCTCAAATCAGGTCCGAAGAATGAGCGAGAGAAACGCCAAGAATCACTGGCCAACAAAGTCAAACAATTACGCGATCATGACATTCGAAAAGAAGCTCAGAAACATTTTCAAGCCACATCGCTCTCCAGCAACAGACTGGCCCTATTGCTCACAGGTGACCTGCTCACCGCGATCAGCAGCCTCGCTCTGCTTCACCAACGCCCTGTGCAACAAGGTAATTCCTTGGCCATCCGCGATTTATTGGGATTTGGAATCAGTGACGGGCTGCAAAAAACACGCGCACAAATGGGAATGGTCTGCGACCCCATTTTGATCAGCAAGCTGTATCAGGTTTCTCGTTTGGGTTAGCGGGCGCCGCAATCTGCGCAATCCGATCCATAATCACAGACGTCGTACATGCTGTTCCAACCGCCGTCGTCACAGACACCATCGTTGGCATAGGGGCATGTATTCATACAGGTTCCATTGGCCTCAGCGCAATCCGGGTCGGGCTCTTCACAAAAGGTGTCGCATTCGCCATCGCCGTAATAACCCCAAAGCGCACAAATATCATTTGAGGAGCTGCCACCCTCCGAACCGTCTTCTGCACAATCAGGATCCGGTTGCGCACAAAAGGTATCGCACTCACCATCTCCATAATAACCCCAGAGCGCACAGATATCGTCTGAGGAGCTGCCGCCACTGTTGGAGGCGTCTTCATCACAATCAGGGTCCGGCTGCGCACAAAAGGTATCACACTCGCCATCTCCGTAATAACCCCACTGTGCACAGATATCGTCTTCGGAGGATCCGTTGTCGTCGCTGCCCGTGGTGCCGGTACCGGAACCACAATCAGGATCGGGATTGAGACAGAATTCATCACATGTGCCGTCTCCGTAAAACCCCCAAACTTCGCAAAGGTCATCATCGGCCCCACCAGCGCCAGAATCGCCACCCGTTGAGTCTTCACAGTCAGGATCGGGCTGCAGACAAATGGTGTCACAAAAATCGTCATTATAAAGATTGTGGACCACGCAAGGGTCATCCGTATTGTTGCTATTTCCCGAGGAAGTTGTGCCGGTCTCACAATCTGGATCCGGGTTCAGACAGAACTCATCGCAAGTCCCATCCCCGTACCAACCGAAGGTTTCGCAAGGATCCTCACTGGTGTTACCAGAGTTGCCCGAGCCATTATTATCATCATTGTTTCCAGAACTGCCGTCGCTGTTGCCAGAGTTACCATCACCGCCAGAAGAAACATCATCGGGGAGGGCATTGGGATCCTCTTCGCACACACCTTGTGGGTTACAATAGCCCGTGGCACATTCTTGAGCTGTCAAACACTCCACACACTGCCCTGGCATGTTTGAATTCTCTGCCGTACAAATTGGTGAAGTGGGTGGGCACTGCTGGCTTTCTCGGCACCAAGAGTCCAATAAATTCTGGCAAAGGTTCACCGCCGGGTTACAGTATTGATCGATGGGGCATTCCGCAGTGGTGGTGCAGGTAGAGGCGGTAGCGGCGTCTCCATCAATCGGGTCTCCCATGCAGATACCGGACTCACACCACTGACCTGGCAAGCAATCTGATTCGAGTTCACATATGGTGGTGGCGTTTTGCGCTTGGGAGGCTTGGCACATGCCCGCGCTACAAATTTCGCCAGCGGGACAATCGCGATCAACGGCGCAAGCATCGATGGTGGGTTCGATTTGATTGGCACATCCCAGGCCCGTTACCCAAAGCAAGGCAAACAACAACACAACCGTTTTGGACCTTGAATTCTGACGTACCATCATCACCTCCAAGTTGCGCTTATATCGATTTCTTGTCTCTCTCGCCCCCGAACAATGACCGATAAGCCTGTTTCAGATCCTATTATCGTCAACGGCCCCTGGCGTTTGCGTGAATTTTGCCTTCTGTCGGTAAAAACAGGAAAATTGCGCGAAAATGTGTCAGACTGCCGAGGATGAAAAAAGCCTTCGTTATTAAAACCTCAAGTGAAATTAGCCCCTTAGGGAGGCCTGTGGGCGATCTGATCTTAGGGCAGACCCGTTTGAGTGAGTATCGGGCATCTGCGCTCCGGGCAGCAGGCTTTAACGGCCCACAAACTGCTGAAATTAATGAAGAAATATCTGGGCCGGCCCTGGTTATCGCCGATGACACGTTCGCATCCGCCAGAGCCCTCAAGGCCTTTGCCCAGATGATCAATGCCAAAAAACCACAGCGCCCATTGGCCCTGGTCCTTCCGCACTCAAGGCAAACCGAGCTCTTCCGCCCCTTACAAGATGTGGCCGAGTCCTCTGAAGGCCTAGAGTACGCCATCCGGTTCATCCCCGAAGGGCACACCGGTACGGCCGAAGCACTTTTGACCCAAACGCCCTGTGACACCGTAACGTTGCCCTATCGTGAAATTCTTTTGGCCCAAAAAATCCCCCGCTTTATTTTGGGAACACCCTCTGATGAAATGGAAGTCCCGCTCACATCGACCGTGGTGATGCGGATTCGACATTGGGTCCACGTTTTACGGCTTTCCCATCTTTGGCCTCAAATCCAACTTATCGAGCAATCTCAGCGACAATGGTGGAAAACCCTCTGGAATTTAATTTGGGGTTTTTCATTTTCGCGTCATCGACGAATCGCAAATTATTATGACCGGTTTTGTTTTATCCACGCAAGCGCACATATCCATCCCACTGCCACGGTAGAAGCCTCGATCATTGGTAAAAACGTTCGAATAGGCGCTTATGCCAATGTGGTTGGATCCGTTATCGCCGATGATGTCACGATCGAGGATCGGGCCAATATCAACCATTGTGTTTTGGGCACAAAGACCTTCGTATCAAAGAATTCTACCGTGGTAGCAAGTGTTGCCTTTGGTCCCACCGATGTTTGCGTCAATGGGATTCAATATGCCTTAATCGACGAAGGGTGTGCCCTTACTTCGTGGGCCCGACCTTTAGACGCGCTTCCCAACGCACCGGTCCGAGTAAAAGACGGGGACGATCTCAGAGAAGTGGGGCTGTTGCCATGTGGAGTGGCTTTTGGGAAAAAGTGCTACGTGGGCGCCAATGTCATGATCGCACCGGGTCGGGTTATCGCGCCTGAAACCACCCTATTGGCCGAAAAAGACGGTATCGTGACCTAAGGCAAAAGCCACGAAACCCCATTGCAGCACACGAAACAAAATCATAGAAGATGGTGGGAGCAAAATCATGACCAAACCGACTCAAATTGACCACATTGCCATTGCCACCCCTAGCATTGATGAATCTTTAAAATTCTACGAAAATGCTTTGGGGCTTCAAGCAGCACACATTGAAGAATTACCTGACCGCGGTATTCGGGTGGCCATGCTGCCCATTGGAGAAGCGACCATCGAGCTCATCGAACCCCTTCATGACAAAAGCGAGGTTTCGGGGTTCTTGGCCAAACGTGGCGGTGGCATTCATCACATCGCTTTGCGCACCCCCGATGTAGATGAAAACGTCTCTCAGTTAAAAGACAAAGGCGTCCGGTTAACCGCCGACGAAGCCGCTCCGGGTGCACATGACTGCCGCGTGGCCTTTATTCACCCCAAAGCCAGTGGCGGTGTGTTACTCGAATTAACCACCCCTCCCGAGCGCTCCGAATGAATTTTTTGAGTGCCCTCAATCGGGCTCTGGCGCTGCCGTTTCTGGGTTTGGTGTGGCTCTACACCACCTGCTGTCGGCCATTGATGCAGGGACGGTGCCGTTTTCATCCCTCATGCGGAGACTTCTGTCAGCATGCTTTTCAACAGCATGGCTTTGGGGGCGGATTGCTTTTGGCCATGCACCGTTTACTACGTTGCCACCCTTTTCATCCCGGCGGGGTAGATCAAGTCCCACAGTCTTTTTCATGGCGCCGATTTTTACCGCGAACGAAAGCCAAAACATGCGATTCTTAATCCGTCACATCCAAGAGAGCTTAAAAAACAAAATCGATCCGGCTCTGCTCCGCCGCGTGGATGAAGCACCGAGACATAATATTGGTGAATTCGGTACCGATCCTTTTGGTTACGATCCCGAACTGATCAAACTCATCGCTCCGGTGGCGCGCTTTTTTTACGACAACTATTTTCGATGCGAAGCCTCCGGGTTGGATCGCATTCCCCAAGGGCGGGTGATGCTCATTGCCAACCATTCAGGTCAACTGCCTTTCGACGCGATGATGATCGGGGCCAGCATCCTATTGGAAGCCCCTCAGCCCCGTTTGGTGCGCGGCATGGTGGAGCGCTGGAGCGCAGAGCTCCCATTTGTCTCCACCTTGTTTAACCGCGCAGGTCAATTTGTAGGCAGTCCCGCCATCGGTAAGCGGCTGCTCGAAATGGATGAAGCCCTCATGGTTTTCCCTGAAGGCGCCAAAGGCATCGCGAAGTTGTACAGCGAGCGATACAAGCTCCAAAGCTTTGGGCACGGGTTCATGCGCTTGGCACTGGAGACCCAAACCCCCATTGTGCCCGTGGCCCTGGTGGGTGCAGAAGAGCAAGCCCCGGCCATCGCAGACATTAAACCATTGGCCAAGCTGTTGGGCTTCCCCGCCTTCCCATTGGTGGCACCACACATTCTCCCCCTGCCTTTACCAGTTAAGTATTACCTTCACTTTGGCGAGCCCATGAAATTTGGCGGAGATGGTACCGAAGATGATGATGTCATCGCTGGTTATGTCAACGAAGTGAAAGACACCATTCAACACATGTTACACGTGGGCCTCGAGCAGCGGCCCTCTATTTTTTAGCAAAGACCACCATGGCCACACGAACGAAAAAAAGAGAAAAAGTTGTTATCACAGGAATTTGTGGGGCCCTGGGCAAATTACTCGCTCTTGAACTTCATAAAGACTTTGACGTCATTGGTGTTGACCGGCGGCCTTTTTACGATCGGCCCAAAGACATCAAACATTTGCGCTTGGACCTCAGACGTAAATCCGCCATCAACACCATTAAACGTGAAAAGCCCAACATCATCATTCACCTGGGCGTTCTGAGAAACCCTCGCAAACACAAAGGCAAAGAAAAAGCGATCCATCTCAATATTGAGAGTACTTCCAAATTAATGGCACTCGCCCAAAAGATTAAAGTTCGCAAATTTGTCTTTCTTTCTTCCGCCAATCTGTATGGCCCCTCTTCTACCTCTTCTGGCTTCCTCACCGAAGACACCCCGCTGCACGGGGCAAACCGCTCCCCTGAAATTAGAGACTTGGTCTCGTTAGATATGATGCTGCAAGGTCTGTTTTGGAAAGCGCCAAACATGGAGACCATTATTTTAAGACCTGTTCACATTGTGGGGCCAGATCTCAACAACGCGCCCAGTCGGTATTTGCGACAGCCCAATGTGCCCACCATTATGGGTTTTGATCCCGTGATTCAAATGATTCACCAAGACGATATGGTACGGGCCATTCGCGCATCGCTCAAACCCAAATTGCAAGGCATCTACAATGTGGCCGGACAAGGCCAAGCACCTCTTTCTCGCGTCCTAATGTTCTTGGGTAAACGAGCCTTCCCCGTGCCGGGTTTTATTTTTCGTGGTGCACTCCAGCGGGCGTTTAAGTACAACCTCACCAATTACCCACCCGGGGAACTGGATCATTTGAAATATTCTTGCTTGGTCGATGATGCCAGAACCAAAAAAGACATGAAATTCACTGCAGAAAAATCCATGACCGATACGTTGATCGACCTGCTCGAGCCCTACCCCTTATTGCCGGTCCCCCACAAACGTTAAACGTCTACGTAAACCGTTGGGTCTGGAACACCGGCGGCATCAAAACCCTTACGACGCAACAGGCATGAATCGCAGGCGCCGCACGCTTTGTCGTCCACAGGGTCATAACAGGAATGGGTTAATCCATAGTCAACCCCGAGGGCTGACCCCTTTTGAATGATTTCCGCTTTGGTCAAATCGATCAATGGCGCGTGAATTGCTAACTTTTCCCCTGACACCCCAGCCGCCGTGGCCAAGTTCGCCAACTGCTCAAAAGCCGTAATAAATTCAGGACGGCAATCTGGATACCCCGAATAATCCACGGCATTGGCCCCAATGAATATTGCAGTGGCGCCTATCACCTCGGCATAACCCAAAGCAAACGACAGCAAAATGGTGTTCCGTGCTGGCACATAGGTCACCGGGATATCATTTTCATTGGTGAGCTCTGTTCGGTCTTTTGGCACATCGATATCGTCGGTCAGCGCAGAGCCCCCAAAAGCGCGCAGATCCAGCGTGATTTGCTTCACCGGGTGGGCCTGAAGGTGCGCGGCCACTGCCGTCGCCGCCTTTAATTCAATGCGGTGCCGCTGCCCATAGTCAAAGGTCAGTGGGTAACAATCAAAACCAGATGTTTTCGCGATGGCCAAGATGGTTGCGGAATCCAACCCGCCCGATAACAAAATAACCGCTTTGGGTTTTTGCTCATTCATTCTGCATCCCTTCTAAGCGCGCCCCAGCAACCGCCAAAAGAAGCCTGTTACCCGGGGAATCCAGCCCCCAATGCCAGGTTGCCGATAAGGGACAAATGCTTGAATGCGAATAAATTGATCATCGCAGATCTCAAACGCAAACGCCTGATCGAATTTCACTTCCATCCCGCCCTTAAGAACATGATGCGTGTCCACCTCGACCATGCCACCGTTTTCGGACTCATAAAATTGACGAACCTTAAAGCCGGGCTTTACCAGGGTTTCTAGCCCCCAGGTTAAACCTTTCGTAATTGCGGTTTTTCCTACCATTCGTTCAATGGGGTAATGTGGATCGATCACCACAGCGTCATCGTGAATCATCGCTAACATGGCTTCAAGATTGCGCTCCACCATGAGATTTAACAATTCCTCAAACTTTTTTGATGGTTCGTGGGTCACGGGGCTCTCCTGTTGAGTCTTCTTACTACCAAGCGAAACAAAGGATGTATCAAGTTTACGGTTTTAAGCCCAGAACATTATAGTTTCTCAAAGGCTGTGATTTGCCTTTCACCACGGAGGGGGGACGTTCTTCAACCTCAATAAAATCCTTCACCTTTTCATAGGTTGCTTGGCTAATCATGATTTCGTCGGTTTTGGCCACTGAACATAAACGTGAGGCGACATTCACCGGATCCCCGATGACCGTGTAATCCAAGGCTTGACTGCTGCCGAGGTATCCCGCAACACATTCGCCAGTGTTGATGCCCATGCCCACCTGGATTGGGGTCAACCCCGCCGCCAATCGCTCCTCGTTAAAAACAGCTAACACATCCCGCATTTCAATGGCCGTTTTAACTGCACGCAGCGGATCGTCATCATGAGACACCGGCGCACCAAACAGCGCCATGATTTCATCCCCAACAAATTTATCGAGGGTCCCCTCATACTTAAAGAGAACCTCGATCATTCTTTCAAAATATTCATTGAGAACATTCACAATTTCTTGCGGTTTGCTGGCTTCACTCATCGATGTAAAGCCTCGAATATCTGTGAACAATACAGATGTTTCACGGAGTTCGCCGCCTTTTTCAATATCTACGTTGCCAGAGATGACTTCCTGGGCAATCGCAGGACTGAGCAGACGTTGAAGTCGCTCTCGCTTTTTCTCCTCGATGGCAAGCCCTTCCTCGGCTTTTTTCCGCTCGGTCACATCGATCAAGATACCGCAAATGTAATCGGGGGTTCCGTCTTCGAGTCGAACGGTGAGGATTTGATTAAGCACCCAAACGGTATGTCCCTCTTTGTGAATCATTCGATAAGTAATGGCGTAAGAGCTTTCGCGTTCCAACAAATTGACTGTTTTTTGAGATTCTAAAACCCAATCACGATCGTCGGGATGCAACCGACTTTGAAAAAAGTCAGGATTTCCAACCACATCCGCGGGGAAATAACCGAGCAAATCTGTGATCTGTGGACTGATAAAAGAGGCTTCGCCGGCTCGGTCCAATGCCCGAAAATAAATGGCAGATGGCAACATCTCAATGATGCCTTTATATTGACGTTCTTGTTTTAGTTCCTCGGTAATGTTGCGAACGAAATGAACCGTGCCCCCTAATTGAGATCCACGTTTTGCGACATCCCAAGAATGGTCCAACCAACGTATCTTTTTATCTTGTCCGTAAATTCGAAAAGAGGAAACGCGACCAGACTCTCCTCGCTGAATACGTTCAAAAGCGTCCTTCAACACTTCTCGATCCTTGGTGAAAATCATCGACTGCTCAAAAGAAGCACCGACCAACGCTTTTTGTGGCCACCCATACACCTGCTCAGCGGAGGGGCTGGCGTAAAGAATGGTTCCAGCCATGTCAGATAATAAAATAGCGTCGCGACTGGTGTTGACCAGCAAACGATACAGTTCTTCGTTTTTTTGGATTTTTTCTGCCTGTAAGCAGCTGTAACAAGCCTGTCCCAATTTTTTATAAAGTCGACGCAACGAAAAAACGATTTCTTTGGCAAAAGGCTCACCACTTTTCACCAAGACAACCACGCCAAACGATGGAATCTTTTCAACGTAGGTGGTGTAATTGTCGCCTTTAATTTGAAAGGGGGCTGTCCGGCCCTCACCCAATTGCTGTTCCGCGCGCTCGATGGCCTCAACGCCCTTCACGCGTCGTGGCACCGTCTGTACCTGCTCCATGCCTATGCCTTCATGAAGCTGGTAAATGGCGCCTGCTTTGCAAATGAGTTTTCGAACAAACGCGGTCAAAGCCTCTTTGAGCATTGGTTTTAAATGATGCTCGTTCCCAATGGAAAGCGCAATCTCGTAAAATACCTGACTGGAAGTACCGATGTTCATACTTCGCCTACGATCCCCACCACCGTCGTCTTGTTGTAAAATTCTAAATACTCCTCACGCTTATTGGCAATTTCCCCCAAACTCAGCACACCAAAGACAGGCATATTATCCATTTGTACCGCTTCGACTTCTTTGGCGTAATCCTCTCCTAAGAAGAGCAAACGTGAGATACAATCAATGACAAAAGCACCCAAAGGCTCTACGCCGGGTGGGAAAAGTGCCAGCGCTTTATCTTTCGCCTCCGCCGCAGCCTGAATTAAGCGTTCTTTGTCTGAATGTAGAATATCCACGTGGCTTTCTAGGGGAACATCGCCAAAACAAAAGATGGAACCTTCTTTGTGGGCAAGAGGGTCACGGACGATATGACTGCCGCCCAGACGCGCCACCCCCAACGGATAGGACATGGCATGGCTCAAAAAGTTCTCATTGGTTACAGGGCCGCCCAACAAACCCTCCAAGGTTTCCCGGTAAACCTCCACAGCGGGCCGCCAATTAATGGTTTGTATTTCGTTGCCTTCTGACTCCGTCACCACGAACGGTCCCGCCACCTTGTCCCAGCCGTGGGCCAATCCAACACCGCTGCACCAATCAAAGCCGACCAAAAGCGCCGCGTCTTCCAGCATCCCATCTGGCGTAATCAAACAAGGCTTCTGCTTTAATGACAGTGAGCCCGCGCCGCCTCCGATGTAGTTTTCTTCAACCCCGAGGACATTGAACAGGCCTTCGATAAATGAAGCGATACGGGTGGAAAAAGCATCGACCATGACCAACGATGTTTGCCCAAAAGATCCAATACGCGACTGAGAGGGCGTATCGGCAATGGTTTTTGACGGATCGTCAAAACCGGCACCGATGGACATGTCGATAAGCTCCTCGTAATCCGCATTGGGGTCGCTCAACCCCTTAATCACTGCGATTTGGGGGTCTGATATCACCCCAATAACAATGGATCCTTTGTTCAGAACTGCTTTTCCCGCTACCAACCTGGGGAACACACCGCCGAACACAGGCATGGGCTGTTGAGCAATGAGTGGGTCTAACTCTTCTGGGCCCCATCCATTTTCATCGCAGACCAAAACCAAAGCGGCTTTCATCTCTGAGTGACCGGTTATTTTGGTCAGATTGTCCGTGAAAGCATTGAGATCGCCTGTATTCTCCATCTCAAACAGCATCTTGGCTCCCTTCTTCTCAACCAACCGTTATATATAGGAAATCTACCAAAATTAAAATGGTGCCCCAGACTATTTTCGGCTTTAATTTTAAAATATTATGCATGAAGGGGATTAAAACAACCTTAACCTTACCGGAGCATCATTTGCTGTATCGCTTGGTCGCCTTATTTTTGCAGTTGGTCGTCAGGGTGTTTTTTCGACAAATCGAGATAGCTGGCGCAGAAAACATCCCCGCCCTGGGCCCCGTAATTTTTGTGGGCAATCATCCCAATTCACTTTTAGATCCTGTGATGATCATTTCAACGGCCCGGCGACGAATTTCTTTTGCGGCCAAGGACGTACTATTTAAATACCTCCCGCTGCGTATTTTATTTATGGCGCTTGGGGCCGTACCAATCCGACGCAAGCAAGATCACGCGGGTCAAAGCAAGCTGGACAACAATCAAGCCTTTGATTCTCTTTTTAACGTCCTGAAAAAAGATGGTTGTATGGGTATTTTCCCTGAAGGCATCTCTCACATTTCATCCGAACTCGCCCCCATTAAAACAGGCGCAGCACGAATCGCCTTGGGCGTCCAAAATGAATTGGCGGCGGGACAGACACTTCATATCATCCCGTGCGGTCTCACCTATAAACGCCGTCGTAGGATGCGGGGCAATGTTTTGGTTCAATATGGTTCGTCCATCACCATCGATGCGATTTGGCTCCAAAGATTTAAAGAGGACGAAAAAGAAGCGGTACAACAGCTCACCACGCTGATCGAACAAAAATTAAGAGCGCTCACCATCAACGCCGACGACTTTGAGACCCTGCGCGTACTTCACGCAGCGAGGCGTATCTACCGACCAGAACAACAAAAGCTTTCTTTCGAAGAACATAACCTGCTCATGCGCCGCTTTATTGAACACTATGAAAAGATCAAAGAGCAAACTGAAGTACGACAAGTCTTCACTGAGTTAAGCGCTTTCCAATACGAAATGGATCTGGCGGGCGTCACCGATCACCAACTCCGGCACGCCCAGCACAGCCAAAAACTACAACGCAAGGTGATGCGTCACTTCTTACTCTTGTTTTGGTACCTGCCCTTAGCCATACCGGGTATTGTCATTCACTTTCCCATTGTTGTGGTGGCTGTTTTTGCGGGTGAAAACCTGTCACCTCGCAAAGATGTGATCGCCACCACGAAAGTCATGAGCGCGACCTTTTTCGTTCTATTATTTTACGTCTTCTTTCCTTTGATTCCTTTGCTCACATGGCCATGGCCCTTGGGCCTTTATCTTTTCGGGTATCTTTTGTTTCTCTTGCCCACCAGTGGCTGGTGCACCATTCGACTGCTGGAGCGGCAGGCATTTTTACGAAGGGGGCTTGGGGTATGGTTGAAACTCATTAAAAATAAAGAAGTCATCACCTACCTCAAACAAGAACGGGAGCGGCTCAAGGCACGAATTCATGCCATGGTAGACGACCACATTGACCCTGCCCTTCCTCGCGTGGTCCCCAAGGACGAAAACTAAGCCTTTTTTTATCAAATCCATCGGGCTAGCGTCCCGAGCATGAATGATCCTACGCCCTACCCCCCACCCGATACGTTTTTACTCGAGCTTATCGATCACATGAATTTGGCTTTTCCGGCATGCCTGCACAAAGCGCAGGTTCATTTTAAACGCCTCCAAAGCGAGCCCTTGCGAGTGGCCCTCACCGACCTGCAAGGGGAGCCCATTCCCGAGGCCCCTCCTCGCATTCCGCTCGGGCACCGCGATGAAGAGATTTTAGACGCCATCAATGCCATCGTTGGTGATTTGGCCCACTCGGTCTTACAACATGGGAATGTTTCCTTAGAAGAAGGCTACTGGGATATTTTCCCCGATGATGTTCATGGGGGAACCCACGTCTATTTGGTTGAAAAAGGCAACGAAGACATGGTCAGAATGAAGCGCACTTTCGATCAAAGCGAGCTCTCTTGGCTGCTGTTTACCCCCAAACTATACGAAGCACTGGGCGCCCAAATCGAAACCATTCAACAGCGGCAACAAGAACTCAGTGCCCTGCTAGAAGGCGTGCAAGATTTTCGGTTCGATCTGGCCAAGGGCAAACTGGAACTCATCAAAGACGGCGGCCACATCCAACTCGAAGTTCATCTGCTGGGGTCATGGCTCCAAGGCACGGGTGGTTTTTTGTGGGGATGGGCCAATCCGAATTGCCCTGCCCCCATTTCGGAAGCCATCACCCGCTTTAAAGAAAAAAATAGCCAGCCAGGATTACGGTTATTTTACAAACCGGAAGTGGGCGGCCCCGAAAGCATGGCCCATTTGTTGAGTGAGCATGCTGCCCTCGAGGTGGGTCTGCGGGGAACCTTGCGCATTCCCTTTAGCTCCGAAAACGGCTCCGGTTTTATGTATTTGGGTGTTACAGAAACGCCTTAAGGCCAAACATCACAGTGTATTGTTGGCCAAGAGCGGATAGTAAAATGGCGTCACTGGAGTCATCTTGCCCTTTTGATAGAATCGGCTGTGCCGAACGGTGCCATTTTTCCGGTAGGACACCACGTGGCCTTCGTACAATCCTTGGTCGTAACAGGCATGCTTCGCCACGTCACCCGTGGCGTAGTAATGAGCCCAACATCCGTCTGGGCGACCGTTAAAGAAATGACCCGATTCCATCAATTGACCGTTTTTGTACCAACGCTGCCACAAACCATGGGTTACCCCAGACAGATAGATGGCCTTTAACTTCACCGCGCCGTTGTCATGGTACTGAACCCGGGTCAGCGGATGTTCTTTCTGGGCTTGTTCAACCAACAATGAGAAAGCCAACAAAGAACCCAATACAACCGTCATCACCCCAAAGACCAGTCGCGCTTTTGAACGACGAAAAGCCTTTCTTTCAGGTTCGGTCAATTCCCGGCCCGACATCCAAGAAGCGGACGGGGAGACTGGCGTCTTATGGCGCATTTTTCCTCCTCAGGGTGCCTATTGTTCCTATCGGCGCTTTAGACCCCTCTCTTAATAGTTTAACAGGCCGGCAAGTCCGCGCCACAAAAGAAGAAATTAAAAAAACGGAGCAAGCCCCCTTTTAGGGAACAGTTTTTTGTTTTTATTTGTTTTTCCTATACTTATGGGGAAAACGTTCGGGATCATAGACATGCACCAAAAGACCAAGATTTTGATTTTTAAAGGACTTCTGTGTTCCGTGTGTTTCGCGCTCGCGGTGCAGCTGTCCGGCTGCAAGGAAGCACCAGCGCAAAAAGCCAAAAACGAAAAACAGAAAAAGGGGTCGGATGCCGTCTACGTAGAAACCAGCGCCCTTCAACAAGGCCCTGTTTCCGCTTATTTACAAGCCAGCGGGGTGATCAGCGCCAAACGTGAAGTCACCTTGATGAGCCAACGCGCTGGCCGCATTGTGCGCGTATCAGCCGAAGAAGGCGACGTGGTGAAAAACGGTCAAAGCTTGGGCCAACTGGACAATGAGCGAGAGACCATTCTACTCCGCCGCGCCACACTGCAACTCGAACGCCTCACCAAAGAAAAATCTCGTGTCCAAAAACTGGTGGCCGAAAAGATACAGAGCGAAGAGACCCTCGAAAACCTCAACTACTCCATGGAAGAGGCGACCCTGGCGGTTAACGAAGCCAAGAAAAACCTCCGCGAAACTCAACTTCGCGCCCCTTTTACCGGTGTGGTGGTCAAGCGACACTGGGAGACGGGAGCCACCGCCAATCCTGCAGCACCTGCTTTTGTCCTGTCTGATTTTTCACGATTGGAAGTGCGGCTGGGCATCCCAGAGGATCGATTGGCAAACGTTGAGAAAGCACAACGCGTCGAAGTTTATCCTTTGGCGGCGCCCTCCAAAACATTCACCGGTGAAATTTTGCGCATTCATCCCGCAGTCAACCCGCAAAGTGGCACCGTTGAGATCGTCGTCGCCCTGAAGCCGGACGCCTTTCTCAAACCAGGCATGTTCATTCGGGCCCGCATTCACACCGATCATAAAGCCCAGGCCACGTTGGCGCCCAAAAAATCTTTGCTGTACGAAGACGACCGTGCATATCTTTTTCGCCTGATCAAAAAAGACGATGCCATGCAAGCGGAGAAGTTATACGTGCAACCCGGACTGAGCAACGGTGACATGGTTGAGATCAGCGGCGATATCAACACCAGCGATCAAATCATTGTACAAGGCCAAAGCGGACTTAAAAATGGTACGGCGGTCAAAACCACCATGACCTTGCCCGTAGAAGATTCCAACGACAAACGAGAAAAACGGCGATACGGAAAACGGAAATAGTTCCCATGCAAAGCCACCAAGCGCCTCCTTCGCCATCAACCGGCCCTTTTGCTTCTGTGGTGCAGCGACCCGTTGCCGTGCTGATGGTCACCATTGCGATTTTTGTCTTTGGACTCATCTCCTACAACAAACTACCGCTCACACTCCTGCCCGATATCAGTTACCCCACCTTGACCGTTCGCACGGCCTACCCCGGTGCAGCCCCACATGAAGTTGAAACCGAAATTGCGGTGCGCTTAGAGGAACGCCTCGCCACCCTTCCCGGACTCAGACACATGACCTCTGTATCACGGGCAGAACGCGCAGACATCAACCTTGAATTTCGATGGGGCACGGATGTGGATGTGGCCCTGCAAACCATTGCAGAGCAAATTGACCGTGTCCGACTCAAAGAGGGCGTAGAAAAGCCACTGATTCTTCGATACGACCCCACCTTGGAACCGGTTGCGCAAGTGGGATTGTTTGGCGATGCACCGCTCACAGACCTGTGGGTGCACGCGGAAGAGGTGGTGCGACGCAGGCTTGAAGCCATTGACGGTGTGGCGTCGGCACGACCTCGGGGAGGCCTAGAGCCGCAGGTCCATGTGGAAGTGGATACCGGTGCCATGACCCTGCGTGGTCTCGATATGCTGAAATTGAGTAAGAGACTCACTGACGCCAATGTGAATGCGCCGGGCGGTCGCATCAAAGACGGACAGACCGACTATTTCTTGCGCGCGAACAACGCATTTTCCTCCATCGAGGAGCTAAGCGCCTTACCACTTTTGCCCGATCTACAAAGCGATTTACGGCTTTCAGATATCGCGAAGGTCAAAATAGACCACAGCGATGAAAAAGTGATGACCCGCGTGGATGGCAAACCGGCGGTCCTCATTGAAATCTACCGAGAAGCAGACAGCAACATCGTATCGGTGGCACAAAGAATCCGTGCACGCCTCACGCGAGGCATCAAATCTCCCGACAAAATGAAGGTGGTTCTGTTGCAAGATCGCGCCACTTTTATTGAAGAAGCCATCGAACAGGTCAAAAGCACGGCTCTACAAGGCGCGGGCCTTTCCGTTCTCATCCTCTTCTTCTTTTTGCGAAGGTTCTTACCCACCTTGGTCATGGCCCTGTCCATTCCACTGTCGGTGATGGCCACCTTCATCCCGTTGTTCGCCCAAGACATCTCCTTAAACCTCATGACTTTGGGGGGATTGGCCTTGGGCATTGGCATGTTGGTGGATAACAGCATCGTCGTGCTGGAAAGCATCAGCCGGTGCCATCAAGATGAGGGACTCGCCCCGCTGCAGGCGGCGGTCAAGGGCACCAAGGAGGTGGCGCAGGCTGTCATTGCTTCGACCCTCACCACCTTGGCGGTCTTCTTCCCCATTGTTTTCGTGGAAGGCATTGCAGGTCAGCTTTTTGGTGATCTTTCCTTGGTCATTGTTTTTTCATTGCTGGCCTCACTGGTGGTCTCACTCACCGTGGTACCCGCCTTGGCCCCCCGACTTCTGGGCGTGCAAATGGAGAATAGCACCAAAGAGAAACGTTTCTTTTCACTTCAAAAACCAAAAACACAGGAATTGATGGCCGAATTCAAAAACCGGCTACAAAAGAACAACCGAAAAAAAGGCGTGATGAAAGTGGTGGCCTGGCTCACTTGGCCATTCTTTATCGTGCTGTGGCTTTTCGCATCCCTTTTTAATCTTACTGCACAGCTTCTTTTTCCCTTACTCGGAAATGTGCTTTGGTTTTTCTATTTTATCATCCAGTGGTTCCTGCAACGCGTTTCTTCGGTATTTGCCATTTTCGCTGAGCCATTGCTGAAAGCTTTTCACGGTGCGCTAAAGGGCCTCAAACAAAAATACCAATCCCAACTCACGAACATCCAACACCGACCCTGGACTTTTTGTATTGGGGTCGTCCTCCTCACCCTCGTCGTCCTGGGCAATGCGAACAGTTTGGCATTCTCGCTCATCCCCAATATGAGCCAGGGCGCTTTACAGGCCGCCATACGATTTCCCGTGGGGACGCCCTTAGAGCAAACCGTTATCCAAACCGAGACATTTCTAGACGCAGTCCGAAAAAAACATCCGAAGCTTCAAACAGTACTGGCTGCAGGCATCGATCCCGAAGACGAAAAACTAGAAGATGTTGGGGAGCACATTGCTCAAGTTTTCATGCAGTTTCCCAACGCTGAAAACCAAGACCTGCAAAACGCCGAACGCAGCCTAGAGAGCAGTCTGCGCACTTTATCGCAAAGCCTTCCTGATGCCCAAATTGATATTTCATCTCCAGCTTTGTTTAGTGTGAAAAAGCCGGTGTCCATTTACGTCAAAGCACACGACCCCTTTTTACTGAAGAGTCTGAACTTACAAGCACTACAAAAATTACAACGTCTCGAGGGCATTAAAGATATTCGTTCTTCGCTTCAACCGGGGTACCCGGAATATCAAGTGCAATACAATCGGGAGCGATTACTCACACTTCCATATAACGCGCCTCAGGTTGCACGCATGCTGAAAACCCATTTGCTGGGCGAAGTCGTAGGAACGTTCCCGCACCAAGGCCGTTTGGTGGATATTCGATTGTTACCACAACACCGATTGTCCTTCGAGCTTCAAGACGTCAAACAAAAGCCGCTATTTATCCATCAAGACCAGTTGGTGACTTTGGGGCACCTTGCTGACGTCAACATCGGAGAGGGTCCCATGGAAATCCGGCGTATTGATGGAAGGCGGTCCGCACAAATTTCCGCCAACTACGCGGGGTTTAATCTCGGCGGCCTACACAATATTTTACGGGAGCAATTAGACGTGATTCCTACCCCCGTGGGCACGCAAATGGAACTGGGGGGACAGGCCGAAGAAATGGACAGTTCATTGGCGTCCTTGGGGTATGCATTGTTGCTGTCGGTATTTTTAGTTTACGTTGTCATGGCCGCCCAGTTTGAAAGTCTCAAACAGCCTCTTCTGATCATGAGTGTGGTTCCGTTGGCGTTGGTGGGTGCCTTGCTTGGCTTGATGGTCGTCCAGGTATCACTTTCCGTTATGGCCTTGCTGGGCATGATCGTCCTGGTGGGGATCGTGGTGAACAATGCCATTGTCCTGGTGGACACTGCCAATCAACGCGCACGCTCTCAAAGTTGGGCACAGGCGGTTCAAGAGGCGGCACTCATGCGCTTTCGACCCATTCTAATTACCGCATTGACGACCATTTTGGGTCTCTTGCCCATGACCTTGTTCGGCGGAGCCGGGGCCGAGGTTCGTTTGCCTCTCGCCCTGACCGTGATCACCGGATTAACCTGGGCGACGGTACTCACCTTGGGAGTGATTCCTGCACTCCTGTTCATTTTCCCATCGCCGGTAAAGCCCTCGCCGCAAAACCCTGAGGCCAGCTGATGGCCAATGAACGCAAACCTTTCTTCCTGATTCGACTGGGATTGCAACGGCCGGTCACCCTTTTAATGGCGGCTTGGGTGATCCTCTTACTGGGCGCAGTCGCCTACGTGAAGATGCCCGTCCAACTTTTGCCCTCCGGGTTTTCGGCACCGTTCTTGTGGGTTCAAGTTTACTATCCCAACGCGACCCCCACTGAGGTTGAAAAAGAAGTTCTCAAACCTTGGGAAGAGCTACTCGGCACCGTATCGGGAATCA
The DNA here is from genome assembly GCA_002721815.1 of Myxococcales bacterium. Taxonomy (GTDB): domain Bacteria; phylum Myxococcota; class UBA727; order UBA727. Next base: position 231,588 of record PBLQ01000001.1, read on the forward strand.
AACGAATCCAAGGCCGCGCCAACGCCAACTGGGCAGGGACCTTTATTCGGTTTGAAAATGGGCTGGATATGACTTCCGCCTACAATCAAATCCGAGACCGGCTTGAAAGGCTCAAAGCTCGATTACCAGCAGGAGCGGGGGAATCGTTCATCTGGAGGTTCAGCCCAAACGACGAAGAGATATTGTCTTTTGCGTGGCCCGTAACAGAAGTCTATGATGACCTTGACACCTTCATTAATAAAAACATCACCCAAACTCTGGAGCGTCTTCCTGGTGTCAGCCGCGTCGATGTGGGTAACTTTGAATCCCGGAAAATCATTATTGAACCCCACATGGACAAGCTCAAAGCCTTTGGGATGACTGCCGCTGAACTTTTTGCTCGATTAAGGGCGGAGAATTGGGTGCTCGCATCAGGTAAACTCCGAGAGAGCGGGAAGAGTTTTTGGGTCCGAAGCATGGGAAAGATGAGCAGCCTTGAAGACTACAAAGGTATTCCCATTCGACCAGGTTTGCTCCTCGACGATGTAGCGTCTGTTAAAATCATTCGAGAGGAGAAAGAAAATATCAATCGGCTCAACGGTCAGTCCGCCATCTTTTTCAAAATCTTTAAAAGTTCGGAGGCCAACACCGTTGAAATTTGTCAGGAAGTGATGGCTGCCATTGAGTCGCTTCAATCGAAAGAGCCTCGCCTCCGGGACACCGAACTGCTTTTCTTAAAGAACCAGGGACGTGAAATCGAGAATGCCATTGATGGGCTCAAAGAATCCGCTTTACTGGGCGGGCTTATTGCCATCTTCATTCTCTTTGTTTTTGTTCGCAGATACGTGCTCACCGCCATCATGGCCTCTTTGATTCCGCTGAGCCTTTTGATGGCCATGTCCGCCCTGTATTTCATGAACGAAAGTCTCAATGTGATGACCTTCATGGCTTTCATGGTAGCGGTCGGCATGGTGGTGGATAACAGTGTGGTGATCTGCGAAGCCATCGACCGAAATCAACAAAACGGCTTGGCCAACTACGATGCGGCGCGGGCCGGTGCATCCGAAGTGGGCTTGGCCATCACCACCTCCACCCTGACCACGGTGGTTGTCTTTTTGCCCATTGGATTGCTGGGCGGAAAAAGCCAGATTTCTTTTTTCCTGGAAAAGATGGGTATTCCCGTCTGTTTAGCGCTCATCGCATCCTTATTTGCGTCCTTGTATTTTGTCCCCACCATGTGTCGCTTTTTATTGGCTAAAAGACGCTCTGCATCCGCCCCCAGCGAAATGGGCATGGCCAAACATTATCAAAATCTATTGGCGTTGTGCCTAAGAAAACCCACTTGGGTGTGCTCCGTCTCTTTGGCTGTTTTAATCGCTGCGACTTTAATGGGAAAAGCGGTGCCTTCCGGCGAACGCTCAGCGTTGGGAGTCATGTTTCGGGTGCACATTAATTTTCCAGGTAAAATGTCATTCAACGAACGCGATGCTTTTTTGAAAGAATTTGAAAATGCCGCATTGAAAGACAAAGAAAAACTTCGCATCAAAACCATGCACACCGAACTGGAAGAGGCCCGCCAAACCGCGTACGTGAATTTCGTTCTTCACAAGCTCAAAGGCGGAGAGATGCCCACCAGCGAAGTGATTGCCATCATGAGAGAATTGGTTCCCAAACGCGCAGGCGTATCCCACCAGCTGGGATGGCGAGAACGCACGCGACAATCTGAGGCCTCGATCACGCTCAGCTTGTTCGGCCCCGACTCCGATATGTTGCTGGGTTTGGCCGAGCAGGTGGAAAAACGATTGCTGCCATTTGAAGAGTTTTCAAGGGTAGAAGTGGCGCCGGAAGCCCAGAGCAATGAAGAAATTCAAATCCAAATCAGGCGAGATCAAGCGACGCGTCTGGGCCTCTCTGCCATGGATGTGGCCGGGGCTTTAGGTGGAACCATGCGAGGGACGCAATTGCCGCTGTTCGACATGAATGGGGAACAAGTGGAGGTTTGGGTTCGTGGCCATGAGGATTGGAGAGAAAACATTGAAGAAGCCTTACAAATGCCTCTCACCCGCAACACCCCACAAAGCCTCGGTGAAACTCGCCAGGTGGCCTTACAAAGCATCACCGAGAAAACCTACGGAAAAACATTTGGCTCTATTTTGCGACGAGATCGTAAGACCGCCATTACCATTAACATCAATACCGATGTGGAAGACCGTGACAGTATTTACGACATCATTAAAACCGAGCTCCTTAAAATTGAATGGCCAGAGCAATACAGCTACGACTTGGGCGAGCGGTTTGAACAAAGAAGACACGATAAAAAAAGCCAGATGGACGCGTTTTTGTATGCACTATTGTTGGTGTTTGTCTTAATGGGTGTTTTGTTTGAGAGTGTGCTGTTGCCATTTTCGGTCATTCTATCTGTGCCTTTTGCGGTGGCCGGCGGCTTTATGGCCCTGTTTGTGACCAACACCGTCTTCGATCTCACTTGTGGCGTGGGCATGGTGGTTTTGGTCGGGGTGATCGTCAATAATGCCATCGTTTTTGTGGATCGTGTCCAGCACTACGCGCGTCAGGGCATCGCCATTGAAACCTCTCTATTGGCCGCGGGCAAGGATCGTTTTCGGCCCATTGTCATGACCGCGGCCTCGACCATTGGTGGACTGGTCCCCATGGCCATGGGAGATGGCGCCATCATGGGTGTTCCCTATGCGAGCTTGGGGATCGTGGTGATCGGCGGTTTGGTCCTGGGAACACTTCTGACCCTACTTTTCCTGCCCACACTGCTCCAAGGGCTGTTCAAACTCAGAGACAGTTTCACTCAAAGAGGTTCGTGATCGAGCTAAGACACTGTAAATTAAGCCTTTTATTGTTTTCACACCCCCACTCGGGCCCTATTGACAGCCTTGGTCCTATCCTGTTGATTTCACCCATCTTTTTTGATCGCCGCGTCGCGATCCCCTGGGCCTTCTGCCCTGGCCGATGGTGACGCCAAGAACAAGTGCGAGGAACATTATGTACGCAATTATTGAAGCTGGTGGCAAACAACACCGTGTAACTGAAGGTGAGCGTTTGCGCATCGATCTGCGCAAAGACCTAAAAAAAGGCGACAAGGTTGATTTCGACCGAGTCCTGATGGTCGGTGGTGACAACTTTAAAGTGGGCGCCCCCTTGGTAGAAGGCGCTGTCGTTAACGCGGTCGTTACCGATATGGGTAAAGATGGCGAAGGCGTTCGCGGTGAGAAGATTCGTGTTTACAAAAAAATCAGACGTCACGGCTACGAGAAGAACCGTGGTCACCGTCAACGTTACACCGAAGTTCGCATCGAAAAAATTTCTGGATAGATTTTAAACGGCACCCCTAAGCGGTGTCAGGAGTTTGCATCATGGCACATAAAAAAGGACAAGGATCAACCCGTAACGGTCGCGATTCCAATCCCAAATACCTCGGCGTCAAGCGCGGCGACGGGCAACAAGTTTTAGCCGGTAATATTTTGGTTCGCCAACGCGGCACCAAGATTCACCCTGGCAACAACGTCGGTTGTGGCAAAGACCACACCCTCTTCGCCCTCATCGATGGCTACGTGAAGTTCGAGCGGTTGGGCAAAGACAAAAAGAAAGCATCGGTTTACGCAGAACGCGCTTAATCAGCTCTTTTTCTTCATCAGTGAAAGCTCGACGGTGCATGCACCATCGGGCTTTTTCTAATTGTGCACCAAACCATGAACAGACCTAGGAAGAGACAGCAGACGACGAAAAAAAACCGGCTCTTGGGCCGGCTTTTTTGTGTTTTGATTTGAGTGCAAAACCGAGAGTTATTCGATCCCGACCGTTGCCGTGTAGTCACTGCCTTCGGCATCAGCGAGTCTTTCGACTTTCACAAATACTTCGGTTTGCTGAAACGCTTCGTGCGTGTAACTCATGCTGTCGCTGGCGGGGCCCCCATCTGCTGCATCGGCCAACTCTGCCAATACATCGCCACCACTGTTGATGATGGTGATTTTGGTCTCACCAGTGCCTGGCGTTACAGTGATGGTCTCATTTTGCAGCAGAAAGTATTTATAATAGTCTGTGTCACCGCTGCACAGGCTTGCGGTAATATTGTCGACCGTTAACTCGCCGGTAGAGCCATCGCGCCCCTCAGTGGCTGTTTGCTGTGAGTTGTTGGATCCCGTCAACTCATAGGAATCGGGAAAACATGCGGCAGAAAAATTAACCTGCAGTTGGTAGGTTTGGGCTTGGTGTCCGGTATCACCCTCGGCATATACCTTAATGTAGTATTCTTTTTCAGAACCTGATTGGGTGTTTGCACTTTCCGTCCAGTCGATCGTGAGAACGTTCTCTTGCTGACTGTTGCTGTCACCGGCGCGGTAATAGGCCGTAGACGCTTCAGTGGACGCAGCCCGCAACTCAAACCCGAGAACACCGTCACTGGTCTCGTGGGTCAAAGTCGCCGTCATGTTCTGGTCTGCGAACAGTTTTCCAATGTGATACCAATCATCATCACTGTGCCCACACATGTGACAATTGTTGTTACCGCTGTCGTAATCACAGGCCTGTACGGTACCCGTGAAATCAGCACTGGGTCGGATACTGGTGGCAGAGGACTGGTCGTTGTTGGGCGTAGGCTCAGAATTCACACACACTTCGGAATCGTAAGATGAAACCGCAATGGTGTAATCTTGGGTTTCAGACATGGACGAGGTGGAACTCAAGCTCACGCGAACCACCAACGTTTGTTCTGTAGAAGCCGGTGGAATCTCGATGGATTCAATGCCATTGCTGTAGTTCGAGCTGTCACTGTCGTCTGTGACGTTTCCGTTGCTATCCAGCAATTCTAACTGGAGGTTGCCGTAGTCGTCGCTGTTGGAAGAACTCGAAGAGTGAGAAAAACTGAGGCTGACCGTACCTGTGTGGTTCGCCGGAATGGTCACTTCATAATGATCGATATCTTCACGGCACCGCATGGCGCCAATGGTTTGGTCTACGGTCATGGACTGAGCGCCGGCAGCAGTGTCATCATTGGGCTCACCCAAATCGTCATCACACTCGTCAGGACGCCCCTCGGTGGTAAACGTCAGCGTGTACGCCTGTTGAGGTGCAGGTTCGGGGTAATAGTTTGAACCCAAATCCACCGCGAGCCACAGCGTTTCATATGAATCGCCTGCACTCACTCTCTCCACGTCAGAATAACTAACGCTTTCATCCACTTGGCCATCGTCGTTGTTGTATTCAATGCAGTCTTCAGAGGTACACAGATACAAGCTCAGGTTGCCTTCGTCATGCTCGAATTCCATGGTGACATCCAAGCTGTTTTGCGTGGGCAGGGTCAGCTTATACCAGTCCAAGTCAACGATACCACAAACATCGCCAACGCACTCTTCATCACCGGAACAATCGTCGGACCAAAAGCAAGTGGTGGTGTTCATATTGTGGCAAGCCGCGAATGAATGAATGACCGACTCATCAGGGTTTAATGCCAACTCATATGCGGTAGCGAATGAATTGTTAGGCTCGAATCTCGCGTCCGAGAAATCCTCATCATCTGTGGTATCAGAGTCGATGCACTCTACGGGTGGCGGTGCGTTGGTTTCAGTCAGTGTGACAGTGTAACTCCATTGATCTGCATCGGTGACATTGGCCACGACACGTACGTACCAGGTGCTTGCCTCAGAACCGTAGAAGGAACCCGATACCATGGCGTTGCCGTCCCAAGAGACCGTGTCGGAGTCTAAAGCCAAGCCTTCGGCGTCCAACAGTCCGAATTCAATTCCAGAAGAAGAGGTGCCATTCACGGTCAATTCTACGCTGTAGCGTTTTTCAGGGCTCACCGGAAAAGAAAGGATATCGGTATCGCCGCGACAGATAAACGCACTGTAAGCCCCATCGGAAATGGCGTTGGCGTTGGAAGTACTGCCATTGGGCTCGTCGGTTTCAGGATCGCACTCCGGAGCCTGAAGCTGACAGGAGAAGGTGTTCTCATCACAAGTGTAACGCTCATCGTAGCTGGTGCGGCAATCCAAATCATCTTCGCATTCGGGCATGACACATTCGCTGCTGCTCGGGGAGCATCGCAGACCGTCGCGACAATCATCATCGGTTTCACAGTGATTGAGCACGGAATAACAGTTGCCGGTGGCCTCAGAACATTCGGTACCGGGACCGCAGTCGTCATCGGTCACGCATTGAACGCAGCGACCTTGGTGGCATTGCTGTCCGGGCCGGCAATCGGTGGCTTCGGTTTCTTCGGTACATTCTTGGCTGCCTTGCTCCACACAACGGGTGGTTGCTGGATCGCACACCCAGCCGTCTTCACAGCAGACTTCGGGGTAGTCTTCACAAAAGGTACAACCCCCACGGTCAGGCACGCAGAGAAAAGCTTCGAGGTCACAACGTTCGTCAGCGCCGCATTGTGCCGTGGTGGTACAAGCAGTTCGCCCGGACGGGTGATAACATGAACCAGCAGAACAGAATTCACCTGGATTGGGGCACTCTTGGTCTTCTTCACACTGTGCACCAATGGGGCTTTCTGGATCGGGAACGCACTCGTACAAGTCCCCGCAAACCTGCCAAGCTTTACAGCAATAAGGGCCCAGATCTTCATTTTCTGAACACTGGTCGCGGGTGTAGTCGGGCCAACATTGGCCTGGGGTACACACACCGTTGGCGCAGAGGTGATCCGCACCACACGCAGCGTGCTCCGTACAAGCATTACTCTGGGCAGGAGGCACCACCAGCTCAGTGGGTGTTCCACTGGGGGTACAACCAGCGCCCAACCATAAAGCCAACCCGAACGCGCTCAAACAGTAAGTCATCTTTTGCAGTTTGTTCATTTTCTGCTCCGTCTAAATAGGTTTGTGTTGGGTTAGTAATCAGGACATTCGAGATGCGAAGTAGACAAATCTTCGATACATGGCACCCCGGTCTCTGGATCGGGCCAATGAACGATGGCCACTTCCCAGAAATTGCCTTGCTCACCCACGGGCTCCAATACATTGTAGAACTCAGCTTGAAGCTGCCCGTACAGGTAAATGCGCACCGTGTTGCCGATGCCGCCACTTTGAGGCGATGAGAAGTGATGAATGCCGACCAAGTAGGACCCATTGACGGCCTCATCGATATTGATGTTTTCTGGCCCGTACCCGGTCAAATCGTCGATATCCAATGAAGGGTCTCCCGAACTACGCGAAACGCCATCTGCATCCCAGTCTGGCGGGGAGTTACTGGAGGAAGTCGGTTTGCAGTTGCTCCAATAACAATCTAGTTGCTCTCCGCTGCAGTTGGTGGTGCTTTGTGGCGTGCTGCTGGTGGGAGTGGCGCTGCTCCAACCGATGCAATATTCGTTTTGGCTGTTCTTTTTGGTCATGTGCAAATCCATATCACCGTAGGAAGTGTCCCAAACCAGCTGAACGTGGATGGTGTCGGTTGGAATGGCTTCAAATTCTACCGTGCAGTCGTTGATGCTTCGCGTTCCCAAGTCATCAGTGACCGTCAATCGCACCACGTAGGTCCCTGCCAAATCGATGCCTGAACGACCCGCAAAAGAGAAGCCAGTGTCCACCTCGGTGGGTGAACTCAGAGTCACATTACTGCCACCGGGTTGGTGAACGATTTCCCATTCGTAGCCCACAATGTTGCCTTCGCTCACGGATGCTTCGGAGGCCTCGCCAGTCAAAACGACGTCGTCTAAGGGCTCAATGTCGTTGCCCACGGCGGACGCATCACCGTTGATTGATTTGATACCACAAGTGGCGGTGGGTGGGTTCACGCCCACCCCTTCGAGCCCAATGGACACTTCAGTTTGATTGGGATCATTGGTCACGGCTTTGAGTTGACCGTAATAGCCACCCAGTGCGTCCGGTGTAAAACGCATGGACAGGGTCAGTTCTTGACCCGCTTCAATGGCATCGTTTTCGGTGGGTGCGCGCCCAAAAAAGCCGAAGGGTTCATCCAGTTCACTTTCGGGAGGCACGATGGTTTCACTGTTCAGCAGTTCGAGAGAGTCAATGACCAAGGCTCGATTTCCGGTGTTCCGCACTGCGATGTCACATTGGCCGATACCGCCCACTGCCACATTCCCGAAATCACAATCAGAAGGAACGAGTTCTAAGGCCGGTAATCCGTTATCTACACCGGTTCCGGTGAGTTTGATGACCACTGCTTCATCTTGGCCCAAGTTTTTAGCATTGCTGTAAATGTATGCTTCGCCTTCGAGGGAAGATTCAAAGTTGGGGCGAAAGGATATTTGTAACACGGCACTGAGGCCTGGACCGATGCTTTCGGGCGCCAAATCGATTCGGTAAGAAGGATCTGAATCCTCAGACAGCACCACCGAGTCGATCACCAGCTCCACTGAAGAAGGATTGCTGACCGTGATCTCCTGCGTGGCACGCACGGAGATATCTGCTTGGCCAAAAGCCACTTCACAGTCGGCCACACCGCCCAACACCTTTCCGTCCACTGAAACCACTGGGGTTTCACAAACACTCACCGCAATCCTTGGGGCAATTTCTTTGAGCGCTTCTTCAGCACAGCCCAAGGCAAAAAGGGCAAGAAAAGGGATGAAAAATCGGTAATAAGCGTGTCGCTGCTGCATGTTTACCTCTCTTATTCGCTAGCAAATCGTGTCGGCTAAAGTCGTACATTTAATTAGTATATGTCGCAAGGGCCTTTATGGCGTAGCCAGCTGGATTTTTTAGAAAAAAACGTGATATCTCCTTTAAAAAACAAGGTGATGGAACAACTGACCGATGGCCGCACTCACAGATCAGACCCAAGCCCAGCTGGAGGGCATGAAAAACCTGCTCGACCTGGAGCACGAAGAGGCCCATGCGCGCAATAAAAGCCGGCTAGAAGACAAGAGCACCAAACACTTGGAAAATGATGGCTTGCTGGTTCGCCGTCCCATTTTAGACGAAGAAAAACCGGCGCTGGGCGGTCAAGTGCGGTTGATTTTTAGAGAAGACCCCAGTCGCAAAGGACACATGCAAGAGTTTGCCGGCCGGACGGGTGCCGTGGTGCGTTTGTTGCTGGTAGACGAAAACCATGCCGTAGCGGCCCAAGGCGTGTTGGGTCGGGTGGGTGAACAGAGCATCCATGTGATCACCCCCGACACCATCGATCTCAATAGCAAGTACCACATCCTGCTTTGTGACGACGAAAAAACACTTTCCATGCTGGCAGCTGCAGTGGAGGAGTGTCTCAGTGCCGAGGGTAAATTGGCACGGATGCTCAACACACTGTTGGGCGCCAATGCGCCACAGCCCACCCATCTTCAAGACTTACGATTTCACGATTCCCATTTGAATGAAGAACAAAAAAAAGCAGTCACCCATGGGGTTTTGGCCCCTGATATCGGACTGATTCACGGACCTTTCGGCACCGGTAAAACCAGGGTGCTGGTAGAAACGGCCCGCCTGCTCAACGACCGAGGTGAGCGGATCCTATGTACCGCCGCCTCCAATGCCGCCACCGATAATCTGGCGTTGGCCTTACTGCGTGCAGATCCGGATTTGCCACTCACCCGCGTGGGGCATCCAGCAAGGGTTCACCCGGCCCTAGAAAGCCACACTCTGGCGGCTCAAACCGCCAACCACGAACGCCGTAAGATGTCGGAAAAGCTCTATAAAGAAGCCTTTACCCTTCAAGGTCAAATGAGTCGGCGCTCAGCCAGCCGTGGTAGACCCGATCGAGCACTTCTCAAGGAGCTCAGGCAACAGATTCGACAGCTGCTGGCCGAAGCTCGTGTTTTAGAGAATCAAGCTGCGCACGATGTTCTGGAGCGATCTCGGATCATTTGCGGCACGCTCACCGGTTTTTGCAATCATGTGCCTGCCGATATTCAGTTCAATACGGCCATCATTGATGAAGCCAGCCAAGCGCTCAATCCGGCCGTTTTGCGGGCGCTGCTCAGAGCAGAACGGTTGGTCTTGGCTGGAGACCACAAGCAGTTGCCCCCAACCTTGCTACATCCCAAGGCGGCGTCCCACCCCGCCTCCCGCCCTCTTTTTGAGCAGCTCATGGAGGCGGACGGATCAGATCAATACTCTGAAATGCTGAAAGTTCAGCATCGCATGTCGTCTCAGCTCATGGCCTTCCCATCCCATCAATTTTACGAAGGCCAGCTCAAAGCCCATTCCATGGTCACAAACCGGTGCTTGAAAGATATTCTCATGCAGCCCCATCCCCTTCTGTGTGAAGACAAAGCCTTAGATGTCATCGATACCGCCGGCGCAGGCCTGGAAGACCAGCTCCATTTCACCAGTGAAAGCCGAGAGAACCCCGGCCACGGCCAATGGGTGATTCAGCTCATTAGGGCGCTTCTCAGCACGGGCCTCAGCCCCAAACAAGTGGGCGTCACCACCCCCTATAAGGCCCAAGTCGCTTGGCTGCACCACCACCTGACCGATTTGATCCTGGAAGGCCTGGAAGTGGACTCCGTAGATGCCTTCCAAGGCCGGGAAAAGTCAGTGATGATCTTTGATACGGTCCGCAGCAATTCAGAGGGCCAAGTGGGTTTCTTGGCGGACGAACGTAGGGTGAATGTGGCCATGACCCGGGCCCAACATCAGTTGATCGTTCTGGCCGATTCGGCCACCCTCTCCCAAAACCCGGTCTGGGCCCAGTTTTTTGACCATGCCATGGCCCAGGAGGCCTATCGGTCTGTCTTTGAGTTGGCCTCGCTTCAAGAATTTGTCTAAGGGGTATCTTTCCCCCTTGACCACTGGCGCTGAAATCGCATAAACCGTTGTTTCAACTCACCGCTGGGGCGGTAGTTAAGTTGGTTATAACGCCGGCCTGTCACGCCGGAGGCCGCGGGTTCGAGTCCCGTCCGCCCCGCCAAGCAAAAAACCCCTCAAAATTGAGGGGTTTTTTGTTTTTTGAGAGCCGGGTTCCCGAACAGCTTATTCACCCCCCTCTCAGGGGTACCACCACGCATCGAGCTCATAATTATGCGGTTTTAAGAGTGGTTTGGTCAATTCCGAATGCCCCTAAAGCGTTGGTGCAACCCACTTGCATTAAAAATTGGTGATGCCTAAACATTAAATGCAAGCCGCTTGCACCAATAGGCGAATGCATAGCACCAACAACTCATGGATAGACAAATGAACCCGATTAGCACTGATGTAAGTGAACGACTTCCTGTTACTGTTCTCTCTGGATTTCTTGGGGCCGGAAAGACAACCCTGCTCAACCAGGTTTTGAACAATCGTGATGGTCTCAAAGTAGCCGTCATCGTGAACGATATGAGCGATGTTAATATTGATGCTGCCCTCGTTGAACGGGGAGGCGCTGAACTAAGTCGCACAGAAGAAAAACTCGTAGAAATGTCGAACGGTTGCATTTGTTGTACCCTGCGTGATGACCTGCTCGCCGAAGTGTCGCGCCTGGCTCAAGAGGGGCGTTTTGACTATCTCCTAATTGAGTCCACGGGTATCTCAGAACCTATCCCTGTGGCCCAGACATTTACATTCGAGGATGAAAACGGATTGAGCTTGGGGCAAGTTTCACGCCTCGACACGATGGTTACCGTTGTTGATGCCGCTAATTTTCTCCGGGACTATAATGCAGCCGAAGCCCTTAAAGAGCGCGGCGAATCATTGGGTGAAGACGACCATCGAACCGTCACCGATCTCCTCATTGATCAAGTAGAATTCGCTGATGTGATTGTCCTCAATAAGCTCGATCTCGTGACGGAAGAACAAGCAAGCGAAGTGAAGGGGATTATGAAAGCACTCAACCCGGGTGCAAAGATTGAAATGACGACGAGGGGTCAAATCCCCCTGGGCTCTGTATTGAACACCGGCCTTTTTGATTACGAGAAAGCAGAAAGCTCCGCAGGATGGATGCGAGAACTGCAGGGTGAACATACGCCGGAAACCGAAGAATATGGAATTTCTAGTTTCACTTATCGCACGTCCCAACCCTTTGATGCGATGAAACTTTGGTGCTTCCTTCACGATGATACAAACTGGCAAGGCATACTCCGCTCTAAAGGGTTCTTCTGGGTAGCAGCAGATCACAGAATCGCTTACGAATGGGCCCAAGCCGGTGGCGTCAGCAGCGTTAATGTCGCAGGAATGTGGTGGGCCACAATCCCTCGCAACAAATGGGATTTCCCCGAAGGGCAGCGACCCGACCAGCGACCTGATTGGCATGACCGATTTGGTGATCGAATCCAGCAAATCGTCTTTATTGGTCAGCAGATGAACGAAGCGGCCATGCGGAAGCGTCTCGACGAATGTCTGCTGGACGAAGCGCTGGCGTTAACCGACAGCACCGCCTGGGCAGAATTACCGAACCCATTCCCCACCATCCAGACCGCCGAAGCATCAGCATAGCGACGATCTGGTTCGTATTGAGGATTTTGACATGAATGGTGGCCGCACCATCTGAAATAGAATGCGTCTGCCCCATTTCGACCGTGCCTTGAGAGGCGGTTTCTAAATTTAAATCAAAACCCTAGTTCGCGTTTGGCCGGGCCCCAAAATTTCTTATTGGTGGCCACGGCTGGTGTTTGACTCTGGCGGGGCGCACCGGGAACAAACCATGACGCTGTCCGCTGTCATCAGACGTCTGCAAGTAAAAACAGATGTTTTTTGGCCATCATCCTTTCGATCGTAGCAGTTTCGCAATTTTTCTAACCATACAATTTATTATTTTTGTGCTCGCTCTTTTTATTGCCTTAAAAACGGTGTATTTATTGAATATCTAATAAGCATACGAACGAGGAGCCCGGAGCCTTTGACGACACCCGAGCAAGAGCAAACACACCAGGAATGGCTGAGAAAACTAAATCTCAAAGAGTCAGATCTCGTTTTCTACTCCGAGACCTATCAACTCGAGATGAGATTTCTGAGCCCCCAAATTCTGTATGAAGAGCACTCTGGCGTCATCGATGAAAATGCCGCTCAAGAATTCCTGAAAATGAGTAACTTAATTTCGGACTCAATCAAAAAATACGCTCCCAACCATCGGGCCGCGGTGGTTGCAGACGTTGCAAACCTCAAACGGGTATCTAGACGCGCTCGTAAAATGTTAATTCAGGACATTGAACAATGGGATCCCATGATTGGGATTTCGTTTGCGGGGGCCAATCTGGTTGTCAGGGCGATCGGATACGCCGTTGTTCGTAAAATGCAAACCATCGACGTTTCTTTTCATCCAAATTTTGAAGAAGCACTGGCCGAGGCCAAAAGACTTTGTGCGGAGAGTCATTTTGTCACGCCATTACAGACCAGCGACTTTTTCAATCTACCCATGGATAACAGCGCGTTTTCTCAAATGTGGAAACACAACCCGAAAACGATTCGACTGCAACAAAAAAATGTAAGGGTCTTGCAAAAAGAAGAATGGCGTTATGTTTCAAAAACAACAACGGCAAAGATTGTTTTTTCTGTGCTCGATAACCAGATCCTCCTCGTTGAAGTTTCAGGGGCCGTGGCTCAAAGCGACATCGAACATTACTACGGCATGCAAGACGGCATCCTTGAAGAACTTAAAGTAAAACAAATCAATCTCATTTTGGACACACGAAAACTCACCTGGAGCGATGCAGCATCTCGACGTTACGGGGAAAGCTACTATGTTAACAATCAACACCGATACCCGCATGTAACGCTCATTGCATCAAGATTTGTTCGTTTTATTGTCCGCTCTTTTACGATTTTATCGCGACACAAATTCATGAATTGGCACTTGGCGAACTCTCTAGAAGAAGCTTTTGGGATTTTATCAGACACTCATCCAAAACCGGTCGCGCTGTATGAAGAAGTGGCGCGAGACGGTTCCCACGAAGACTTACAAGAATTGAATCAGGTTGTGGTCGAACAACGTGACATCATTAAACAATATCACGCGCACATGGATTTGTTGCTACAAAATATCACGCGTTCTTCTTGGGACGACATTTTAAAGCCCACACCGATGCCAGTAGAAAATGATGACTTGTTCGGAGACGTTTACGGCGCGATTGAACTCATGCAAAACGATTACCTTGAACTCGTTATGGAGAGAGAACAAGCCACAGCAAGAGCAGAGGAGGCAAACCGTTTAAAAAGCCTTTTCTTAGCACGAATGAGTCACGACTTACGAACACCTCTCAATAGCATTCTCGGGTTCACCGATGTTTTAACTGCCGAAGAAAGCGACGAAAAAAAAGTAGATGTACTCCGCATGATCGAAAATTCGGCAGAGCAACTGAAAGACATTATCAATGATCTTCTCGAGATTTCCAGCATCGAGGCCGGCACCATTCGGGTTCAAATGCAAAACATCAATTTCTACGACCTCATAGAGCAAGTGGTGCAAAGTCAGCGACCCAATGCAGAAAAAAAAGGGCTTGAAGTGTTGCTTGAGCTCGGCCCAAATACGCCGCAAATAATTTACAGTGACAAGGGAAAGCTACAACAAATTTTATTGAACCTACTTACCAACTCCATCAAATACACCGATGTCGGGGGTATCTTCATTTCGGCATCAGCGATAAAACAAAATCCCAACTCGTCCAAAATAACGGTTTCTATCCGTGACACCGGGCGGGGTATTCCTAAGGGTATGCACGGAAAAGTTTTCGACGCCTTTCGCCAAGTTGAAGAAACTGCCCTCCACCCGGTTGAGGGAAAAGGTCTCGGCCTCGCCATTTGTCGTGAACTCATTCAATGCCTTGGTGGCTCGATCGAGCTACAAAGCGAAGAGGGCCAAGGCTCGACATTTTCCATTCATTTCAATACCCCGATCAACATAGAATCAACAAATCAACCAATGCAAGCTTCCGCCCACCCCTTATCCGGGCATGTGCTCATTGTAGAAGACAATAAAATCAATCAACGTGTGTTGGAAAAAATGCTCCAACGAATTGGGGTGCAAATTAGTATCGCCCAAAACGGACGTGAAGCGATTGAACTTCTAAACGAGAACACCAACGACTATTCGTTGGTGCTCATGGATTGCCAAATGCCCACCATGAATGGATGGGAAACCACGAAATTCATTCGAAACGATCTCCACATGGATGTTCCCATCTTAGCACTCACCGCATTTGCACAAAAAGAAGACATTGATCGCTCAAAAGCAGTGGGCATGAATGGCTTTTTGGCAAAACCCGTGAGACTTCATGAACTTCGCTCTACCCTCGCAGACTTCCTGCCTGCTCAAGAACCGGTCTCCCGCTAAGATTTACTCCTGGGTTTTGGCGCGTCACGTTTGACAATTTCAGTGATGAACTGGCATACTGAAATATAGGATTTTTTCCTTTGGTCGGGGTTTCATGTCACGCTTTTGCTCGTTTTTCGTTTTGACGTTGGCAGCGATGCTGCTCGCGGGCTGCCCACCCGAAACAGAAGAAAATAAACCTCCGAAACCTCCAAAAGAAACTGCGACCGGTAAGGATGCGGGCACCATAACCACATCGCCACCAGAAGACGCAGGCACCACGACATCTGCCTCGCCTGAAGATGCGGGTACCGCAGTTGTAATCACTTCACCAGATGCGGGTATCACCACGGTGCATCCAGAGGATGCGGGTACCACAATCGTAGACTTACCGCAGGATGCGGGCAACACAAATACGGCTTTACCAGAAGACGCAGGCGCTACGGAAGCCACTTCACCAGTTGATGCGGGCAACAGTGGCGCCATCCCCATTGTAGATGCTGGAAACGAAACAGAACTCGAACTCTTGTCCAGTGAAGAAATATATCTCGGCTTACGCCCGAAGTGCGTCGCATGCCACGGCAGCTATGGCTACATGGCAAATCTTTTTGAGACGTATGCGCATTTTGAAGAAGCCTTGGTCAACGATGCATTCTTTGTCTCGCCCGGTGATCCTGAAAACAGCAACCTCTTCCAACGGCTCCAAGGTGACAATGCTGCATCCATGATGCCGCCGAGTGGTGCAGGAGGTCCATACGCATCAATAGAAGACACGGATGTTTCAATGGCCGAAATCGAGCTTTGGATTTTGTCGCTTACTCCGACGATGCCAATCGACGGTATGGATGGTGGCCTTGGTGAATCGGTGCTCGATGCAGGTAGTGAGACGATAGGCGAAGACGCGGGCTCACCCATGATCTTAGATGCTGGCCCAGGACCTGTGATTGAAATGCTATCCACAGAAGAGGTATACGAAGGTTTGCGCGTCTTTTGCGTGAGTTGCCACGGTGATCAAAGTGCATATGGATTGCCAATGTTCGAAACCCTGGCCCAATTTGAATCGGAAGTTGTACGAAACCCGCTGCTGGTCAATCCAGGCGATCCTGAAAACAGCCCGCTGTTTCATCGGCTGCGCTCCGACAACGCGAACTACATGCCACCCAGCTGGGGCTATCCACCTGGCCCCTATGAATCATTGCAAAACACCACCGTTTCACTTGCCGAGATCGAATGGTGGCTTTTAAATCTTGAAATTGAGCCTGCGATCCCAGAATTAGATGCAGGGGTACTCCCCACCACAGACGCAGGGGCCTTACCTGACGATTTGATGGATGCCGGTCCAGAGCCAAGCGCCGCACAAGATGGCGGGGTGACCAACGAAGGGCCACTCACCACTGAAGAGATTTACCTGGGGCTGTCTCAAACGTGTTACGGCTGTCACTCTGGCGATTACTTTACAAATCTTGAAACCTTTAAAGAAACCATCGTCTACAACGATGACTTCGTTCAAATGGGGCAACCCGAAACAAGCCAACTCTACCTGTTATTGGTGAACCAAGGTGAGCCTACAACGTCGCTCGGCTACACGCAGATGCCCCCCAATAGCAGCTTTCAAAACCTCGCTGCCAACGGACAAACCCTTGTCGATGTCACAGATATCTACGACTGGATTCTCCATTTAGAAGCGGACGACATATCCAATGGTACAGATGCTGGGCCCTCCATTGAAGAGACAGATGCAGGCTCGGAACCAGCCCCTGAAAATGATGCCGGTTCCAACTATGCGGTTCTTGATGTCAACGCAGATCACTCCGAAGTCTTCTTGGTCACGAATGAAGACGAAGGCTATGAAGTGGAAGCCGATGGCCTGATGGCCCACGAAATTGAAGTATTGGTTATGGGCCTCCACCAAAATCAAGCGGGCGGCTTCGGTGCTAACCAGGGCACGCCCCAGCCACTGATGGGCGCCGAAGTCTTCATGACTAATACCCAGGGTGATTTAGAGAACTGCACTTGGTCCAACCCGGGTACCACAAACGCGCAAGGCAAAATCACCTGTCGGCTGAACTCCACCCAAGTTAAAGATTCGATAATTGATATTTTCGCCAAAACCAATGATGCTCAAGGCTGGGTACAACTCTACGATAACTTGGTGGCCTCGTTTTCTCCCTGTCAAAATGCCCGTACGTTCTTTATTCGCGAAGTCATGGGCCCCATTTTCACGAAGTGTACCGGTTGTCACAACGAGTACGGACTCGGTCGAGAGCAAGGCACATGGTTCGGGGTATTAGAAGGCGAACCCGTCAACGATGATGATGAAGACTTCATTGATGTGAACCTGAGTCGCATCACGCCTTACAAAGGAAGCAGCCAATACTACTTTCCTTACCAAGAAATTTTACATGAACGCGACAGTACCAGTGAACCCGTTCCCTATATGGTGGCAAAGCCGGCGGGCTTGATCGATCCTACGAGCCCTGATGATATGGATAAGCCCTATGGGCATGGCGGCGGCCGCCTCTTTGAACCGGGCTCTGAAGATTTCTTTCTCTTTTGGGAATTAGCGGATCGGCTCAGTGAAAACAAAGTGTGCCCCACTGACAGTGAATACCTTTTTCATAATCCCTACGCTGGCGCAGTGGAATACAATGCCACTGAACTCTACCATCGGGCCACCTTTACCCTGACCGGAGAATACCCCTCTGCAGGCGAATACATGGCACTCCTGGAACACGGTAATTTCTCAGAAGCGGACTTCTCAAACAATCTTGACAGGCGTGAGCCCTCAAACGGATTGGGGCTGGGACTCAACTTTGGGTCTGGTTTTAATTCGGAACCAATCGAAAACACAACGAACAACCCCATCATGTATCGAGATTCTTTTTATGAGCGTATGGGCGAAGCCCTCGAAGACCATCTGCACGTCGCAGAACTCGGTGCCACCACCCAAGGACTTAACTCCTTGCTCAATAATAATGATTTTAAGCGTTCCCAAATCTTTAGAACCCGATACGACAAAGGCTTGACCGGTAATCAAAACAAGACCTGCGTGCCTTCATATGATTTTGATTATGAAAAATATTTAAAATGCGACGACTGGAACCTTACCGATGAAGAGTGCATGCTGCATTATGGTTGTTGTGAAGAAATCGGCAACCACGAAAACCTCAACTCATACATCCCACCTCTTGATGAATCCGGGCAAGGTCCCCAATGCAGTCAATACGATTTGACCGATCCCGAAACCTGTGCGGCTGCCGTTGGGTGCCAAGTGATCAAGTTGCGAGGCACCCAATTCAGGGGCATCCTTGGCGCGCTCCACCCTGATACGGGTGAAGCCATCAACTGGAATGATCCTGGCGCGGCCCTGATTTTAGCTTACAAACCCAAAGCACCAGATCAGGACCTTGGATACGGCTATTGCTATACCCAACCCAATGGCGTTGAAAAATGTTCCTTAGATAGCAACCTAAGTCACTTAGCGGCCCGTGGATTTATCGAGGGCACCTACAATGCCGAGGGAAGTCGCATCGTCATCCCAGAAGGAACCCCTTGGGCAGAAAGATTCCCAAGACGCATACTCAATGAAGGCACCGAGAATCAGTCTTCTCAGGTTTATACTGCAAACAGTGCTTTCTTTCCTGTGCCGTGGGAGTGTCGGCATGATTTCTGTGCCGATGGTGAAAGATGGCTCAGTGAAGATGCCAATGACCAAACCAATAAGCTGATGGAAGCCGTATTGAAAGACGATGGTGCAAATGGCTTTGATAATGACTTCACCCACATTCTCACCTCGGAGCATTATGTGGTCAATCCCTTTGTGGCCTTTCTCTACGGCATCGATGTCAACAGCCTCGTGGACAGCCAAGGGAGAATTGCTGACACGGGCACGCCACTTTTCGAACCTGACCCCAATGACCCTGAAAGCAGCACTGGCACCCACTACCGGAACCAGTGGCGCAAACTACACTATGAAGACATCGTTGGACCAGGCAACCGTGTGGTGATCGGCAAAGAACCCACGGTGGCCGGAGTCCTCTCCACGCCCACCTTTTTAAGGCGATACCCAACCACCTATACCAATCTCAATCGCATGCGCTCCAGTGAAGCGCACGAAATGTTTTTGGCCATCGACATCATGTCCTTGGTCAGCTTTTCGGTTGATCCCAATCAACCTTTACCCCCCAACCAAACCATGGATGGCTTTGCTTGTCGTGTCTGTCATGCAGTGATGGATCCCCTCGGTGGTCATTTTCTCAACTATACGTCAAACCTTTACCAACCCAATGGATACTACGCTGTGAATAATTCCAATACTGGGCGCATTATGCATGATCGACCTTATACGGTGGCCAATGAATGCGAGACCGAAAAAAGAGATAATGAAGAGTGCTCGAGGGCACCTGGATATAAAGGCTCGTTATTGGGCGGAAGCAACCCAAGCAATGGAGACTACGGCGTCGTTGAAAATACAAATGGCCGGGACGGCACACCGAGAGCATTGGCTCACTTGGCTGAAAAAATTACCAACGACCATCGATTTTCGCTGGCCATCACACGGTGGCTACACGAATCCCTATTGGGACTCAAAGTCCTGAAGCCGCCCAAAGATCGTGCGAACCCAGACTATGACGCCATGGTTGCGGCCTACGTTGCACAATCCCATGAGATTGAGCGCGTCCGACAAATCTTTGTTAAAAATGGGCACGACCTTCGTGACGCCATTAGCGCTATCGTGACCGGACCGATATTTCGGATCAAACGCGCCAAGCTGGAAAATGATTTTCAGAGATCTGTTTACGCCTATGCGGGGGTGGGCGCAGGACAAAGGCTCATCCCAGAACAACTCAATCGTAAGATTCAAGACACCCTGGGCTATCCTTGGCGAGAAGGCCGTGATGTGGACAATGAAAACCTTCTTCAGGGAACCGATGGTTTTTATTTAATGTATGGCGGCATTGATAATGCTCTACTCCTCAAACGTGATCGCGATCCCAACCCTATCTCTGCTGCCATTGCGAGACGCATGGCAGTTGAAATGAGCTGCTTGGTGGTCCCCCAAGAGTTCTCTCATATTGACGCCTTAGACCGGAACCTGTTTCGCTTTGTCGATCTTGATACCACCGATGAAGAAGCACTTCGTGAGCAAATTCAATGGCTCTTCTTATCGCTTCACGGCGAATATTATCACCTCAACCACAACGAAGTGAACAAAGCATTGGAACTTCTTTTGGATGTGGCCACCCCTGAAGATATTGTGGCCAGCTGTCCAGAAAATCTTGAATCCCACCTTGAAGCCAGCGATAATTTTTTTGAAACCAACTTTTCACCTCTGATGACGGATTGGATCTATCATTATCTCTGTCTCAGTGACATCATTGAATACAATCGAGATTTTCTTTCGGAGCTTAATGATGGGTCCATTACCATCACCCACACCGACTTTAACTTTTGCTCCAACGACCTTGGTTACAACGTCACACTCGAAGCGGGCGATACGCTCACACACGTCCACGATTACTTATACGTCTTTTTTGAAAACAAACTTGCTGAATTCGACTGTACCCAAGGCATTTACCCTGACTCAGATCTTATGCTTAATGTTCAGAGTATTACCCGTTTCACTTCCGACCTTTGCTATCTGGACTTCAACGATATTGCACTGCCGCCCGACTACGATGAATCAAGCATGCCCCATCACCTACAATCGCTCATCAACTATCGGCATTTTGTGGAGAATGGTTACGTCACTGAAGATACGGCCTATGATGCTGATACTTTTGAACAATGCCCGCCGCCTGAGGCCATCTCTTCCACCTGTGCAGCGGCTAAAGATTTCTTCACCGAAACATCACTCGCTGATGTGACAGGCCGCCGAACAATAGACAGCTCTGTTGATAACGAAAACATGGTCATCGCCTGGCAAGCGCTGCTAACGGCCATGCTCAGTGACTATAAATATTTATACGAATAGGAGGATGGCATGGACCGGCGAGATTTTATGAAAAAAGCGATTTTGTCTTCCTTGATGTTATCTTCAGGTTCTTTGGCGTTGCTCAAAGGCAAACAATCTTTTGCAGATGATGACAGTGACCTTTTGATTTTTTGCATCGATGCACGCGGCGCATGGGATCCATCTTCGTTTTGTGACCCGCTGGTCAGCAATGGCTTTTACCGAGAGATGAGTCCTTCTGCCAATGAACCCCTCGATGGACTCACCCAAGGCAGCACCGCGGATGGCAGCACCAACCAGTTCTCCATCAATGAGCGTCTGAATTATCAAGACAGCGAAATTACTTTTGATGGTCGGTTTGTACCTTACGGAGAATCCGACCTTCAGCACTTGGTGCGAAGCGACGGTTCGAGCTTGGTGGTGGCGCCGTTGATTGGTAACTCAGGCACCCCCAACGGAACATTTATGGTTGGTGGCGATAATAACCCCACGGACTTTTTTGATACCTATAAAGATGACCTCGTGATCATCAATGGCGTCAATACGCGTACGAATGCGCATCCAGTGGGCCGGCGGTTGGCTTGGAGCGGTCGACTTCGCGTGGGTGCACCGCATCTCGCTGCGCTTTGGGGCGCTATCAAAGAACAGCAACGAGGGGCCCCTTACGCCATGACTTTCACAGCTTCTGGTGGCTTCGATGCAACGGCGGGACTGCTTTCAGTGGCCCGAGCCGGGAACCAAAAAGCGCTGATCGACCTCACCGACGTTTATGCGGTAGCACCTTACTATAACAACTACACCCAAATGCTCAGCACCGGCCTTATCGACAAAATCAAATCCTATGAAACCAGCAAAGAAAACCGATTGAGAACCAGCAGTGTCCCCCCTCATGTAAAAGCGAACATTGAAAAACTCCAAACCGCTCGGTTGGCAGAGTCAGATTTTCAACTGCTTGCCGATGCGCTGGAGCAGACCAACTTGCCATGGAATGAGGACGATGGAATTTTTGCTCAGGCTCATATTCTGGTCTCGGCCATGAGGGCGGGTATTTGCAAAGGCGCCATGCTCAGTTTTGATGCATTCGATTCTCACGGTGACCATTTCATCAATTACTCCAACAACGGGAACCATCCGGCCCGACTCAAAAGACTCTTCGACTACACCCATTACGTCCGCACTGAACTCGAAAACGCAGGCTTGTGGGAACGAAGTATCATCATTTTATCTTCTGATTTCGGTCGAACACGACTTAACGGGGAGGTGAAAGGTAAAGACCACGCCCCGGTCACTTCCATGATGATCATGGGCGGCGACAACACTGGCGTGGGCAGCGGAAAAACCATGGGCTACAGCTATATACGTGACATCCCAAAAGTTGCCGATGGCATTTTGGAATTAGAAGCCGCCAAGTATTCTTTCGCCGGCAACGTGAAACTCGAGGGCGGACAGCTGGTGAACGCTTATGATTTGAATGAGGGCTTTAATATTACCCCGGGTCACGTACACTATGCCCTTCGAGAACTCCTGGGCATCAATGGGAATGTTTTGGCAGACACCTTTGCCCTGGACCCTGAATTCAGCCAAACCGTCTACCCGTTCTTTGAAGGGGTTTAAAACCAAGCTGACGTCCATGGCTTGTTCCAGCCTTCAAATTTTTGCCGATTCGCAGCACAAAGAACGGCTAAAGATTGATTTTTGCCCAGTAATTCGGCTACATTCCCCCCTCATTCAGCAAAGAGGTACCCCATGCGTCTAATTATTGGCATTTTCTCAGTATTTTCACTCATTTCTGCCTGCGGTGGCGAACCTGGCCCCCAAGGCGCTGCGGGTCCTGCGGGCGAAGCCTGTACCGTGGTGGACAATGGCGGCTCAGCGACCATCACTTGTCCGGGTTCTGATCCTGTAACGGTCTACAGCGGATTGGATGGAGAAAACGGCGAAGACGGCACCGATGGTACCAACGGTATCAAAGGCGACAATGGCTCCAACGGCACCAACGGGTCCAACGGCACCAACGGCACCAATGGACATTCCACCTTGGCCACGGCCATCGATGAACCTGCCGGTGATAATTGCCAATTCGGTGGCACAAAAATTTCTATGGGCCTCGATAACGGCGATGGCAGCGGTACTGCCGATGATGGGGTCCTGCAAAGCGGTGAAGTCGATACGGTCTATTACGTCTGTCATGGCGATGGTGGTGATGCCAAACTTGCAGTGGGACAGCCCTGCGTGAGCACCGAAGAATGTATCGATACCGCCACTTGTGTCGCACTCACCGAAGACAGCACTGAAAGCGCGAAATGTCGCGCCAACTGTGGCACCGATGCCCCCTGTGAGACGAGCTTTAATTGCGTTGAGCTTAACAGCGCTGCCAGTACTGCCGTAACCCCCCTAGATCAAGTGGACAGCGATGCAACGGAATCAAGCTCTGCATGTGGCCCAACACCTGGCGATACCAGTTCGTGGCGACTCACCATTGTGAGCGCGACCGGAGGCACCTGCGGCTCTGCTGCAAGCGGTGGATGCTCTGACCTTTACGTCCAAGTCAACGGTGATGACGATAAAGAAAGTAACACCATCAACGATGATGATAACGACGACGATATTGTTGATCCAGTATGGAATTACAACTCCGGTAACTTTTCTTATACCGCCCTGGAAAGCATGACCATCAAAATTTACGACGCCGACTCATGGCCCAACCCTGATGATAAATATTACGAAGGCACCCATAACTTCCAATCTCCTTGGGCCGGACTCTCTTATTGTTTCACCCAGGATCTCACCGGAGCGGATGACGATCTCACGTCCATCACGGCGTGCGTGAGCCCTCAATAAATTGACGCGGGTTGGGCTCAAGCTTTTTTCGGGACTATTCGCCGCTTGCCTTGTGAGCGGCTGCCCCGAAGATGTGCCTAAAACCGAGGCCGCCCCCAAGACGTCAACAGAAACCTCCGATGGGGGGATCAACGATGCGGGGCCTGCGGTTGATGACCACGTAGCAGGCCCTTTCCACATTCGTTTTGCTCCCGGGGACGGCCAGGTGCCTTACCCCATGGCGGGTCTTTTAGACACGGCCAATCTCTGGCGCGCCTCGCTGCCCGAAATGGTGCAGCACTTGTCCTTTTTTGCCAAGCAGGGCGACGGCTTTCCCACCACCCAAGTGCTCACCCTGCCGCTCACCGAAAAACCGCAAATGAGTACCCTCACCGGTAATTTGTTGGTGGTGAACGTGGAGACTGAGGCCACCATTGATGGCGAATTTTTTTGGCATGAAACGCGCGAGGAACTTGTGTTCACCCCAGGCCAACCCTTCGCGCCGGGGAGCGAGCTTCAAATTCTGCTGCGGGGTGGCACCACGGGCATTCGTTCACAAACAGGCGAAATCTTATCCACCACGGCTCTCTTTCATGACTGCATGATCGCACAGCGAGCCACCGAAGAATGCGAAGCTTTTTATCCCAACCCAGACGAGGAATGGGGCCTGGCACAAAGTTTTGGACTCAGCTCCGACAACTTGGCTTTCGCTTACCGCGTGCCCATCACCCAGCACACAGAAATTCAAGGCTCGGTGTATTTTACGCAAGGGGTGTTCCCCGACGCCCTCCACTGGACCCAAGCCGATGGGCGCATCAGCATCCCCCAATGGCTTTATCCCGAGAGCATCGCAGCGGTCTCTGCCGATGTGCGCGCCGAGCTGGAAACCCAAACCGCTTTTTCGCTCACCGGTGGGTTGTTCATTCCCTTTGCCAATGCCAATACCCCCCTCGAAGTCACGGGCGAAAACAAGTCTCAACTGTTTTCTGTTGATACCACGGTCACCGCGCATTCCGGTTTAGAGCGACAATATTACGCGGATGCACAGCTCCTTCATATTCGTCCCAGTCTAACCTTAGAACCCGCACGAACCTATGTGTACCGGGCAGCGGAACTCACCGATCGCGGCCTCGCAGTGGTCCCTCAAGAACGCGTGGCCATACTCACAGGTCCCGACGTGCTGGACAGCGATGGTCATATTCAAGTGCCGGGACTGTCCGCCGAGAGCGCCACCCAACTTGCAGCTGCTCAAACCAAAGTTCGGCCCTTCATCACCCAATGGCAAGCCGATGGCCTCGACCCTTTTTCGCTGAGCGCACTGGGTCATTTTGACACCTTATCCGCCACCGATTTTCTGAATGCACGACGAGATTTGCTACTCCAGCAAGAATTGGATTTAGAATTCAAAAACAAATCTTTGGACTCCCCTTGGAACCGTGGCCTGTGGCCTTTGCTCAATGATGTGGAAACCGTTTACACCGGCGAAGCCACTTTACATTCCTGGCTCGAGCCCAACAGCCGTCGCGCGGACGACACCCTTCGCCAGGTGCAAACCGAATTCGTCCTTACCATCCCCGAAGATGTGGCAGATCCGGGTAACATTCCGGTGGTGTTGTTTGGGCATGGCATCAACACCAGTGCCGAATTGGCTTATGGGGTGGCGAACTTTTTGGCCGATGCAGGTTATGCCGTCTTTGCCATCGACTTGCCCTACCATGGCATGCGGTCCGTATGCACCTCCGACGCCCAATGCGCGGGCTGGGGCTCTTCCTGTCGTGGCGATGGGCAATGCATCAATGATGACAACTCTTTAGGGCGCGTGCGTAAAAGCCCCAATCTTTTTAGTGGAGGCCCCCAAGTGGCCATCACCACCGGTACCCACTTTTTTGAGATTGATGACATCATCGCCACCCGAGATCATTTTTCTCAAGCCCTCCTCGATCAAATGCAGGCCTTGCGTATTTTGCAGAACGCAGACTGGGTCACCCTCACCGGTTATGGACTCAAAACCGATCAGGTCTCCTATTTGGGGATTTCTCTAGGGTCCATTTTGGGTGCGTCACTCTCCCCCATTGAGCCAGATATCCAAAACTTCGCATTCAATGTGGGAGGGGCTGATGTGGCCCGGCTCCTCCAAAATTCCACCGCCCTGTCTTTGGTTTTGGCCGACTTCTTAAGGCAATACGATGTGGAAGAAACCGATCTCGCCTACACCGCTTACACCTATTTCGCGCGATGGATGTTGGATGTGATCGACCCCATTAATTTCGTGCAACACACCAAGCAAAATCCATTAAGCGGCATCCCGGCCAAAAATGCCCTCATCCAAATGTGTGACAATGATTTGGTGGTGCCCAACATCACCACCCAACTTCTGAGCGAGCGCATGGGACAGTCCTACGAGTCTTTCTCCCCTTTACTTTCCAATCATGGGTTTTTAGTGGACCCCACCTCCATCTCTGGAGCCTCTGCACGAAACCAAATCGTGGATTTTTTCAACCAAAACCCTTAAAAGAAGTTCAGGCCTTTCTTTTGGAGCGTTCATGCCTTTAATTTTTGCTGTTTTGAGTGTTTTTGGACTGCTGTTCTCGAGCCCCCACGCCCATGCCGAAGAAGTCGTGAGCGATGCCAATCGCGAAAAGGCTGCCAATGCCGAAAAGCGCGCCTTTAAACATATTGAAGGCGAAAAATGGTGCAAAGCCACCAATGCCTTCTTAGACGCCTACGATTACCACGCCGCGGTGGTCTACATTTACACCGCGGCGAAAGCCGCCGAATTTGCCAAAGATCGAAAATTGGCACTGCAACTGTCTTTAGAAATGATGGGGAAATTTCCGGGCTCAGACAAACAAGCCGAAGTGAACGAAATGATCCAAGCCCTTTCTAAGGAGGTCACCAGCCTCGGACCAGGGACCCCTTGCCCAAGAGACAAACAAAAAGAACCTGAACCGGCACCGGCACCTGTTACGCCCGAGCCTGCCCCACCGGCGCCCCAAGCCGCACCTGAAACACCACCACCCGCCCCGAACCCGCCAGCACCGGTCGCTGCACCAACGGAACCGCAGCCTGAGCCCGCCCCTGTCGACCCCACGCCCGCGGCGCCCGCAACCGATGAAAAGAGCAATGAAAACGGAAATTTAGCTCGAAAAAGCATCTTTGCGCCCGAGAATGGTGGGGTGTACATGGGAGTTGGTGTGGCCATGATGGGCTCTGGTGCCATTTTATTGGGCATTACCAGCATGCCCTACAACGAAATGGAACAAGTGAGCGCTGAGCACGCCCAAATTAAGCAGCAAATTCAAGCGAACCCGGATAATGATGGCCTTATTTTACAAGGGACCGACTTGCAAAACCAATACAACAGCGCCGCAAGCACCTTTGACACCTATCTTTATTCAGGAATTTCACTCACGGCAGCCGGTGCTGTTTTCACCGGGCTGGGCCTTTACCTCAAAAGCCTCGAACCGCCCCCAGAGCAATAAAAACAAGCCCTTAAATTCTGGGCACCCACGTCCAAATAGGGTTATAGTACCTGCATGAGTCCCAACCCCAACAGTTCTCAAGAAGAGCAGCTTCCCAGAGATTTGGCCGGCGTGTACCGGCTCACCCATTCCATCGGACATGGGGGCATGGGGGTGGTCTATGGCGGCGAGCACTTGGCCTTGCAACGCAAGGTGGCGGTCAAAATGATGCGCATGGCTTTTGCCGAGAATGCAGACGTTCGCGAGCAAGCCCTCAAACGGTTTTTACGTGAAGCCCGCGCATTGGCATCCGTCGATTCCGCCCATGTGGTGCACGTCCACGATTTTGGTCGCAGTGAAAATGATGAATACTACTTGGTCATGGACTACATCGAGGGCGCATCATTACATGACATGTTGCGGCGCTTCGGAAGATTTCCTCCCGAACTGGCATTGCAAATGGGCATCCAAATCGCCAAAGCCATCGAAGCTGCCCATAAAACCGGTATCATTCATCGCGATCTCAAACCCAGCAACGTCATGGTGGCCGCCAAAGAAGGCAATGCCTTTTACGCCATCGTCCTGGATTTTGGATTGGCCAAAAGCCTTCAGGGCGACGAAACCGTTTTAACCCAAACCGGACATGCCATTGGTACCGCCGACACCATGGCGCCAGAGCAAATCAAAGAAGGGGACGCCGTAGATCATCGTTGTGACATCTACAGCACCGGGGTCATTCTGTACAATCTCACCACGGGCAAACGCCTTTTTGATGCACCTAATTTCACTGCCATGTGCTTTAATCACGTCTACGAAAAACCCGTCCCCCCCATTCAGCGGGTTGAAAATGCGGGCATTTCTCCGGCCTTTAACGACGTGATCATGAAGTGCCTCGAAAAAGATCCGCAAGACCGTTTTCAGTCCATGCAAGAGCTGCACGACGCCCTCAAAGCGTTGCCTGACAACAGGCCGGTGAGCGCTGACCTTGCTCAGAAAATGCCCTTGCTCGAAGACACCCCAAAGCACGTGGGCAGCAAATCCGATGCGGGGCACGACAGCTCGGCGGGTCCAGCCCTCCAAGAAGAGTTTTTCAATGCGGCAACCCTCGACCATGGCACCAGCAGCGCTTTTAACGATCCCGGCTCTGTAGATGTCACCGTCCGTCGCAGCCAAAGCAACTGGCCCGTGGATTCCGCCCCGACAAAGCCGCGCGCCCAAACCCCAACCGTGCCCGATGCGGCCGCATGGACTGAATCAGGGGTTCACCAAACAGCGCCCACTCAAGAAAATGTGTTGATGACTGAAATGGCACCGCCCCCACAAAAACGTGCATGGTTTTTGCCCACCGTGGTGGTGGTCCTCATCATGGGCGTGGGCGGGTTGCTCTACATGCAAAACCAGCAGATTCAAAATATTGCGCAACAACAAGCCAATAAACAGCAACCCGACCTCGCTAAAGAAACGCCCAAGCAGCCACCAGCTGATGCGCCAGCACAACCCGAAAAACCGGGAATGAAAAACACACCCGAACCCCAAAAAACAAAAACCGCCACCGCGAACAAGCCGGCCACCCAAAAGAAAAAATCCAAAAAGAAAGCGCGCCCCAAGCCCGCGCCCAAACCCGAGAAAAAAGCTGAAGTGCCAGCACCGGCAAAAACCGAGCCTCCTCCCGCTGAGGCCAAGCCAAAGAAAAAAGAAAACCCTTTCATGCGACAGTTCACCGACGACAAAAAGAAAGAAAAGAAAAAAAATGAGTTTATTCGGCTCAATACCAACTAAGTTCTTCTCCCTTTTACTCTTATTTTTCCTTACTGCGTGCCCCCGGCCATCCCTCGATCCCATCGATGAGGATTTCCTAGAAAACGCTCGAAAAAATGCCAACGCACAAGACGGCGGCACCGGTGATGGCAGCAGCGACGGTCAATCCGATGGAAGCATTTTGCAAGACGGCGGCACCGGCGATGGAAGCATTTCACAAGATGCGGGCAGCAGCGATGGCAGCAACGACGGTTCCAGTGACGGTACGACCACCCATGATGCGGGCAGCAGCGATGGCTCTGGCAACGGCTCAAGTGACGGTACAGCCACCCATGATGCGGGCAGCAGCGATGGCAGTAACGACGGCTCCGGTGATGGTACAGCCATCCATGATGCGGGCAGCAGCGATGGCTCTGGCAACGGCTCAAGTGACGGTACCGCCACCCATGATGCGGGCAGCAGCGATGGCTCTGGTGATGGCAATATAAACGCTGATGCAGGGAGCAGCGATGGCTCTGATGATGGCACGAACACCACTGATGCGGGTG
Organism: Myxococcales bacterium; assembly: GCA_002721815.1. Lineage (GTDB taxonomy): Bacteria > Myxococcota > UBA727 > UBA727. The sequence goes on from PBLQ01000001.1 coordinate 261,257, forward strand.
CCTCCAATGGAGGCGAACCGGTCAACCCATGTGAAGCAGATGATCCACCCTGCGACCCTAACGCCACCTGCACTGCCAACGACAGCGTGACCGGTTTTGAGTGTGCGTGTAACGACGGCTACACCGGAGATGGGGCCTCCTGTACCGATGTGAACGAATGTGATCTCGCCTCAGACGATTGCATGGCCAGCCAAACCTGCATTAACACACCCGGAAGTTTTGAATGCCAATGTAACCCTGGGTTTTACGATGATCCCGATGACGGAATTGGGACTTGTTTTCCCACAAGCGATTGTGAGATCGGTTACGGGGTGACGGCCGAGCCAACTCAAACCGAAGACACGCAATGCGAGCCTTGTACGCAAGGTGAAACCTATAGCGACGTAGAAGATGACACCAGTCCTTGCATGCCGGTTACCGGTGTCACCTGCCATGCGAACGCCGATGCAATGCCGGCCACAAGCAGTTCTGATTCCTATTGCCAATGCCAAACAGGCTACACGGGTGATGGCGAAGCCTCAGGGTCTGGCTGCGAAGATGTGGACGAATGCGACACCGCAAATGGGGGCTGCGAGCAAATCTGCAATAACACGGCTGGCGGTCACACCTGCAGCTGCACCTCAGGCTACGAACTGGCCAGCGACCAAACCAGCTGCGAAGTTACCGGTACGAGCTGCGAGTCGGGTTACTACTTCGATTCTGAAACCGATAGTTGCCTCTCCGTACAATGCGACGACCCCAGCGACGCATGCGCCTTATGCAATGCGCACCCAAACTGTAACCAACCCGAATCCTACTTGATCAATGTGGATTTCGGACGAAACGAAAAAATAAAGTCCAAAAGAGGACCCGCCGTTAAATGCATGGGCGAAGGGGACTACTGGAATTTGGTGACTCAAGCCAACGTGGGTAACAATGCGGCGCTTTTAAGTATGACGACCGCCTCCGGTGAGGATTCGGGTGTAACAATGACCGCTCACGATCTCACCACCACCGTCTATACGATGTGCCCAGAAACCCAAGATGTCATGTATTCCGATGCCATGAGTGGCATCGCCAACAGCGATATGCCATCTGTCATTCAATTTTTCGACTTGCCACCGGGCGTTTGGGATATTTTTGTATTTACCACCGCCGGGTCAGAACAGCTCGGTCCGACCATGGATTTCAAAAGCAGGTTCGAGATTGTCCTTCAATCCAAAGCCGAAGGTAATGGTAACGCAGGGCCTGGCCCAGTGATCTACGAATCCAGCAGCCTCTTCATGAACGCGCGTGATGGCGACGCCAGTTCCAGTTGGGTGCAAGATACCAACTACTTGCTCTTTGAAGATATTTTGGTGCCCAATGCATACGGGACCAATGTGGTCATGCAGCGAAAAGACTCTGAACAAATCGCGCCACTCATTGCGGGGCTTCAGCTGGTCTTAAAAGAACCCATAAACAACAATGATGTCGACGGTGATGGTTTTAATGACGATGTGGATTTGTGCCCCGTTGATGCCAGTGACGAAAACACAGAAGCCCCATGTCTGGGTTCTGGGTTTGATGACCCTTGTGGCAATGGCGAAACCTGCACCGTGATGCTCGATTCTGTCCAGGATGGGTATGACTCGGCCTGTACAGGCTTCACCCAAAATCCTTGTACAGCGGGAGACACCTGTCCAGAAGTCGGCGCCACCTGCGCTCATGTGCCCATCGGAAACGGAACTTACGCCTATCGATGTGTCCATTTGTGTGAGGATGTCCCTCCCCCTGATGACGGTTTCTGCCCTGAGCTTGAGTCTTGTAACGTGGGCATCTCCATGCAAGAGGGTTTCAGCCATGTTTGCTCAGGTTTCGACACCACCAACACCTGTAACGTCGATACTGATTGCGGTGAAGGGAAAGATTGTGTTGAGATTTCATACAACGGTGCTTACCAAAAGTACTGTGCGCAATATTGCGAAGAAGGCCCTGGTTGTGACGGTATGGATTGCAGTGAGGACAGCGTGCAAGACCTCGCAGTAGGAGATGATTTTGCGTGTGCAATTACAGAAGGTGGGGAGATTCAGTGCTTTGGCGACAACATTGAAACACTCCAAGCAAACTTAGGACAAATCTCAAATTCGAATTTTGTCACGATCGATTGCAGCGACGACACGTGTTGTGCGGGCCAACTCAACAATGCAAACTCTGTAGCAGAATATAACATCGAATGCTTTGCGAATATGCCCTCAACAACTTCACTTACCAGCAATACTGTTTTTCTCAGCTCGGGCCAAACTCTTGAGGAGATTCGGGTGAACGGCAACACCAACGCTCTTTATAAATACCGGACGACTGAAGGTGAGGCTGACGACTATGTGGTCGCTTTTATGGGACCGGAGAGCACCAACCTTGAAGAAGAGCCAGCCAACCCCTTGTTCACCGACAGCAAGTCTTTCGATACCAACGCGACCAATGCTTGTTCGGTGAACCAAGAAGGAAATACCGTGCAGACCCTTACCTGCATGGGGATGTCCGACTACGGTGCGCTTTACAGCGACTGGAGTGGCAATCCCAATAACTCAGTCATGCAAGCGGGGTACTACACTGGCTATGATATCAATGAGGTGGCCCTTGGAGAGGGGATTGTCTGTATCGTGGGTGCGCCGGAAAACTCTGTGGATTTACGAACCAAGTGCTGGGGCGGTGATGGGACGAACCTTTACGATGCTCTAGAGGTTCAGCAAGGTGAGCTCCAAGATATCCGGGTGGCCGGCAACATGCTGTGTGGGAAGGAACCGAGCGAAGGCAACCGGCTGCTTTGTCGCACGATATTTAGCACCGCCGATAATTCCACTCACACCCCGTTCCAAAACTTAGAAGTCACCCGTTTTGATCACAACGGAACCGAGGCCTGTGTGGTCACCACGCAAAACGTTGTAGAATGTAAAACCATTATCTCCGGCGCGGATTTAGGCTGGTCCCAGCCATAAAACCGCAAGCCTATGTTTTTAAAGGTTTTTTATTTTTGGTATCCCGACTGTCCCACGCGCCCTGTGGGAGGGGAGGCCACGCTCTTTGTATGAAGTCATTTCAGTTCGTTTTCAAAGAATTTTTGGGCTAACACGCTCGTTTTTGACCCAGGCTTGGGCTATAGTCTGGAGGGAAATTCCCTCAAGGAGGAATGCAATGGGTCGCTTCGGCCTTCACGTATTGAGCTTTTGGCTGGTGGCCCTGTCCGTGGCCCCTATCAGTCATGCCCAAGAAGAAGAAATACCGCGCGTCTTGCTCATGGATTTAAAAAACAATGGGCTCGATGAAAACTTGGTAAAAACCATCAATTCACTGCTCACCGTGAACATGACCACCTTTTCTGAGTTCAACGTCATGTCGGGCAACGATGTCAAACAACTGGTGGCGCTGGAAATGGAAAAACAAAACATGGGCTGCACCGACGACGGCTCATGTTTGGCAGAAATCGCCGGTGCCATGGGCGCCACTTTGGTGATTTTTGGCGATGCGGGCAAAATTGGCAATGTCATGCTCATCAACTTGTCGTTGTTTAATGCCGAACTGGGCCGTTCCATGTCACGGGTGTCCATTCAAGCCATCAACCTCGATGAAATCCCCACCAAAATGAGCGCCAGCCTACAAAAACTCATGAAACCCGTGATGCCCAAAGACACCGCCGTGGCCGCGGCACCGCCCGCACCTGCACCGGCCGCCCCCGTGAAAGAGGCTCCCAAAAAGGTGGCCAAAGCCGAACCTGCCCCAGCGCCAGTGGCCGAAGCGCCGGCCAAAGAAGCCAAACCCAACTTTCTGTGGCCCATGGTGACAGCTGGCACCGGATTGGTTCTCACCCTTGGAGGCGGGGCGCTTGTGGCCCCGGCCATGGGTGAAATTCAGGTGATCAACGCCCAAGCCGCGGTGCTCGAAACCGAGAGTGCTGAAAACGTCAACTGGACCGCTGTTGAAGCTTCACAATCAAAGCTCAATGAAGCCGCCAGTGTTTTTGATACCGGCATCGTGATGGTGGGGGTCGGCCTTGTAACCGTGACCGCCGGCATGGTTTGGGGCGTCATCGAAAAAAATCGCTTCGCCGAAGAATAACTCGCACCCTTGGTGATTTCGGCTACAATCTTATCAATCGTTGTTTGACCCAATGAAATGAAGGCTATCTGGATGAAATTTTGGAATTGTTTTTTCGTGCTCGGCATGACGATCGGGCTTTCTGGTTGCTTTGAACAACTGCGCCCCGATTTGGGACAAAACTGCGATCCCGACATGGACGACAGCTGTGGTGACGGTTACCAGTGCGTTTACATCGAAAGCCTCGAAGGGGGCCGATGCTTTCCCGCCGCACAAAGCGAAGAGATTGCCGACACCTTTGCTGAAGAACTCTGCGAGCAAGAGTGTGAGCCTGGCTTCGCCGTGGATGCCGATTGTGATTGCGTAGACATCGACGAATGTGAGACCGACCCCTGCGACCAAAACTGCGAAAACACAGAAGGTAATTTCATTTGCACTTGCGATTCCGGCTACGAGCTCCAAGAAGACGGTATCACCTGCGAAGAATTGCTGGGCTGCCCACCGTGTCACCCCAATGGCACATGCAACGAAGACGAAAAGGTCTGTGAATGCCGGCCCGGCTTTTCTGGCGATGGGGTTGATGAATGTACCGATATCAACGAATGCGACGAAAACAATGGGAACTGCAGTCATACCTGCACGAACACCTCAGGTGGTTTCGTATGCAGCTGTGACGATGGCTACGTCCTGAACGACGACGGCTTTAATTGTGACAACATCAACGATTGCGCCAGCAACCCCTGCGAAAATGGTGGTACCTGTAATGATGGTATCGGCGGGTACACTTGCCAATGCCTCGAAGGGTATTCGGGCGACAATTGTGAAACCAACATCGATGACTGCACCGGTGCTCCCTGCCAAAACGGTGGCACCTGTGTCGATGGCGTAAATGACTACTCCTGTACTTGCGCCACGGGTTTTGAAGGCGAGAATTGCGAAACCAACTCCGATGACTGCACCCCCAACCCTTGTCAAAACGACGGCACCTGTGTTGATGGCGTAGACGCCTACACCTGTAACTGCACCACGGGTTTTAAGGGCGCCGACTGCTCAGAAGATATTGATGAGTGCGCACCCGAAGCATCTAACCTCTGTGTTAATGCGGCCGATTGCCAAAACACCTTCGGCTCATACGACTGTGCATGCAGAAATTTAATGGTGGGTGATGGCCGAGAAGGCGGCACAGGGTGTGCTTGTGCCTCCGGGTTCGACATTAGCCTCACAGATTGCGAAGACATCAACGAAGAGGTTTCTGTTTGTCCCACGCGTGCTGCAGCCGATCTTGATGTGAACATCGAAATGAGTGCTCCCGGCGATGGTATGTTGCCAACCCATAGGTTCTACTGCCAAGTGGCCATTAATGATGGCGCAGCTTCAGAACCTTTCCCCTGCTCAGCGGATGCAACCAGCTTGAACATCAACGTTGCGTCGTTGCCCGCCCTGGCCTCTCAACATCTGGGTTACGAAGCTTTCAGCATGGGTGCCGATGCCGCGTTTGAGGTCATCATCACCCTGGCAACAGATGACGCGTTCACCGCCCAAGGCGCCAGCTGCACCGTCACACGTGATTCCAGCCCGCCCAACTTTGAGGTGGCCACCACCAACGTCCCGGGCACCGATACCCTTTTACTTGAAATCGGTACCCCCCTAGAGCTGTTCAACATCGATGACACCACCAGCGAAATCACCGCCTGGACAGTGGCTTCAGACCTGCCGTGCGGCCCTTCCCCTCAAAGCAGTGCTGATTTCGATTGTTCATTAAACCTCACCGCCCAAACCGCCTCGTGCACCCATACCCTGTCAGCCGGCAACAAAGAACTGTGCATTCAGGCCACCGACGATGTGGGCAATGCATCCGAAGCGACACCGATCTCATTGAAGATCGTCGAGCCGTTTGCCATTTCCGTGACACAGACTGAGACACCAGACACCATGACTTTTGACGTGACGGGCAACAACCCTGTGACCGACGATGCGCCCTTGCAGTGCTGGATCACGCAAGACGGCAACGACTGCAACACGACGTCCGCAGAAGCTTCCCCCTGCGACACAATCAGTGTCGATCTGATCAACGCCCCGCACGATGTGCACCAAACCCTTTGTGCCACAGGCACCGATGAAAACGGGCTCGCAGCTTCTTTCGCTTGGCCCTTTTGGGTGGATCAGTGCGATCGCCACTGTAAGGACGGTCAACTTTGCACCATCGATTACGAACAAACCGACAACTTTCACGATGACTGCTTAACCCTCATGACATTTGGCTATGGCAACCAAACCGGCGGATTTGGTTTAAGCGCCACCCCAAATGAAGACACCTGTACCAGTATCGATATCGATGCTATGGGCTGCTACCCGGGTGAAGTAGCCATTCAAGTTGGTGAGGATAGCTGCACCTGCAAACCGGCCGACCACACCTCCATCACCGCCTATGCAGGTGGCTTCACCCTTGAGATTCACGGCACCCAAGATGCAGACGCTGGCGTCCAAATCAACCACTGCACGGCCGAACTCACAGACAACGACATGGTCATTCCCATTGCATCCTATTGGACACTCGGGCAAACCCTAAAAGATTATGCGCACAACAATGGGACCTATTTAGACGCTGCCAACTCTGAATACGACTTGTTCCAAAACACCTTCGACCTTTTGAAGGCGCCCGCATCAAACCCAGCCAGCTGCAGCTTACCCGAAGAAAACTTAGCAGACACCTATTCGCGCGTATGCGGGAGTCCACCCGAATGTGAACAAGAGCCGGCCTGCGCTGAGGGCGAGCGTAAGCAAGTGACTCATTACGAAGATGGTACTATTGGCTGTGAATGTATCCCCGTCCATATTGACTCCGAATGCGTCTGTATCGATGTGCTCACCAGCACCAGCGGTTCGCTTTATCTCTACCTGGTCCCCCAAAAAATTATCGCCTTTGAGGGCACTTTGAGTGTCACCTGCAGTGGCCACNTGGCCGACGAAGACTTTAACATCACCCAGTCTTTTGGGTTTGTACAAAAAATTGATGGAGGCGATCTATGCGAACCGCCTTCAACAGACAATCCCGAAAATCCATGCGGTGACATGTCTGATTTATACTGGAAAGCAACCTCCAAGGATGAGGCCCCCTACACCGATGCTGACTCTTTACCTTCGTGCGCAGGCTACAATATGGCTAGTTGGGGGGCTGACGAACTCCTGTCTTGTTCGCCTCACACCCCTCACCCACAAGACCGGGTTTGTCTTCCCGATGGGGCCGGCAAGCATCACATGTGTAGCCCCTACCTTGCGCAGGAAATGGATCTCTTCCGGGACTTCAACCACAACTTTATTTTTAACCCAGATGGTGAACCGGTGATTGACGTAGATGGTAACCACGTCACTGATGACGAAAATAATATCATTTACACAGACCCTGAGTTTCCCTATACGTTACGTTACTGCAAACTGCATCAATACGCATCACCCACGGCGAAGGGCTTTGGGGAAGCGCTGCCCTCTAATTTCACCTGCACGGCATCTGAAGATTGTGGCGGCAGCAGCTACACCTGTGACAATGGGGTATGCCGACAGTGGTGTGACGGCGACGACCAATGTAATACAGACGATGGCGACGTCTGTATCAACAATTATTGCACACCCACGCTGCCATGGGTCGCCAGCGAAAATGAAACCCCCTCCGAACGCTGTATTTCGTACCCGGTGGATGAAAATGGCTTTTGGGATTTGACCAAACGCCCCACGTCTCAACACGGCTCGTTCATTTCACCATGCGCAGCTGACGAGGATTGCGCAACAGGACACTGCGTGCTGTTAAATGCAAACGACTATCCCAACATTGACAATGACACCTACGGCTGCGCCGCATTTATGGGTGATGGGCAAACCATCAAACACGCTGACCAAGACTTCATCGATGGCTGTGCGTGGCCCATGGTTGAAGTGCAAGAGATAGCAGATGAAACAACCACCATTAAATGTGGTTTTCCCTGCACCCCCGATACCGCAGAAGAGGTTTGTTATCATGGCGCTGACACCTGCTACAGCAGCAATACGGTCGACACCCATTATGAGGGGGTTTGTGAAATGCCTGATTGGGACTACATTGAAAACTGTAATGGTGAACAACCCTATCTTTATTTTGGGGGCGCCCCAGAGGGAGACTTCGGCTACCACGCTTCAGGGACAACCCCCGGCGTGGAACTGGCCGCCGGAAAGCCATGGACCTGGGAAACCTACATCTACTTTAACGAGGACTTTCTCACTGGAGAGGCCTCACAGGTTCAAATCATGAGGATGAACGGTCATATATTGTCTGTCAGTATTAACGCAGACAAAGACTCGGTCACTTGGCAGCTGTACTCAGACATGTTCGGGGACCAGACATTTTCCGCAACGTTTGGCCGAGAACCCGAAGGGAAAAAGTGGGACCAGCATCTCAAATTCGAGCGTACATCGGCCGAGTTAATTGTCACAGTGGATGGCGTGGCACTGGCACCAGAAGAAACGTCTGAAACCAACCATCTAAACGCTATCAATCTGTTATCGGGCACCGCCTACATCATCGGTCAAAACAATAACCCACCCAGTGGTGGCACCGGCTTTTGGATGGACCCCGTTACCGTATCTTGGTCCCTTGAGGGTTCATTATGTGCAAACAACTCTGACTGTGTTGAAGGGTTTTGCAATGCCACCACTTGCGATGACAACTCTTGGGACTCCCGCGTGCACTTCGATCAATCTTCCGAAAACTCCTTTGAGGGTTTCGCCTTTCACGGAGGCAATTTGCCTGCTGGCAACATTGCCGATCCGCTGGGTGGCGATATCAGCTGGTCCCACATTTGCGTGGCAGATCCAGAAAAAGCCGATGGGGACGACGGTGACGATTGCATCTCACACGGCTCCAACGAAGGGGTCGAAGCCGCACTGAACCTCAACGAGCCTGGTGACTTGGCCATGGAGCAAAGCCCTTCACACTTCTCCATCGAGATCGCGGAGACGCCTTTCTCAGACGCCGGTGAAATGACCCTGGGCTTTTGGATCGAGATCGATCAAGCCGCCACCGAAGGCCAAAACCGTCAGGTCGTCAGCGTGAATGGCGACGAAGCGGGGGGCTTTGCCATCGACTACAAAAAGTTGCCATCAGGACAGATAGAATTTCAACTGATACTCAATGACGGCCCATCAATGCTCACCTATCTATCCCATACAACCTCACCTCAAGGCCCCATCCACGTGGCCTTGGCCATGGACAGGCAGTTGGTCGGTAGCGGGGGCGCGTTGGAAGATGGCTCTCTTTACTTTTGGATTAACGGAGAAAAAGTGAGTACGCCCGGATCCACCAATAACCTATGGGGCTCGTGGGTCACGAACGCAACCACGTGGACCCACCTTATTTTTGGGGNAAGTGTGGCCTCNGGTGTCGCTCCAAACTTTAAGCTGGACAACATACGTATCATGAATGGCGCGCTTCACCTGGATACCGAATGGGTCTTGCAAAACTNCGCGCATGATATGGATTGGGAATATCAAGAGTGCAATGACGAGCCCATGAATGAAAACGACTCATGCACCTCTACAGATTTAGACACTTACCCCAACCTCGTGGCCTATACGTTCACCGGGGAGGTTCAAGACGAATCAAGCCTGGGCACCTTTGAAGAATCCGGCACCTTCGACAACATCGGCGAATGGTGCGCTACGGGCAGTTTCTCACGCGCCCGTTTGGTGGAGAACATGGAAGTCTCCGGCAAAGAGCCCACCGGCGCCTTTTTCTCCGGGCCCTTCACCTCCATGGACTTGAGCAGTCTAAACCTCAGCGGCACCGAATATTTGGTCGCCCAAATGTCCTCCAACGATCCCACCAGTGTTTTTGAGGTGAATGATTTAGGCTACCAGCACAACGCCACCCATTCAAACCCAGAGATATTGGTGGCCCTCATTAATCCATCCACCATGGGGCTGGAACACCAGGGGCTCGAACACCATTTGAGTTTAAATTGTGACAACACAACCAACCAATCGTTCAGACTTAAACAAATGGTCACCCACCAAAACCGCATCTACCTCAATGTGGAATTTACGAAGGTACGCAGAACCCTTGTTACATGTTCAGCTTCCACCGACGGTAACGCTACAGCGAGCCGCTCCTGGCCGTTTATTGACGATCCCGGCACGGATCGTAAAGAATTCATCCTCGCCGCAAAAATTACCATGGCCGGAGATGGCACGGCCAGTTGGGCCCTTAATTTTATCGCTGACGATGGTTTTAATATTCAAGACATGGCAGGCGGATTAGACGAAGCGAACATGCCTGTAATTTATTACACCCAAATCAACACCAAAGCATTCCTCAAATACATCAAAGTCCCTTTCGATAATCACCAGATTCTGNAAATTGATCAGGGCATCGGTGACGTGAACCACACGGCCATTGATGTGCACGACAAGGAAATCTTTTGGGCCTATACAAAGCCAGATTCAGGGTCGACAGAGCAACGCACCTATATCGAAAAATGTGAACCCATTACCCCTCCCCCTGCTGGAAATCCTCCCTGGAATTGCAGCGATCCCCAAATATTAGATGCTGACATCGACGGTGATACCTCAAATATCGCACTCAAAGATCTTCAAATCAAAGCCAATGGCGGTGAAGTACGCTCCATCGCAATGGCATTTGTGAGTGAACTAGGTGGGGAAACTCACCATGTCATCAATATTTACGATCCCAACGACAATGCGGGCCAGTCTCAGATTTTAAGCCACAAGGTAACCATCGATGACGGAATTTCCGACAACAGTTTCTTTCGAATCAAACCCGGTTCAGGTCATCAAATTGTGGTGGGAACGCTCACGTACGATGATGCAACGGAACGCGTGTTTGACGTGCAAGAAATCGAAGTGACCGATACCAATGATATTAATATGCGTCCGGCCATCGAAGTGGAAATACCCAATCCCAACGATTCGGCCCAACTAAATCTGGGGTACATTCCACTGCCCAGTGAACCTGCCTTATTAAGCATTGGGGTGATCACGGGCACCGGGACGCAAAGCCTCGGCGAAGAGTATCTGCTCGTTCATGCTGATGATGAATCGGGTGATAGCCACACCACGTCTTACACCCTGGACCAGGCAACCACCGTGTCCAATAATCACGGGTTTTTGTTGGTGGGCGAAACAGAATAGGGCTCGCCGACCCAAACATCATTTCCGGTCCAAAGGTCGGCCTGAGCATTAGCGATGATCTGCAAAATGTGCGCAGACACCCAGCGCCAAAGACTGCCTAAGGCTCTGTTTTAAAAGGTTTTTTATCAACCCTTGCGGGTCCCCAACAGACTGTGGTCCCGCAAGTGGGCCCAAGCTCGATTCTCGATCACTTTTGCGCTACTTTATCTTTGAATTAATGACAGACATCCTAAAGCTTCGCTTTGGGACCGCTTGAGGGCATTGCTTTGATATTTAGAATGATTTTGGTTTTGGCTGGCCTGGTTTTATGGAGCGGTTGCTTCCAAAACCTCAGACCGCAATTGGGGCAAGGGTGCGATGCTGACGCCAGCGAGAACACCTGTGGTGATGGCTACCAATGCGTTTTTATCGATAGCTTACAGGACGGGCGCTGTGTTCCTCAGAGCCAAGACGCCCAAGACATCAACGAAGCATTCAGCGAAGCACTGGACGGCACTTCAGATGGCAAAGAGACAGCGGATGCGGGCGGCGCCGATGGTTCTGGCGAAGGTCAAAGCGATGGCACCCCAGTGGCGGACGCAGGCAGCGCCGATGGTTCTGGTGAAGGTCAAAGCGATGGCATCCCAGTGGCCGATGCAGGCAGCGCCGATGGTTCTGGTGAAGGTCAAAGCGATGGCACCTCAGTGGCCGATGCAGGCAGCGCCGATGGCTCTGGCGAAGGTCAAAGCGATGGCACCCCAGTGGCGGATGCGGGCAGCGCGGATGGTGCTGGCGACGGGGCTGAAACACCAGACGCCGGTGTGGGTTGTCCGGCCTGCGCGGCCCATGAGGTTTGCGATCCCGACACCAACACGTGCGTGGACTGCCTTAGCAATTCCGAATGTAGCGACGCAGACGTGTGTGACACCGAGGCAAAAACCTGTGTCGAATGTCTCAGCAATGACAACTGCCCGGCCAACCAAGTATGCAACACAACTGAGCAGGCGTGCGTGAACTGTTTTGATTCGATGCATTGTGGCGATAACGAAACTTGCAACATGGACTCGTTCGTCTGTGAATGTGCGGCCGGATATGATGACGAAGAAGAAGGACTGGGCTGCCAAGACGTGAACGAATGTGAAGAAGAGGAACCTTGTTTTGATGATCAGGAAAACCCGCCAACCTGTATCAATACCATTGGTGGTTATGAGTGTAGGTCATGTGACAACGGTTATGTCGTGCCTGATTCGGGCATCGGGGCCTGTGAACCTGCCCCCTTCCCAAGCAACGCCAACTGTACAGAGACGGACCAGGCCGTCACTTGCACATGCATCACAGGCTATACCGGCAACTTGGTCTGGAACTCAAGCTCGGCACAATGGAACGACAGCTGCTCTGAGGCGACCCACCCTGCAAACACCGAATGCATGTCCACAAACTCCAGTGGAGAGATCGGTTGCGTTTGCGCTGAGGGCTATTCTGGTGCTGTCACCTGGAACGCGGGGTCCTCGTCGTGGAACAGCACTTGTGCCCTCGCAGCAGTAGTTCCAACCTGCGCACCCAGCGAACCCAATATTGACGACGATGTAACGTGCACATGGGACGCCGCATCCGCCAGTGCAGGCATCAGCTACAAGTATCGTTACCTGTCCACGCAAAGCTTCACTGAAATCACTGCCTCGACCGTGACCATACTGGGCGGCACCATTGACGAGGCTGCTGCCACCGCGGGCAATCTTGAATTTTGCGTTTTCGCGGTGAAAGGCGGAACCCAAAGCCCCAGCCGCTGCGTCGACCTCAATTATATCGTCGATCACAGCCACGATGACGACCATGATTTCAATTATCCCTGCCTCGACAACGGCCAACGGCTGCGACTCACCGGCGGTCACACACTCACCACCCCCGCGGACATGCTGAACCAAAAAGACGAATTACAAATTCAATTTGCCATTCAGTTCACAGACGACAGCTTGCCTGAGAATGGACAGACCGTGTTAACCATCAAAGGGACACCATCCGGCCAAACCACCCAACAGACCTACATGCTAAAGGCCAAATCTGTTTTGAATGACGGCACCACCACCACCCAATGGAGCCTTGAAGGCAGCGGCAATACGATGAGTATCACTCTGGACGCAAAACCTTCAACATGGCAAGACGTCACCATCAGCCAAAGCAGCCAATCTCACTGGACGGTGAGCGTCAAATCACTCTCGGACCCCGCCGTTACGGCATCCGAACATACCGGCACACTTTCGCTGCTTTCAAACGTCCAACTCACCATGGGGGCGGCCTCTAACGGCGGCAGCACTTCCCAGTTTTTTCTCAACTATTTATTTATTGATGAAATCACCGGCGCCGGGGCATCTCTCGAGGAGATTGCCAGCTATGTTTTCGATGCGCCTGTAGAAATGGAAGGGGAAGAATTTTTTGCATTCGGCGAGGACGAATCCACGCCCGCCTTGACTGCTAACAGTGGGATCGATTTTGAAGTGGTTTGCTGCGAAATTGAAGATGCAAGCACCACTCAGAACAAAGCCCTCAGCTTCGAAAACCCTTACGCCCTTTTGGACCTGCAAACCACGGCGCTCATTCCCGTCTCCAATGGCTTTACCATGTCTTTTGTATTTCAACCCAACCCAGAGGAATTCGACGGCGAGGAACCCAGACAAATTTTTGCCACCACCGAGGCAGAAGGCGATACCCCCCAGCTCAGCCTAAAGTGGCAACCCATAGAAGGGACCCATTACAAAATAGTTGCTGGGCTCGAGTGGGAAGACGAAACGGTTGCTTGTGGCAGCTCCAGTTTTATCATCAATCAAGCCATGGCAAGCTCCCCAATTCGACTCACCTTTAGCTATGGTGAAGACCCTGAAAGCGGTAAATTTAAATGGCAGTTACGACGTAACACCCAAATCGTGTCTGCCATTTGCGACAACGAAGTAGATCTCGATATGGATGTGAGCATCGAGCACGCCGTCTTTGGTAACAATGAAGATGGTCCCTCTCACTTCCTTTTAGACACGCTCAGGGTTTACAACAGCCGGTACGATCTAACGACGTTCGGAGACATGAACGCTCAGGGCGATGGCTTTCACCCGCAGTGTTTCCACGGTCACGAAAACGATTGTCCCGTGGGCTTTCCATCCCCCGTCCTTTTCACAGACTTCGATGGCGTCACACCACAAGAAGGCGTTTGTGGCTTTCGCATCGAAACGGTGAATCTCCCCAGCAACGCCTCTCGTCTGGGCTACGGCGTCAATGTCATTGACGGCCCCAATTGGGGTCAGCCAGGCCCGGGCGATGGCCCGCCAGGGTTCACCACCCCCCAAACCGTAGGCGGGCAGATCACCGACACATTTGTGGCGCGCATTCCGAGCGGTGCAGATAAAGACACCCACCTGGCCTGGGGCCTCAATATTGCTGTGCACCCAGTCGCACAAGCCTGCACCGGCGGCGACTGTAGGAGCACAGGGTACTTCCCAGACATCGGCAACAAAAACGGAAGCGACGACGACTTGATCATTGCCCGGGTCGGTCGAGATTTCGCGGAAAAGACCTTTCACTACACAGAATGCGATGTCGGGATGTCTGCCCAAATTCTCGACCTGGCGGCAAACACCCACACCATCTTTGCCGTGGTCCAAATTAAAAGTCAGGGCAGCGAGAACAGCTCTCAAGTGTGTACGATTTTTGATGACCAAGGCGAGCCGGTCGCGGACCACTCATACTCGCTCTACCAAGGATACCACCTGCTGGCCGTCTCTAATTCAGGAACAGTCACCATCGCCAATATCAACAATCTCATTGAGGGTATCAACGGACTAGAAGGTGCCCAATTGGCCACACACAACGAGAGGATTATTGCTGCCCTTCACACATCGAATGTGGGTGGGCATCTGTTGATCTCTCAAGGCGATGACTATGCAAGCTACATCCACCAAACCTTAAATGAAACCAACACTGAGGAAGAGACGCTGCCACCAGTGCCCACCCAGATTGCGGTGGCCGGCAATCAAATGTGGCTGGCCGGTTTGCTGGGCACCAGTGAAGGCAACTACACAGGAAAATTTGTTCGACGATATGATATTACGCAAATTGAAGAACCGGACTTTTCACACAATTTTGCCATTAACAACGTCTCTGATACTCCCAAAGCATTGGTGGCCGTTAATGAAGACACCGCTTTTCTGGCCACAGTCACGGGCGGGCAACAGCTCAAACTTGGAGCTGTGAAAATCCAAGAGGACAATTACCAACCCATTGCCATTAACGCAGGAGATACTCCTATTTTCCACCTCCGGGATATGCAATGGAACCCCAACGAAAGCAGGCTGCACCTTGCGCATTTTACCAATGACTACGGTAAGCTCATGCTCGCCTCTTTACACGTCCCTGAAAATCTAAACCTCCCAGGGCAGGTCTTAATGGGCTCTATAGAGATGGTGGTGGGTGGCGCCGGCGACAACACACCCGTGCGCATGTGCATGGCGGCAGATGAAAACGACGAAATGAGTCCGGTCGTCACCTTCACCTACACCGGTAGCAACACCACGGTTCAGGGGATAGCCGAAGACGACATTGATAGCGTGACAACTGGGGACGAACACGCGCTCATCGTTCACTAAAAAGGCAGCAAATGTTTCACCCGTGACAAAGGTGCAGAAAAATGTCCCTTTGTTTTTTTGTGATCTTCTTTTTCTTGTTTCTTTTTGAGCAACAGATTGAGCGCCCGATCCACCAAGGGCGTCTTGTCGTTTTTTTGCGCGACTCGGTTCCAACCCAAAAAACTCGCGGTGTGTTTTGATTTCGACATGAGATCATCCATTCATTTTTACATGCCCGCAACATAGGGGCTTCGGGCCGAAAAGGCCGGTAAAAAAACAGATCATCGGTCGATCGGCTTACTGAACAGGCTTTAGTCGAGCTGTACCCAAACCTCATTCAATGGCTTTTTGGGGGGAGACGGCACCTTGGCTGGATAGCCCGCCTTGAGAAACCCCACGAGCTCTTCTTGGGCTGGATCGATACCCAAAACCTCGTAGGTTTGCTCGTGACGGGTGATTTTCCCGGTGCTCCATTGGGCCCCCACCCCTTCGGCCCACAAAGATAACACCCAGTTATGAATGGCACTGGTGGTGGCCGCATAATCCTCTTTTTCTCTAAATGCATCTTCCGCAGATCGCGCACTGGTCACCGCCACCAAAACGGGCACGTCACGAATTTTGCCAATGGCTTTGGCCACCCCTTTTTCCAGCTGCGCGGGGGGCAACCCAGCGGCCTTTTGTTCCGCCAATGAGGTAGTCAAAGGTAGGAGTTTTTCTCGAATTTGAGGGCCCAGTTCGTAAAACCGCCAAGGGTTGGTGTGTTTGTGACAAGGCGCCCAACGGGCAGCTTCAAAAGCGGCCTCCAGAACCGATGCAGGGACTTCACGATCTTCAAAACGGTAGACCGTGCGGCGTGACAATAGGGCTTCTTGCAGATTCATGGCCAAACAACCTTTCCAATGCTAAATCAAGGGCTCTTATAACGAAGGTACATTCCAATGAACAACATCTATGAATTAGAATTTAATGATCTGCAAGGCAACACGTTTTCCATGCGCGAGTTTGAAGGCAAAGTTCTCCTCGTGGTCAACACCGCCAGTCAATGTGGCCTCACCCCGCACTATAAAGGCCTTCAACAACTTCATGACCAATTTTCCAGCCAAGGTTTTTCGGTGGTGGGGTTTCCGTGCAACCAATTTGGCGGGCAAGAACCTGGAGCGGCCCAGGAGATTGCCGAATTCTGCACCACCCGTTTTGGGGTAACCTTTCCCATGCACGAAAAAATAAAAGTCAACGGGCCTCAAACCCACCCCTTGTTTGAAAAACTTAAAAAAGACGCCCCCGGATTGCTGGGCACTCAAAAAATAAAGTGGAATTTCACCAAGTTTCTCATCGATAAACAGGGCCAAACCATCAAACGTTTTGGCCCCAAAACCAAACCTGCTAACATCGCGGAGCACATTCAGTTATTACTCAAATAACGCGAGGCTCTCTATGCGACACGCAGCCCCCCTTTCCCCTTCATTCCGTTTCCTTCCCGCTTTTTTCTTGGTCGCACTGACCCTCCTGGGCTGCCCGCACGAAGAAGTCAAACCAGACGACAGTCCCCAACCCGATCCATGTGCCGAACTCACCTGCGGCGCCAATGCGGTCTGCCAAGAGATTGCCGGCACGGCCTCCTGCGCTTGCACCACCGGCTATGAAGATTGCAATGGTGTTTGTATCGCCACGGGCGCTCCTTGTGGCCAAAACGCTGCCACCGATGGAGGCACCCCAACCGCTCCGCCCACCGCTTCCGATGGGGGTACGACCCCCGGACCCATTGGAGCCACCGACGCGGGCTTTGTGGCGGGGGTATGCGAACCCGGCGATAAAATCTGTGTGGGCCCCAGCGTTTACACCTGTGCCAGCGACGGCTCTGGCCACGCCTTCACCGAGTTATGTATGGATCAGTGCGTCAATGGCGCGTGCACCGCTCCCTGTGGCGCAGACAACGATAAAGTCTCTTACTTGGGTTGCTCCTTTTGGGCCACCCGCTTGGAAAACTCCGATCTCACCGGCGATGGCGCCTATTTTTCCTTGAGCATTTCATCCCAGGGTAACTTACCCATTGATGTCACCATCACCGATGCCGATAACAATGCCGTCACGGCCACCTGTAACATCACCCCGGCTGACGGTGGGGTCATCGAAGAAGACTGTGAAGAATTAGTGGTGCAACCCGGTGGCCTGCTCTCGGTGAACTTGAGTGACCTGGGGCAAGTGGAAGGCACGGGCATCTCCCGTAAAGCCTATCGCATCAACACCACGGGCAAGGTGAGTGTGCACCAATTCAACCCCGTCAACAACCTCGAAACCCATTCAAGTGATGCCACCTTATTGTTGCCGGCTTCCGCGCTGGGCACCGAGTACCGGTTTGTGGGCTGGCCCAGTGAAGAGGTGAGGCTCAGGGCCGGTTTCAACCCTCCGCCTTGCGATGACAACACTTCTTGCGGTGGTGGGGACTTTGTGTGTGGTGACAATGGGTATTGCTTGGTGCAAACATTTAACCGTACGGCCATGAGTGTTATTGCCACCGGCGAAGGCTCGAGCACCATCACCATCGATTCGCCCGTTACGTTTATGGTAGCCGACGATGAAGGCTTAGAAGCTGTTTATCTATCGGGTTCCGATTATAACTTCACGCTCAATCAAGGGGACATTCTCACCATCGCCACTGAAAAGCAGCACGGCGCCGACTTGTCCGGCCTGTTCGTCACCGCCAGCCAAAAAATAGCCGTGTTCTCTAGTAACCCTTGTGCCATGATTCCCCACAGCACCTATGCATGCGATCACATTGAACAGCAGCTGCCCCCACTGAATACCTGGGGGAACAACTACGTCATCGCCAAGTTCACCCCCCGAGGGACCGAGCCAGATATTTGGCGTGTGGTGGCCAGCAGCAATGGCACCACCCTCACCAGTGTTCCCGCCATTAGCGCCCTTGACGGCGTTACTTTAGGGGCGGGTGATAGCGTGCAATTTGAAGCAGATCACAACTTCACCCTCCAGGCCTCCAGTCCGGTGGCGGTGGCCCAGTTCATGGTTGGCTCCGACTATCCAGGCGGAAACAACGGCTGCGGTGGCGCGTTTGAAACATCCTTCCCACCCCAATCCGCCTCGGACCGCACCAACTGCGACATTCCCATTCACAGCACTTGCAACCAAGCCATCGGTGACCCTGCCTTTTTACTTAACGTCCCCACTGACCAATACCGAAAAGATTACACCTTGTTGGTCCCGTTTGATTACCTCGAAAACTACGTGAGTGCATTGATGCCCACCGGTATCGGGCTGAGCGTTGAAGACACCCCCATTGATGAAGCGGTCACAACCTCCCAAAACGGCGCCACAGTGATTTCTTCAACTGAAATTGAAGGCACGGACTGGCGTGTGGTCACCCTGAGCTTAGGGTCGGGCGTCCACCGCATCAGCGCTGCCGATGAATTTGGCCTCATCGCTTACGGCTACGATTGTACGGTGTCTTACGCGTACCCCGGCGGCTTAAACCTCACGTCCGAGTAAATACCGGCCTACCATTTACGAAAATTGAGAGCACCCACCAGTTTGTTTTTGGTGGACTCTAATTTTTCGAGTGCGCCCATGGCCTTGTCGCCGTACTTGTTGATGAAGCTCATCACCACGTCGTCATCGTCTTCGCCCACCTTGGATAGATCTGGAACTTCCCCTGAGGGCGAATACATGCCTTCCATGACTTTGCGAACACTGTGCTGCACCAAGCCTTTCACCGGCACTTTGGCCATTAAACCATACATGGCGGCCTCCCCTTCGTTTTTCAACTCTGGGTGGGCGCGCACGTGATCCACGGCCTCTTGGAGGTCGGCGAGGTAGTCGGGCACGGCACTTTTATTGTGTGCGTTCACCGTGCAATGGACACAAGCCGGGTTTTGCTGGCGGTCGGTGTTCCAACCTTTTTCGGCCATTTGATCCGCCACGGCATAAAGATCAATGCTCTCATCGTCAGAAGCCCAAGTGCAAACGGTGGAATTGAGTTGGCCCAAAACCTTGAGCCCTTCGATCTTCGCCACCCCTTCGCGCATCATTCGGGTGGCCTCCAAGGCTTCGGCGGCCAACCCCATATAACCATCTTCGCCCATGGCGCGCATGGCAGCCCAAGCCGCCGCGATGCTTCCCCCTGGACGGGTGCCAGGCATGGATGGCGATGCATAGACGCCACCGCACCATTTGGTCTCCACAAAAAACTGGTGCTTCATGTATTCCATGTCGCGGTAGGTGATCACCGACGCGCCTTTGGCGGCATAACCATATTTATGGACGTCAGCAGAAATAGAGGTCACCCCCGGAACGCGGTAATCCCACGCTGGAAGTGGCACGCCCAGTTTTTCGAGCCAGGGCAACATGAAACCGCCAAAGCAAGCGTCCACGTGAAAAGGAATGTTTTTTGATTTGGCAATGGCGCCCAACTCTTCGATGGGGTCGATCACCCCGTGTGGGTATTGGGGCGCAGAAGCCGCGATCATGATGGTGTTAGGCCCAATGGCCTTTTTCATGGCTTTCACATCCGCCCGGTAATCATCCCCAAATGGGACCACCTTGGTTTTGATGCCGAAATAATGAGCCGCCTTATAAAAAGCCACGTGCAAGGTCGATGGAATCACCATTTCAGGGCGCAGAATCCAAGGTTTCTTTTTGCGGGCCCGGTCTCGATAGGCCTTCACCGCCATCAGAATGCTCTCGGTCCCGCCAGAGGTCATGGTGCCCACCGCGGTGTCCGGGCCATGCAACATGCTGCAAGTCATTTGGACCACTTCGCTCTCGAATTGCTTCAAACTTTTGAAAGCCATGGGGTTGAGCGCATTCTCCGAAAAGAACAAATTATGCGCCTTTTTGAGGAAGTCGTAATGCTCTTGTCCGGCGTAATACACCAAAGACCAGGTTTTACCGGCCTTCCAGTCGGCATCGCCCGACCTGAAACTTTGCATTTGCTCCAACAGAGCCTCTTTATCTTCACCTTGGGCGGGAATTTGAACACGATCCATTATTTTCTATCCTTATAATTGCTGTCATTCCTTTTAACTGGGCCGGCCCTGCACCTCAACCTCTGGATTATGAACGGAGCCTTTTTCAATCGGTCACTGCTTCTGATAGGGTTTTTAGGAAAAGAGGTGCACCATGGGCATGATGTATGTAACGACCTATACCGTTTTTTTCCTGACCGGCGCGTTTTTAGGAACGGTCTTATGCTCCTTATTTCTCAAACCCAAATTGGCACTCATTTGTGGTTCTCCTGTAGGTTTGGCCACCATTTGGCTCTATCATTCAGGGCTCACCGAAGAGAAGCTCGACGGCACCTTCGTTTGGTGGGGCTTCAACCTAGATGCCAGCGGTCTCATGGTCGCCTATTTTGGTCCCGCACTGATCTTGGGGCTGATCTTCTACGCGCGTTTCCGCACTTTCTTTATGAATTCAAGTGAGCCAGATCACAGCTCCTGAAATCTAAGCGAAAAAGCCCTCTCTGCTTCGAATTTTAAGGGTCAGGCCATCAAAGTGGCGTTCGATGCCCCAAGCGCATCCTTGGGGTGATCCACGACCAGCCCGCAGCCTATTAAATTTATTCGCCAATAAATACAAATACTTGTGATTCATGTCCCCACTTTGCCACCACTGGGGGAGACCTGTCCCTAATGTAGGTGGATGAAGGGAAATAGGCGCTAAAAATTTGGATGTGTCACATCTGGCCCCTATGTTCGGTTCATCACCAGGAGGACAAATGGCACACACAGTTTTACCGCAGGCAATCGAACAAGCACTCGAACTTTTCCTAGACCATCAAGAATTGCATCCCAACGAACGGTTCGATCTGCCCACCCTCAAAGAGCGCTTTCGAATCAAAGCCAGCCAAAGCCATTTAGAACCTGAAGAAGCCGGTTCCCCCTTCGAAGAACATCACTACGCCAGCCTCAGAAACGCGTATGGCCTTTTGAAAGAGTGGATCACCCTCAAAGGCCCCATCACCCACACTCAGATGAACCCGTCCCCCGTCCACCCCAACATTCCAGGAGAAATCAACATGACCCTCAAACCCAAATCCAAATGGCGTCTCGGACTTCCCAATCGCAAATTAAAAACGGGTGAGTATTTGTTTTACTCCGGACAGATCTCCTGTGGCGACTTGCTCGAGGCAGTGGCCTGGCAAGACAACCAACATCAAAAGTCGGGCTCCTTCGCGGTGGAAATGGGTTACATGAAAGAGAAAGATCGTGCTTTGGTCTTACAAAACAAAAAGAAAAGCGAGCCCTATTACGCCGCTGCCATTCGATTGGGCGTCTTGTCTGCCACCCAACGAAACTGGTTGCTGTTTAAACAACAACGCCAAAAGCAACCCATTGGTGAATATTTTGTGGAGAAAAACATTTTGTCTTCGCAAGCCATTGGGCGCGCACTGGTAGAGAAGCGCTCCCACAACCAAAACGCAGCTTAATCTTCGTCCACACAGGTTTCGGGCACACACCCTTTGCTGGCATTGGGGTCTTCGGGGTCTTCCCGACAAATGGCCCCCGTGCCACAATCGGCATCAACGGAGCACGGTCGCGTGCAAAAGGCGAGTTCGGTGGTGCTCGAAAAATCAACGGTGCACATGGCGGCCTGGGTGAGCAAATCAAAGTCGGCACATTCATAACCGCCCTTGGTACAGGGTTGCCCCACCCCAATTTCGTTGCCACATTCCGGCAAACAGGGGTCGTTCGGGGCCGGATAATTCCCCACACAAACCAGACCAGCATCCGGCGACGGTTGAACAAACACCTGTCGGGTGTCCAAACACCCCGCCCACAACAGGGTCACCATGATCAATTGAATAAATGGCATCACTTGATGGTCTCATCCTTGTTTTCGGCCGAAAAGCCATCGTAAAAATAAATGACCCCGTTCGTAAAGAGGTAAACGTGTTCAAATTGCTCTTGGTACTGGCATGGATGTTGCCCATGGTGGCCCATGCCAAACAACCCGTTGAATTAAAGGCCGAAGTCTTGGGTTTTGCCGCCTTGCCCGCCGACACGTTCCAAATGCCCCCAAAAGACGCGCCGGCCTATTTTCAAACCTCCGGCCGTTATGCCAATCCGCCCTATGAAAAACTCAAAGCAGGCGCCAAGGACAACGCCATTTCTTTTTTATCGACGGGCATCAACCCGCGCCCCACCGGTTGGAAGTTGCCTTTGTCGGGCCAGCCCATTCAAGGCTTCTCGGGCGTAGTGGCCATCGACAAAAACAATTTCTGGGTCATCGTAGACAATGGTTTTGGTTTTAAAAACAATTCCCACGATGCATTGCTTAAAATTCATCAAGTACGCATCGACTGGGTTCGAAGTGAGTTAACCGTCACCCAAACCATTTTTATCCACGACCGGAACCATGTGGTCCCTTTTCCCATTGCCCTTGAAACCGATCCGAGCCGTTATCTCACCGGCGCTGATTTTGACCCCGAAAGCCTTCAAGTAACCGCGACAGGGTTTTATCTGGGCGATGAATTTGGTCCTTACCTTTTACATGTTGCCAAAGATGGGGCCTTGTTGGCCGTGCATGATCTCAAGATAAACAACCAACATTATTTTTCGGTGGACCATCCATCAAAACCAACGCCGAGCAAACCCGATGGCGCCCCCACCGCAGCCATCGCCCGCAGCCGAGGCTTTGAAGGCATGGCCGCATCACCCGACCAAAAATACCTCTACCCACTTTTGGAAGGCCCCATTTACAACGTCCACAAAGAAAAATGGGAGGGCCATCAAGGCAAAAACAGCCTCACCATTTTTCAGTTCGATACTGCGCAACAACAATTCACCACCCGTCGATGGCGCTACGTTTTAGAAAACAAAAAACACAACATTGGTGATTTCAACTTCATGAACGATCGCTACGCATGGGTGATCGAACGGGACAATCGCGAGGGTGACCCCTTTAAACGATGTGCGAAGCGACCGCGCTCCAACTGTTTTGATGCGCCGGCTGATTTTAAACGGTTGTATTTAGTGGATCTCAACCCCAGCAATAAAACCCAAAATGAAGCGCGCAAACTGGCCTACGTTGATCTCATGAACATCGCCGACAAAAGCAATAAATCAGGGCACGCCCACCGCGGTGTGTTCAATATGCCTTTTTTCACCATCGAAAGCGTCGATGCCATCGCTAAAGATCAAGTGGTGGTGGGTAACGACAACAATCTTCCCTTCTCTTCGGGGCGCACCCCGATGAAAAATGACGATAATGAATTCGTGTGGCTCAAGATTAAAGGTCTACACACAGTTTTAAAATAGAGGGCCAAATGGCACAAAAAACAAAAATGAATTGGTTATTTTTACGCGGCCTTACCCGAGAAATGGGTCACTGGGGCAATGCTTTTGAGGTTTTCGAACAAGCGAACCCTGGCATGAAAGTTCATGGCCTTGACTACCCAGGCATCGGTACCGAACGCGAAAGACAAAGCCCGGTGACCGTTCACGGTATCATGCAAGATTTGCGATCGCGCTTTCAAATTCTAAAACAACACCACCCTGATCGCTGGGGTATCTTGGCCATTTCCTTAGGCGGCATGGTGACCATGGAATGGATTCATCATTATCCAGAAGACTTCGGTCACGCGGTCATCATTAATTCCAGTGCCCGAAACGTCGCCACCCCTTTTCAACGCTTCAATCCCGCAACCTTGGCCACCTACATCCAAAAGGTAAACGAGTTTCGCTCGGGAGAAGTGGAGCGAACCGTACTCAACTCGGTGTGCAACCTATCGGTCACCGAAGAACTCGTGGCTGAGTGGCGGGATATTGCCATTTTAAGACCACTCAAAAAACGAACGATGATCACTCAGATCATGGCGGGCGCACAATACGAAGCCCCTCCACACGTCACCGTTCCCACGTTGATTATCGGCTGCCCCAAAGACCGGTTGGTGTCGGTGAAATGTTCCGAAGGGCTGGCCAAACGGCTCAACGTGCCAATCATCTATCACCCTGAAGCCGGACACGATTTAAGCACCGACGACGCCCAGTGGATGGCAGAAAAGGTCGGCGCCTGGGTGACCACGGGCGAAGTCCCCCACGTTTAATTCAACGACTCCCACCACCTCGTTTGCGCAGCGGGATTGGGCAACAGCACCACTTCACCCAACCGCGGGGTCAAAACCGGCACACTGTCTTCAGTTTGATGGGCCAAGATACGTCGAACCGGCTCATCCCAATCGTGCAGGGCCAATTCAAACATGCCCCAGTGCACGGGGAAATGATATTTGGCCTTTAGTTCTTTGGCCGCCGTCATGGCTTCTTAGGGCATCATGTGAACTTCGCGCCACTTTTGATTGTATTGACCGCTGTCTAAAAACACCACGTCAAAGGGGCCCATCTTATCGCCAATGGTTTTAAAATGGGTGTCGTAACCTGAATCGCCGCTAAAGTAGACCTTGTGGTTGTCACTCTGAATCACCCATGAGGCCCACAAGGTTTCATTTTGGTGAATGCCGTCGCGACCTGAAAAATGCTGCGCCGGCGTTGCAGTAAACGTGACTTGTGGAAACACTGCAGCCTCCCACCAATCTTTTTCAACCACGCGATCGGACGAAATGCCCCAACCGGCCAAATGCCCTTTGATGCCTAACGGCACGACAAATTGGGTTTGGTGATCAGAGAAATATTGAACGGTCTTCATATCGAGGTGATCGTAATGGTCGTGGGAAATGAGAATATAATCGATGGGAGGTAAAGACGACAATGGAATGGGCGGCTCTTGAAAGCGCTTCACCGCAAACGAAACCGGGGATGCGGCTTCTGAAAAAATCGGGTCCACCAAGATAACTGCGCCATTCATACTCAACAGAAAACTCGAGTGACCCAACCAAATAATTTTCAGGCCTTCACCTTTGTCTTTGAATGCGTTTAAGTCCGAACGAACCACCGGCATGCGTTGCGGCGGCCGGCCTTGCTCTACCCCCGCCATCCATTCTTTGATGGCATCCCAACTGTAGATGCGTTTGTTCATGGCTTCCATGATGTTCGGAATGCGATTTTGAAACTGCGCTGTTTCGGCATTGTAATTTTTTGAGGAAGTAAAGCGCTTTACGTCTTCATCGGAAGGCCGGGTTCCTAAAGGGGCACAAGCGATGCACAAGAGGAACAGCAAAATGCACCCAGCCTGCTTCTTATAGGAATAAAATATTGAATTCATCTGTTACTCCATTCATAACGAACCTATAACACATAAAGTGGATCCATACTTCCGCTAGTTTGTGAGATCTCCCATGCCTGAACTCCCCGAAGTCGAATCCGCCCGTCAAAAAATCCAAACCGTGGCCAAAGGCCAACGCATTCGCGCCATTCAAACCTTGGGCGATACCATCGTTTTTGAAAATGTGGCCCCCGCCACCTTCGCAAAAAAGCTCAAAGGAAAAAAAGTGCTGCGGGTCCATCGCCACGGAAAATTCTTGTGGTGGGAAATGGATAAACCGCCCCATCCCGTTTTTCATTTGGGCATGACCGGGCATTTCGCCGCTCCCGGCATCGACAACATTGAACTGGAGAGTGGGTTTGATGTGGGTGAACAATGGCCGCCCCGCTTTTGGAAAGTGCACATGGAATTCGACAATGGCAAAAAGCTCGCCATGACCAATGCACGCCGATTTGGACGAATTTTCCTGTACAAAGACCCGCTCACCGAATCGACCATCAGTAAAATGGGCTTTGACCCGCTCACCCAACCCATCACCTCCAAAGAATTTTGCGAAAAAATTAGGAGCAAAAAAGCGGTGCTCAAAGGCCTGCTTTTAAACCAAGCTTTCATCGCCGGGGTCGGCAATTGGATGGCCGATGAAATTTGCTATCAAGCCAAGGTGGCACCGCAACGCAAGTGCAACACCCTCACCCCAAAAGAATCGCAAGCCATCTACAAAGCGCTCATGAAGGTGGTCACCAAAGCCTGCAGCGTGAATGCAGACAAAAAGCGATTTCCCAAATCCTGGCTGTTTCACCACCGCTGGGGCAAAGACGAAACGGCCCAAACCAGCAAAGGCGAAACCATCGCCTTTGACACGGTCGGCGGCCGAACCACCGCTTGGGTACCCACCCGCCAAGTCTAGTCTTTACAGGCGCTTAGAGTATCCGTCACCGCCCAAAATAATATCTGTTCTCTTTGAAAGCCCCGCGTGAATCGTTTACGATTTGCGGTGGTGAACCGATCTTCATTCAGGGGAAATCATGACGATGCTGCGAACACTTCTCTTCCTTTCCTGTGCCTTTACACTCATTGGCTGTCCCGGTGCGCCAGAAGAAGATCCGGTGAAAATCGAAGGCGATGATGCAGGCGAATGCTCGGACGAGGCCGACAACGACAATGATGGTCTCTTTGATTGTGATGATGAAGGCTGCAAAGGCTCTCCTGCCTGTAAAGAAGAACCAGCAACCGAAGGCACCGGCGATGGCAACACCGATGGCGCGACTGAAGATGCAGGAAGCAGCGATGGCTCGGGTGAAGGCAACACCGATGGCGCAACTGTAGATGCGGGCAGCAGTGATGGTTCGGGTGAAGGCAATGGCGAAGGCAACACCGATGGCGCAACCGCAGATGCGGGAAGCAGTGATGGCTCGGGTGAGGGCAATGGCGAAGGCAACAACGATGGCGCAACCGAAGATGCGGGAAGCAGTGATGGCGCGGGTGAGGGCAATGGTGAAGGCAACACCGATGGCGCAACCGTAGACGCAGGAAGCAGTGATGGCGCGGGCGATGGCAGCACCGATGGCAACGACGAAGATGACGGCATTCCAGATTATACCTGTGAAGTGGCCACCGATCGCATTGGCGAGCTGCTTTCCTGCGATACCGATCAAAACTGTCCGTGCGGCGCTCATTGTGTGTTCAGCATGTGCTCTTTTGGTTGCCATGAAACGCCATCACTGTGTGAAGATGATAAAACATGTGACTTTTTCGGCCGCTGCAAAGAGAATACCAGCCCCAACAATGCACCGGGTATCAACGCCAAACCGAGGATAGCCGTGCACGTGGCACCTAAAAATTTGTCATTCGTGAATACCGATACAGTTCAAGAACTCTCTTTTAATATCGACAGCGGGGAAGACCCTCAAACAATTCGAATACAAGCCCAGCAGGGGCTGGCCCTTAACTGCGACCCTGATAACAGTGATGCCTGGGAAGAAGAAGCCAGTGCAGATTTCCTCGAACTGAATCACGACCAATTCGGACCCAGCTGTAATGTCGTAATTGACAGTGATAAAAACGTCAAAATCGGCGTCAAAGCCCTCACCTTACCCGCGCGATCGGGTGAACCAGAAGAGGTTGAATCCATCGTTAAGTTGGTCCATATTTTTTCTGAAAATGATCATTTCACCATCCCCACCGCTCTTTATAAACCCGAAACCACCATCCCCGAAACGCTCACAGAAGGCCGCTACCAAGGCTTCTATCATCTTTCGGAATTCGTTGGTTACAACGCAACCGACTGGACTAATTGGCTGAATGAAAGCCCGAATGACACAGTGAAACACCCTCTAATTTTTGATGTTTTTCCAGCCGTGCGCGATTCCGATCTATGGGCTGTTCGCATCACCGATCCTACCCAGTTT
Source organism: Myxococcales bacterium (assembly GCA_002721815.1). Classification (GTDB taxonomy): domain Bacteria; phylum Myxococcota; class UBA727; order UBA727. Next base: position 289,656 of record PBLQ01000001.1, read on the forward strand.
CTTTTAGGTAAACACGAACACGTGGGCTACATTTTTCAAGGTGGCCCTTTCCAGTATTTCAATATTCCCGCCAGCGAATACCTGTCATCCATTTTGCCAGGGGGCGGAGACTCTTTTACCCTTTACGCCCAGGGCTACGGTCGCGTTCAGGGTCAAAACGCGCAGAGTATTTCAGGTAACCTCCAAATCCAAATCGACGGAGTGACCGATTCAGACTTTGATGTGCCATACATCGACTGGAGTTACGCCGTGCACCGAACGGGTGATGCAGAAGGCATCGCCCCCACCGCCAATGCGCTCGAAGACGAAGAGCGCCCAGAAAATTTCTACACCCAATTGAGCGGGGACTTACCCTGGGATGCCGTGACCAAAGAGGCCGTACGTGGGTTAGAGGTTGAAAATGATTCCGTCTACTCGGATCTTCGCTTGATGGAGTGGTTTTATAGAGAGTACGATGGCTCGCTTTTTTCTTGTGAGTGGGAAGACGATTTTGACTTTGCCACCTCCTTCGAATGCGGTTGCGGTTTCGCCACTGATAATTCCTTTCCTACTTCGTGCGGTATCCTGGAAGATGCAGGGGCCACCTGCTACCCCACAGGATCCAACTGTGGCAATACAGGAGGTGATTTTGGGTTCGATATCCCAGGCAGCCCACAAACTTGTATGTTTTACACATCAGACCTCCCCATCAATGACGATGGTTACGCAAACAACTCCTCCGAGAAATCATTCCAATGCGCACAGCGCTACATGTGCTTTGCCGGTGAAAATGGTGACCTTGACAGCAGCAACCTCAACAATGTCTTCCACAGCATTTCAGGTGACTTGGAATGCAACGCTGGGCACGCGCAAAGCACATTCCCTATTTTACAAAAAGAAAGTACCGATGAAGTTCTTGATGCGCTTTCTCTCCTGCAAAAATGCCGCGCCGACCTTGCACGCACGCCACCCGACTTGACCGAAGATGATTTTTCTGAGGCGCGCGGGGGACTCTCTGCCGCTGGCACAGAAGGCGCTATGGGTAAAGTCTTTGACAATGCGGGCTGTCTGTCGTTCCCCCGCTTTTATAGAGCGCTTCACTTCGCATCTTTGAATCGTGACTGGTTCTTCATTGGCAATGAGAGCACCTACACCAAGTCTGACAAGCTCTTTGCACGGCTCGTAGGTCAGTGGCTGCAAGTCAACAGCTTCGTGGCCAATGAGACACGCCGGCAGGGTGAACTGGCACAACTTTTTGATGATGACCAAAATGATTTGGAACAAATGGAGGCGACCCTCGATCAGCTCAGTGATGCCATAGGCTTCCTCCTGCACCCCCGAATCGCTCACTCCCTGGCCACACTCTCCACAGGCGCCATTTCGAACGGAGATTATCGCGAAGAATTTATCGTTGCTGTCCCGGTTGGAGAAGACAAAAAAGGCGACGTGGCCATTGGAATTCCCACTCTGATGGTAGAAACCTCGACCGAGATCTTAAAACTATTAGAGTGGTACGCCGACAAAATGCGACGAAAGGCCTACAATGGCGATTACGACCTCACACTTTTACTGGACGCGGTCCATACCACAACCCGTAAAATACTTTGGGTGGAATACTGGGCCCGATACCTCCACCAGCGCACCTCCAATCCCAGTTGGGGCGAACGGTTTGAAGACGGGTTGCAAAACCAAACGGCCATTTTCCGTCGCATTAACACCATTGTGGAAAGCATTCGGCAGGGTAACAACCCATTGGGCATCGAAGAATCTGATCTGCCATTATATCTCAATTCGCAGACCACTGGCGCCGGACGCCATAAAGCCATGAGCAACTACTTTCTGGCCATAAATTCCAGTGACAATTACAATGCAAGCATCGAAGTCAACCAAGCCATCACAAAAGTGAACGATGCGTTGAACGCGTACCAAGCCCTTCGAGACCGGACCCTTCAAAACTTCGCCACCACCAATGACAACCTTGGCCGGCAAGAAAGCATCAAAAAAGAGTATGGCCAGCGTCTCAGCCAACTGTGTGGCGCAGAACTGGGCACCGCTGAAGAAACATTCACACAAATCACCCAAGCGGGCTTCGAGCATACGAACTGTGTGTTTAAAGATACTGCCGGCTGCACCGTTTCCGAAGATGATTTATTTGAAAAAATGTCACTTTCGGACATCGCATTTGATTTTTGTATGGCCAAAGAAATTCGTCAGCGCACTGCCAATGGTGTGTCCTATGATGACCCTGCATTGAACGATCTCATCGAAGTTCTAGAAGCCAACGAAGTCGCTTACGACACCTTACTCGCCAGTCTTTCCGCATCGAGCAATCGCATGGTCGATCTGGCTTTAACCGAACTGGCTGAAGTGAACGTGATCTCCATTGATAAAAGATCGCTTTTAAAAGCGTCAATCATCAATATCGATCGGGTTCTCCCCGAAATCTACCAACGGGCCCAGGCGAAGTGTCGTTCTGAGTTCCCCGAGGCTCAGACACAGCTGCCCAGCATTGCAGATTTAGAAGACGGCCCCATGAACAAACAAGAATGTTACCGCGCTGGTGCACTGGGACAGATGGCGCTCAGTATTCAAGGTGCGAGTACTGATTTCGAATTGGCCAAAACCCAAATCAATGAACTCACCGATCAATACGACCATGCGGTAACAGGCTGTCTTATGCAGCAGGCCACCACCAATGCTGTTGCCGATGCCAGTGCTGCGCACGCAGAAAAAATGCAAGGATGGCGGGCCGCACAAGGCGTTCTTAATGCGATTGGATCCATCGCTGGGGCCCTGGTGAAGCCCACCCCTGCTGCGATTGTAGGCGGTATCGCCGGTGGGTACAGCGCCATTTTTGGTACACACATGGCCAACCTAGACCAACAACATCAACGCAACATTCAAAATCTCCAAGCACTAGGTGCTCACCAGCTTTGTCTGCACAATGCCAAAGCACACTTGAATGGAATGAAATCTGCTCAACTGCGCATCGAAAAATCGCTCAACCACATAGAGGCGCTTCGTCTCCAATACCGTGGACATCTTGAATCATTCAATCAAATGAAAAAAGAAGGGCAAGCCGCTTTAGCACGGCAAATCGAACGCGAAATGCCAGTGCTCGCCACTGATTTTTGGGCCGAAGACGAAGATAATAAAATTAAACTTGCCATGGCTCAAATGAACCGAGCCCGTCGTGCTGTTTGGTTTGGGTTGCGTGCGGTGGAATATGAGCAGCAAATGACTATCAATAGCTCACACAATGATATCTCCATTCGTGAAAGCATCCTCACCACCAATCGCCCAGATGATTTAAATAGCGTGCTAACATCGCTGCGAGGTTTAACAACCTCCATGGCCACTCAAGATGCGAATGAGACATCTCCCGCGCTCTCATTACGCACTGATATCTTCAATTACCGGTTTGATTCCCAGGCACAATTGGGACACCCAATGACATCTAAAGAAGCTTTCCGTGCGCACATTACAAATCCCAAATTCGCTGTTTTTGAAAACGGAATTTACAAGGGTCAACGTATCCCCTTCACGCTCATGCCAAACACAGGTGATCACTATGACAATGGCTGGGGCAATGGACCAATCTCTCGAGATATTTGTGCCGAAAGACTCTGGAGCGTGAGTGTCAGCATTGAAGGTGACCGCGTTTTTACGGGAGCAGGCGAGACGGCGCAAAAAAGTATCGTTATCCGTAAACACGGTGACTTTGGCTCACGTCCCTGTGAGCCCACTGAGGCATACCCAATAGAAAGCGATGCCAATCAGCCAGATCCATATACTCCCCCCATCGATCCAGTTTTCACCTCCGCTCGGTTTAAGCACAATCTTTTCCTAACTGATGAAGAACAAACGATCCCTGAGGAACCTTATGAATGGACCGCATCCGCCCTTGCACTTGGCTCACCTTTGTCTTCCCACACCGCTACCATTACAACTAATTTCGCAGCCCAGGGCCTTTTTGGGAAATATGATCTTTTTTTCAACAAAGTAGATATCTCTGATGATGGTGGTCCGGGTATTTGTCTAAGATGTCTGGATGATATCAAATTACATTTTACCTATCTTTACAAAACACAAGAGGCACAAAATGCGTCTAATAATGAATCTCCATAGTGCACTGACGCTTGGAGTTTCCTTATCTTTTTTGAGCGTCAGTCCCGCCGTCCACGCCCTCAACGAACCCGCCGCCGGTTCGCTGTCACCCAGCACCCTCAAAAGCCCCAGCGGGCCAGCGAGCATCAAAGGTTTGGCGCAAGACCCCTCTTTGTCGCTTTTTTCAGCGCAGATACAATACCAAATTCCCATTGACCTGCCCGCGGGACCAGGCGGCATCAAGCCTTCCATGTCGTTGATGTACGACGGCTCTTTGGGCAGCGGCGCCATGGGCATGGGCTGGAAAATCGACGTGCCCCGCATCGAACGCAAAACACAAAAAGGCGTGCCCACCTTCACTTCAGCGGACGAACTCATTTTAAACGGGGTGGCTTTTGCAGGCGATATGATCGCCGATGATGACGGCACCTACTGGGTGGCAGGTCAAGGGCTCAAAGCCAAAGGCGCTCAAGCGGGCAACGGTTATGTCTTCACTGACAGCAGCGGTACCCAATATCTTTTTGGCATCACCGCCAACGGGCGACAGGCATCGGGCGCCGATACCTTTGGTTGGTGGCTGGAAAAACTCGAAAACATCCACGGCCAAGAAATCTTTTTTTACTACACCCAACACGAGGGCCAAATATACCCCGACAAAATTCAATACGGCCCGGCCGATGCGTTTGTGATCGAATTCCAGTACGAAACCCGCGATGATGTGGTGTTGGACTATAAAAAAGGTTTTTCCGTTCGCACCGAAAAACGCTTGCAAAACATTGTGGTGAACGCTTTTGATGAAGTTTTAAAAACCTACCATCTCACCTACGAAGAAAAACGTGGTTTATCACGCCTGAGCCAAGTGCGCATGACCGGCCGTGGTGGTGAGGGTGAGATGCCCGCACTCAGCTTTGGTTACGAAGAAGCCGACAACTTTGAAATGGTTGAAGTCACCGAGCAAGCCCCCTGGTTGTTGCACGACCCCAACGCCACGTGGCTCGATGTGAATCAAGATGGTTTGGCCGACATGCTCGATCTCGCGGCGGGCAATTACCGCTACGCCCTCAACACCGGAAACGGGTTTTCTCAAGCACGCAACTTCACGGGCTACAACAGCACCAATTTAAGCGCCCAACAAATCCGCTTTATGGATTTGTCCGGCAACAGCCGCGCTGAACTGGTGGTGAGTTCCGGTTCCGGATGGAATGTTTACAATTTGGTGGGCGAGGATTTTACCAGCGCCGGCAGCTGGAGCAACACCTGGGATGTGCCCCTTCATGATGCGAGCTGGCGCTTTGCCGACATGAACGGCGATGGCCGCACCGATGCAGTGAAACAACTCAGCGATGGACTGTCCATTCGCTGGGGGGAAGACAACGGCATGTCTGACCCATTCGCCGTCACATTCTCGAGCGACCTGATGGGCTTGAGCATCACCGACCCCAATACCCACCTACAAGATTTTAACGGCGATGGTTTGGCCGATATCGTGAAAACCTCTGATGATGATGTCATGGTTTATCACGGACTGGGTGACGGCAATTTTTCTGAGGTTGCTTCCTTTAATGTCAATCTGGCTGGGTTTGTTGGCAATCAAATTCGTTTGGCAGATCTCAACCGCGATGGCATCACGGATTTGGTGCTCATCGATGGTTCTTACGTAGAGTGGGTGCCCATTTACCCAACCTATCGCGTGGGCGATGTGGTGCCTTTAGAGTCACCTGATGACGGCAGTGAAGCCACGGTGATGATCACTGACTTTAACGGCAATGGCAGCCAAGATGTGGTGTGGTCTTCGTACAACGATCTGTACTACCTCGATTTGGCGGGGCCCACTCATTTTGGCATGCTCACCACCGTTCAAAATGGTTTTGGCAAAACCACCACCTACGCATACAGCAGCTCGGCCGCTTTGGCCCAAGCCGCCCTCGAAGCCGATGAGCCCTGGAGCTTTGCGCTGCCTTCTGCCATGCCGGTGCCCATCCAACAAACCCATACCTTTGCGTCGGGCGAACCCGATCAAGTGTCTTTGTTCTCGGTGCGCGATGGCTTTTGGGATGGCGAAGAAAGGCGTTTTGGTGGCTTTTTGCTTTCTGAAACCACTTCCCAAGGCGTCACACCTGTAAACACCTTGGTGGAAGAAGTGATTTATCACCCTGGCATTGGCGAAGAGCGCTGCTTGCGCGGCAAGGTTGTTCAAAAAACGCGCAAGGATGGCAATGGCAAGGTGTTTGATGTTGAACAAAACACGTACGATGCTTTTGGACTTTCACTTATCAACAGCGATCACCCCAAACTCAAGATGCCGTTGCCCCTGAGCAACACCAAAAACATCTACGAAGGCAGCACAACCCCCGTCTCCATCAAAACGGAATATAGTTATAACGAATACGGCCAAAAATCCCAAGAACATCACCATGGCCGACTAGATATGGACCAAGACCAAAAAATCATTCACACCCAATATGCCAATAATTTTACTGAATGGGTTTTAGATAAAAAGGCAGAAACATACACATCAGAAGACAGTACATCTGCCCACTACCAAAAAACGCGGTATTTCTATTACTCAGATGATGGCAATATCTTAGATAATGGAGAAAGCGGAAACGGTTTATTGGCGGAAATTAAACAATACAACCAAGAGGAAGACCGTTGGCTCGATGTCGCAGAAAAACAATACGATACGGCTGGTAATGAAATTTGGAATAAGGCCAAAGGCGTTGTTAGCGATATAATCTACGACAATGATAAACTTTTTGCCATCGAAGAAAAACTCAACCGAGGAGATGGAACCTTTTGGAGCTGGACCGCACAATGGGATAAGACACTTGGCAAGATCACCTCCGTTACATCACCGGATGGTGTCATAGAGAGTTCACATTACGACTCCCTGGGTCGTTTAACCGGGCAGAGTCGGAATAATGGCGAACCATTTATTACCTACGCCTACGACTGGGATAATCCATTTTCAACCATTACCGAAACAGAAAATGCCAACACAGATTCTCCGTTCGTCAAAACCAATATTATGAACTCCAATCTTCAACCCGTTTTTTCGCGTGTAACAATGGCGAACTCGCAACGTTTAATTGGCGCGTTATCCTTTTACGACGAAAGAGGTGAGCTCGTTAAGAAACACCAAAACTTTTTCACCACCGAAGACACACCTGGTGAATCGGACTACGAAAATATTTCCGCCTTGCTTTTAGAAAAAGATGCATTAGGGCGAGATATCCGGTCAACAGGTCTTAATGGCGTGGTCCAAAACATCACTCACCATGCAAGCCGCACCCACACGGCCGTAGCCGGAATTGGTGATTCTATCATTGAGCTCGATGGACTAGGGCGACGTACCGCATTTACTCGCCAAGGCGAAGATCAGACCATCGAGACGCGCTATTATTACAATGTGTTGGATTTACCCGCATCCATCACTAAGAATAACGATGCTTGGCAAAAATCATTTTCCTACAACAGTATGGGTCAACTCATTCAAAGTCAGTCGCCAGAAGTGGGAGTCAGCTATTACACCTACGACGATATGGGCCGGCTAAAGACCCGTACCAACGCCGAAAGCCAAGAGCGCAGTTATGTTTTTGATGAATTGGGGCGGCTCATTGAGAAGAAAGACAACGAAGGTATCAGTTACAAATACCATTACGATGAACAACACCCAGATTTTGGCGATTGGCAAGAAAACGTAGAGGGCAGGCTATCATGGATTGAAGAGCCGAATGGTTTTAGGGCTTACTCGTACGACCAATACGGTCGTCCAGATAAAGCACATCAAAATATTCTAGGTATCTCGGTCGCCATGCAAAAAGAAATGCTACCTAGCGGAACATTATCGGCATTTCATTTGGACGATTTAACCATTAGCTACCAATACAATAATGCTGGTCAACTTACAGAAATTGAAAACGTCTGGGAAGCCGAAGAGATTACGGCGGATGGCATTATCACTCGCGAGCGTTTTGCAAATGGCGTTTTGCAAACCAAGGAGCTCGATGAAAACATGAGGGCCGTCGCCGTAAAAACATTTAATGATGACACAGTGTTCCAACATCAGGAAATGACATACAACAATCATGGCGCTTTATCTGCAGTTGATGATTTGATTGAGAGTGATTTTTCTCGAACCGTTCAATACACCTATAATAAGCTGAATCAAATTGTCTCAGCAGAGTATGACGATTTTGAAGTGGATTATGCTTTTGATGCTTTAGGTAATCTTACGTCAAAGACAGTCACCGGGCAAAACGCACCATTACAAAATCAAACACTACAATACGGGCTGAACGGACAAAGCGTTCATCAATTAAGCCAGTTCAACGACACCGGCTTTAATTACGACCTTGCGGGGCGAATTATTGGGGCCGGCACTGCTGCTTATACTTACGATACTTTCGATCGTCTAAAATCGATCGACAATGAAAATGAACAGGCGACCTATACCTATGGTCATGACGACGCTCTACAAGTCTCACGCTCTAATGGCACCATTCAGAGTCTTCGGTTTGAAAATGGTATTTTTTGGGAAGATCAAAATACATTTCTTTATGTCCAAAATAATGGGCGTATGCTCGCACGGCTCCCAATTTCACCCATTAGCAACGACCTTGTGGGTGCCGGCTCTAATTCTGGTGCCGGGTTTATTTTTCCTTTGCAGAATTATTTTTTCCTCACAGCTGTGATTCTTTTGCTGGTGTTAATGCTGCAATCAAAATCTAGGCGGCGGCTGGTTTTAGCAACACTCGTCTTCTTGTCTTGTGACCCCAACAGTGACGATACGCCGCAAGAACAAAAAACCAACCAACAAAACACCGACCAAGATTTATTTGATACCGACCCTCCTGCGTCCCCTCCGCGCGATGCTGGACCAAACAACACAACAGCGAATGATGGAGGCACTCCTTTAGAGTTCACCGATGATGGAGGCACTTCTTTAGAGCTCTTTGATGATGGAGGTGTACCTCATCTCCAAGAATTAAATGCACTGTATTTTCACAATACTGGCCTTACAGGGGGCATTGCACTGGTTACCAGTGAAGCCGGACAATTACTTGAGGGTCGACTTTACAGCCCATATGGCTCTTTACTTGAGGGCACCCAGGACATGGACACGCACGGTGCCGTGGGGAAACACCAAGACAAACTCAGTGGCTTCCAATACTACGGGGGTCGCTGGTATGCGCCTCAATGGAGTCAATGGCTAACAGCAGATCCGCTCCTGTATTGGCCAGGTGAAGATCTGATCAATCAAGGTTCCACCCTACACCCCTATGCATTCAACGCGGGCAATCCAGTCAATAAAATCGATCCGGATGGGGCCAGAACCGAGGAGTACATGGGTTTGGATTTCTCCCAAGATGGCCGTACGATTTTAGGTACCACCAAAAGTAGCTATTTTGGGGGCAAAGTTTTCAAATACAGTTCTGCAATTCTTTTTGGTGCGTTGACCGCCGGAATGGGGACCGTTGCATCCGTCGGCGCTGGCTTGGCGCTCGAAGGCGGCAAAGCAGCCATTACGGGAGAACTTCAGTACGTCAAAGATTTCCTTATTGGGGAAGCAAAGGCAGAGGCCTTAGGGAGAATGAACGGACATAAAGGCATTGCGAGCGCCGTTTTGCTGGGCGTGGAAGTGGCCAAAGATGCAATGGAAATGCCTGGTAAATTGGAAAGTATCTTTGTTCAACAGATGGCTTTAAAAGTCATGGCTGAAAGAGGTGTGGGTTATCACAGCAGACACAATGGCGGCTTGAGAATATCTAGTCAATTTGGCGACGCCAAGGGCTGGAACGAACGAACGCTAAAAACAGCCCTCAAAGGGGAATATAACATCGCTTATTTTTATGTGCTGGGTAAAGCCAAAAAAATGGGTTACGACCTATCAACAGCGACTGGCCGCTCTGACTTCAAAGGCTCATTTGAACAAGCTAAAAAGCATGGCCACTGGGCGGGCTTGGAACGTGAATACTAGTATCTTTAGACCGAATTATTCAGAGCAAAAAACGCCTATTTTTCCGCCGAAACAAAAAAACCAAAACCAACCACCCCACATGCCAAAAGCCTTCGCCTCGCCTTTGCGTTTGCGTTTGGGAACACCCACACCCTTCATCAACTGGCGCTGGTGTGTTCACCCCACCATCATCCGTTGTGCTCGAGGTTGAACCCCCTGAATTCGTCGCTGATGTGCCACCATCCCCAGAGGTGTGACCTGCAGCAAATCCCCCATCCACAACAAAAGACATACCGGCATCCATGCTTGTCACCATGCCACTGTCTCGTGGGTTCATGGTCCAACCTGCATCCGTCATCATCACGCCTGCATCAGGCGGGGTTTCGACTTCTGGCATGCAAAATTCCACCGCATCAAAAGCCTCGTCCATGAGGTTCATGGGAACGATTTGAATACATCGACCCGGGTCGTCATGGGTCCATGCACGCAAAATCTGACCATTACTCGCATCCAGGTGCAGCGGTTCGGTGCCGATCATTCGTATGGGGTCCTCGTGGTTGTCGGTATAGACCAGCAAATATCCCCAAGGCACCAAGGTTTCGTACACCATGAAAGGGATGTCGATTTTGTACCCTCCCATCGGCCAACAAGAGTTCGGCGTGATGGGCGTGATCTCCATTTGGTCGGACCAAAACATGGGCGGTACAAAAACAGTGTCGTTCATTGACACACCTTCCGCTACGATCTCCACTTCGGGCAGCTCGATGGGGTTTTGAAACCATGCCGTATCATCCACAGATAGTTCGATTTTGTCTCCCACTTCCCCCCAAGTACCGACCTCAGGCATCAATTTAAAATAGCGGGGCGGAAAAACCCCACCATCGCGGTGATTGTGCTCAATGGTGTACGACACCGGTTGGTTGGAGGTTTTATTGGTAACAATAATCGGAAAGGTATCAATGGTGGAAGTGGTACTCATGATCTGCACCCAAAGCGGGGCGTCATTTAAAATCCCGTCTTTGCCCAGGTTCACGTCACCAAAAGATGGCGGCATCGCAGAGCACGGCAAAGCTGCGGGAGACCACATCGCCAACATCCCCACGCAAGCGAAAATGATGTTTCGCATTTTTAACTCCTAATCGATCAGTTTTAATTTCGGTCGTTTCGCAGGCGCTGCAGGTGCTGGTGGCGGTGGCGGGGCCTGGGGCGTGGCTTTCTTTACAGGCGGTGCTTTTGATGTTGCCTTTTTTGCCTTCTTGGGTGCTTCTTGCTTGTTGAATTTTAGCAAACAAGGCGTTTCGGCTTTCGCCTGATCGGGCTTAACGAAACACGTGGTTTTAAGCAGACCATAGCCGCGCAAATATCCCTCCACCTCAAAAGGCAACGCGCTAGGGGTGACCGGGATGCTTACGGGGGCTGTGCCTAAATCGCGCCCCGAAAAACGAATGCTGGCGCCCGGCGGCTGGCTGGTCACCACCAAGACGTGCTTTGCGGCAGGGGTGGGCTCGGGCTTTGTTGGTGCCACCTGCGGTTCTTGAGCTGGCGGCTGCGAATTAAGCTCTTGCTTTGGCGGGGTCACTTCTTGGGGGTCAGGCTCTCGTTGCGACCAACCGATGGCGATGGCGAATACAACGACCCCTGCCAATAGAACGAGGTTTCGCGGGGAGGCCGATTTCTTTTCCGGCACCACGTCCGTTAAATTGGGTGCTGCCCCCGTTTGGCTTTTCGTCACCTCGGTGTATTCCACTTTGCTTCGCATGGTGACCATAGAATGGCCTTGTGAGCGTTCAGTGAGGTCGCCATCTTCGAAGCCTGTGGGGGCTGAATGGAGGGTGGCGTTGCTGCGATCAAATATTTGAGGCGTGCTGGAGCCTCGCTCCACTTCTGTGGCCGCCTCTTCTTGACTCAAAATAGAGCCGCCAAAAGCCTCGGTCGCAGGATCATTGACACCGCTAAACTGCTCCGAAACGGAAGCACTGCTGTTCCCCAAAGAGACCTTTCCCGTTTCTTCCTCTTTGTTTAATTCTTCTTCAAATAAATTGGTTAAATATTGTGACACACGGACCGCGGAGTGCGGCATGCGCTCAGACACCAAAAAATCCTCAATGGCCAATGCGGCCTCTTGGCAAGATTCGTAACGATCAGTTGCATTGGGGGCTAGCATTTTCAGAACGATCTCTTCCAAGGCTGTTGGGAAGTCGGGAATGATGGAAGAAGGCAAAGGAATCTCATTGGCAATGATCGCGTGCAGGGTCATGATTTCGTTTTCTCGACGAAATAAGCGCTTCATCATGAGCATTTCCCAGGCGCAAATACCCAAGGCATATTGATCTGAAAGAGCCGTTAGCGGCTTGCCACTGGCTTGCTCAGGCGACATGTAGGAATACTTGCCCTTCAAAACCCCGCTGGCGGTTTGTTGGGTCTGGCTCTCGGCTTTAGCGATGCCAAAGTCTACCACTTTGCAGGTTCCTTCAAATGTCACGATCAAGTTATGAGGAGAGATGTCACGATGAACGATGTTGAGGCTTTGACCTTTTAAATCGGTTTTGACATGGGCGTAATGCAAACCCATGGCGGCTTGACGCAAAATCTCCATGGTGATCGGAATGGGAATCGCTTCGCCCCGCTGCTCAGCACTGGCTTGAATTCTGCGAATGTCTTTGCCGTGCAAAAACTCCATGGCCATATAATAGGTGCCTTCCGCCTCACCAATTTCGTAGATGTTCACAATATTGGCATGACGCAAATCAGCTGCTGTGCGCGCTTCATCCAAAAACATTCGCACAAAATCTTGGCTTTCAGCGAGGTGGGGCAAGATTCGTTTGATCACCACCACTTTTTCAAACCCGTCCATGCCCTTTTGCTTGGCCAAATACACCTGCGCCATGCCGCCCTGAGCGAGTTTTTTTATTATTTCGTACTTACCAGCAAATAGTTGAGCCATTCTTAACCGTCGTTATCACTACTGCAAATGGTTGAATTGGAACCCACGAAGGCGCCACCGCTGATGTATGAAATGGTAATTTGCCCTGACAAAGGCTCTCCAGAGGCACTGTCAAAATCAATATCACCCGTGGCACCGAACACATTAATTTTCCCGGAGCTTTTGAGAGCGTTGGTCATGGCAGTAATATTGGGGGCTTTCATTTCAAAGGCCTCACCATCCGAAAGGTTCTTCATGCCATCCACCAAACCAAGCCCGGTCACCGCGCCCTGGTTTTCGTTGGAATGAATGGCCGCCAGTGCTGAAACAAAAGCAAGATCGTATGCATGGGCCAAATAACCTTGAGCACTGGGATCTAAATCGTAAGTGGTTTCAAAGGCACCACTGAAAGTATCGTATACAGGACCACTGGCGCCCCAAGAAGGAATCGATGCTCCCTCTAAAACACTTGGGGCCGTGCTGTTCAACCCGTCTAAAAAGGCTTGGTCTTTCATGGCATCAGCGAAAATAACATCACAACCCCGAGGCAGATTGGGGTAGTCGCTCCCCGCAATCTTGTTGGCGATCAAGGTGGCCTCGGTGGCAAAAGCAATAATGAACAGCTTATCGGGATTTGCTGCGTTTAAGGAGTCCAAGACGGTGAGAACACTGGCCTCGTCTTGCTCATTAAATGGACCTGCCACGATTTCGGCATTTTGATGCAAAGAGCGATAACGCTCTTCAAAAGCGGCTTGCAAACCTTGTCCAAAAGGATCGTTCACATAAATCACGCCTACTTTAGGGGCACCCGACCCGCCGCTGCTGGAAGCCACACCGGCATCGCCTGCCTCAGCGACCCCACCATCCAATTCAGCTGCTTCGCTGCCACCTGATGCAGGCCCGTCCGCCACTTCAATACTTTCGGCCACAGCCTTACCGATTTGTTTGTCACTGGGCACCACGCGCCATACCAAATCGTCATCATCGAGATCACTAATGTCCAAAGCGGTCGCTGAAATGGACATGGTCAAAGACTCGGTGGGAATGGCCACCACCGATGCGTTGATGGTATCGGAAGAGCCCCCCGTCACCACCAAGGGCAAACCGCGATCCTCCACCAGGTATCTGGCTAACGCTTCCACCCGGGTGGCATCTTTTTGATGGTCACAAATTCGAAGCCGAAAGTTTTTTCCGTCAACGCCTCCTCGTTCATTAAAATAATCGTAAGCCAACGCCATGGCTTTGGACCGGTAGGAACCACGCGGGTTGCTTTCACCCGTTTCAGCATCGGTCATGGCCATGATGGCGCCAAAAGTAATCATTTCACCATCATGCTTGGTTTCGTCAGTATCACCAACGATGATGTTACAGTTCTCATGCTGTTCGTGAATCACGCATTGATCGGAACGACACACCAAATCGTTCCGTTCGTAGGTATTCCAACAATCGACATTGGTGTTACAATCTTTGAATTCACCGATCAGCGTGGTGCAATGCATCACCGACATGGCCAAAACACCAACGAACAGGGCTCGTTTTAAAAAGAAGCTCATTGTGCGCCTCCTTCGTCGTCAACCGAGGCATGTGCATAAAAAAGATAGCCGGTCACCAATGTAAGAACACCGGCTACGCCCCAAGACACATCAGATATCAACGCATAGGCCGTACTGTTTTCGGCGGCACTGGCACGCGTGGTGGCGTCGAAATTATCACGAAATGTGGCCGCCTCTTGCAAAGCCAAATAGCCGGTGGCCGAACCCACACCTATCGCCCCCACCAAGGCACCGGTGCCCAACCAACAAGGTAAACAAGAGGAAAGGGGCGGGGCCTTATTTATTGCCGGCGGTGCTTCAGGCTGGGGAGCGCTTTCGCTGGGTGGCGGAGCCGGATTTGGGTTTTCATCTGGGACCACGCTGGGGGACGAAGGCTTTTGAGCGGCGGCGTTTTGTAGTTCTTTCAGATAAGCCAATGCTTTGATCACATTGTCTGGGTCTGCGTCTTCATGGCTGACAAACTTGCGATAATATTTTTGCGCCAGCTCTGACTCGTCCATCTTTTGATAAATACGCGCCACATTGTAGAGCAAACCGGGCTCTGGAATGAGGTGATAGGCTTTGAGCATTTCGGCAATGGCCTCTGGGAATTCGCCCTTTTCGTAGTGGGCCACGCCTTTTTGGTTGTGTTCTTCAACCTGCTCCACAACGGACTTCGAAGAAACCCCTTCTTGAGCCTGCCCAGAGGTGGCGCCGCAAAGAAAAACAGCCAACATCATATATCTCAAGACCAATGTCACCACAGTCCTCCCAGTGAAGCCCTAATCCACTAAAAAAATGATGAAATTTCAAGTTTTATGACCCTAGAGCCACTAAATAAAGAAATCCGGCATCAGTTCGGAATCAGGGTCCACAGCATAGTGGTCAAATTCCGTTTGGCCCCCTTCACGAAGCACATCTTCATCCACGAAAAAGTTGCCCGAGCATTCTCTACTGGACCGCGTGAGAATCTCCCACGCCGCATCGGCCATAATGTCTGGGGTGCGACTTTTCTTCATCATTTCATCCCCGCCCACAATATTCTGAATCGCGGCAGTGGCGATGGTGGTTTTCGGCCAAAGCGCGTTAAACGCCACGCCTTGATCTCGAAATTCACCCGCCATCCCCAGCACGCACATGCTCATGCCAAACTTGGCCATGGTGTAAGCCGTAAATGGGGCAAACCAGCGTTCTTCCATATTGAGTGGCGGCGACAAATTGAGAACATGAGGGTTCTCCGCTTTCAACAGGTGCGGCAGGCACGCTTGCGACGTCACGAAGGTGCCACGGGTGTTCACGTTGTGCATTAAATCGTAACGCTTCATTTTGGTTTCGAGGGTCCCAGTTAACTGAATCGCGCTGGCATTGTTCACGCAAATGTCGATGCCACCAAAATGTTCGGCCGCTTCGTCCACTGCTTCGTGAACGCGCGCATCATCGCGAATGTCCACCACCAGGGGCAAGGCTCTTCCGCCGGCCGCTTCTATCTCTTCGGCTGCCGAGTAAATGGTCCCGGGTAAAACGCGGTGGGGCTGGGCTGTCTTGGCGGCAATGGCAATGTTTGCGCCATCCCGCGCCGCTCTTAAGGCAATGGCCTTCCCGATGCCACGACTGGCCCCGGTGATAAACATGGTTTTTCCCTGCAATGATTTCATTCAAAACCTCCTGTTCGGCCTCCTCTGGCCTCCATTTGGGGAGCTTTACACAAAGCCCACCGGAGATCACGTGTCACGAGGGTCCCCTGATCTGAATACGTGCGAAACAATTTTTTCCATATTAAAAACAATATCTTAGGTGTTTTCCAGGCCACGAGCGTCCCAGGAGCACTGTGGAAAGGGTGATGGCTGTCACAGCCATGAAAATCTCGTAAGCAACTGTTTTTACTGGGCTTAAAGTCTGGGGCGCTCACCCGTGCGCCAGCTCACACACGACATCCCGCACCCCACCGATACCTCTCCTGTCACATTTTTTAGGAGAAACATCATGTCATTTAAACTTCACACCCTTGCAGCCCTTTTCATTGTCATCGGTCTCGCCACTCAGGTCAACGCCCAAAACAGCCCAAAAACTGGCGTTGAATTCTATTACTTTCCTGGTGGTAACGACAACGGCCAAACCAACTTCGATATGTCCTTTGCCATTCACGACTCAAGCATTGAAGACGCCTACTTCAATGTTCTTTCAAACCTGAAGGTTGAGATTGAGTACCAAGCACTCAACGATCTGGAAACCATTTACCGCACCGAAAAACTCGAGCCCAAAGCTCTCAAAAGTGTGGGTGACAACCTGTTTGGCGAAATCACTTTGGCCGGTTTAAATGAAGGCACCCTCTACCGCGCTCGCGTACGTTTTTTCAACGACAACACAGACGGGCAACCCGCACTCCTGGGCACGGCCTCCGACTGGTACTACACCGTCACTGAGGGCTCCTCCCAAGCCAGCCGCCTGCGAACCAAGCTTTTGCTTCAAGGCATCTACGAAAACCACGAAAATGTTGATCTCGAAAGCTCCTTGGGCTCCCAATACTCCACCTTGTGTGTTGAGGGTGCCACCCAAAACTGCAGCAACAACCTGCTCGAGCAACCCCAGTCTCAACATAAAGAAGCAGAGCCCCTTCACATGGATCCCGTGGTTGGCAGCTTCCAAATCAGTCAGCGGCTCTAACTGTTAACCGCCCCACTCCCAACAAATTTAATCGACCCACGAGGAACAACATGAACTGTTTAAAAACAACCCCAACGCTCTTACTGTTTTCATTCTTTTTCGCCAACGCTTCTTTCGCTGAAGATATTCTTACCTCGAAGACCGTCAAATGCTGGGAAGCAGCCATTTACGATAAAGATGGAGATGGATTTGCCAACTCTGAAACAGGAACTGCCGATATTGCCTACATAGGAGGCGCTGAAAACCGTGAAACCTTCACGGTACTGACTGTGAGCTACAGCGAAAGTATTCCATCTGAATATGATCCTATTTTAACTCTTCTTCGTCTCGTTAGAGATCAAGATAAAATGACATGCCCCACAGGCTGGGTACGGTCGAGAGGGGACTGCAATGACGACCCCGATGAGGGCGGCGCTGATGTGTTTCCTCGACGCAATGAAGTCTACGGCAATGGCCGGGACGACAACTGCAATGATCTGGTGGATGAGCCCGACCTCATCTACTCGCCGAGCGGCCATAACAATCAAACCAACAAGTTTGATATTCCATTTTTCATTAATGACCCTGAGATAAAAAATGTGAAAGCGAACCCCTGGGTATCTCTTAAAGTCGAAGTCGAATACCAAAAACTTTCAAACACCAACCCTGAAACCTCATTCTCCTCCGGCTTAAAGAGCCTTAAATCATATGTGGCCTTTGGTTCAATCACATACGGAAAAGTGGAGCTGGACAATTTAGACCCCACCACTGTTTATCGTGCCCGTGTTCAATTTTATAAAACATCCCGTCGACGTGTAGGGGGTCTACCTATCAAAGTTGGCCACCCTTCGAACTGGTACTACTCCACCACCGATGGGCAATCTTCTATCAGCAAAGCCCGCACCAAAGCATTACTTCAGGGCTTTTATCAGTACTATGAAGGCAACCATCGTGGGTTAGTGGGGTATAAAGGTGCAGAAGATATAGATGGCACGCGCTACGGAGCCGATCAAGGCGAAGCATGGTGCTCAGAATTTTACAGCTGGGTCACTGATCACACTTTAGCAGGCATGGGGCACCGGAATAATGTTTCCAAAATGATGGACTATTTTAACGAGCATGATGCTGGTATTTATAACCCCACCAACTACCAAGTAAAAAACAAGATTAAACGCGGTGATTACCTCGGTGAAGACACCACAGGTGATGATGACAAGAACCACTCTGCCATGTTCTTGGATTACGACACCTACCGCAATGTCATTTGGACCTTAGATGGCAACTCGGTCGGTTACAACGAAGAACCTGGCCTGGATATCAGAAGTCGTGCGGCAGGCAATGAGGCAACCATTCGCGTGCGGCCAGTCACTTATGAAGTTAAGGACGAAGATGACGTTGTCACCACCTACTCAACCGTTCGCTACTGGGGACGCTTCGGCAAGAGCCCCCTTAAATAAATCCCGCCGCTCAAGAAGGCCTCACTTTCGAGGCCTTCTTGCTCATTGATCACCTCCACCTTTGGGATGAAACACATGGCTAAAACATCTTTCAAATCTTTTTACCTCACAGTCGCTGTGCTCTTTCTTGGGGCCCCCTCAGTGGCTTTGGCCGACTGCTACGACCGAGGTGACTGCGAAACCATTAACTGTTGGAATGCGGCTGAATTCGATAAAGATGGCGATGGTTACGCTTATGTGGGGTACGCTTACAGTGAATATATTGATGACGGTTTCGGTGATGATTTTGCTGACTTGGGCGATCGAGAGACATTCACCATCATCGAAAACGATGAACTGCCAGGTTGGACAGATTATGGTTTGTCTTTTTTTCGACTGGTTCGCCGTAAAGATCGCATGACCTGCCCCACCGGCTGGGTCAAAGCCCGCGGTGATTGTAATGACAACGATCCTCATATTCACCCGCGCCAATTTGAAGTGCCTTACAATGCGATTGATGACAACTGTAACGGTCTCCAAGATGAGCCCAGCTTTGTCTACAACCCTTCGGGGAACCACAACCGGTCCACTGGCTTTGACATGGGCTTTACGGTGAACGACCAAGAGGTGGTCGATGCCATCGAATCACCACTCGTGACCGTAAGAGTCAAAATTACCTACCAAGACCTTAAAGACACTTCAGCATCACGCACCCAGACCAAAAGTATCAAAAATTATTATTCTTACTGGGGTGATTATAAATATGCAGAGGTCGCACTCAGCCATCGCACGGCGGTTCGCCCCAACACCGTGTACCGCGCTCGTGTGCAGTTTGAAAAGCGATGGGTCTTCGACACGTCTACCTATACCAACGTGGGTGCCCCGTCAGACTGGTACTACACCACCACCACCGGATACGGCAAAGTGAATGAAGCAAGAAACCAAATTGTTCTGAAAGCTTTTCACCAATTCTACGAGAGCAACCACCACAGTATCATTGGCTACCAGGGCAGCCATAATAAAGATGGAATACGCTATGGTGCAGATGAAGGAGAAAACTGGTGTGCAGAATTTTATGCCTGGGTAACCCAGTCCATTTTAAACGGAATGGGCCACTCACAGTACGTGAGCGATCTGAGGGCCTATTTCAGTGGCAAACGCGGTGAGATTCTGAACCCCACGAACAGCCAAATTCAAACCCGCATCAAGCCTGGTGACTTTATTGGTATCGCCACCGATAAATCAGACCCCAATAAAGCCACCCATGCCTCTCTGTTTTTGGCCTACGACAGTCATTTGGATGCCGTTTGGACCTTGGACGGGAATACCCACGGCTTCAATGAAACGCCAGACATCAATGATAAGAAAAGTCGGCGGGCAAGCAATGAAGTGTCCGTCCGGGTGCGTGGACTCGATTTTGAATACGATGAACTTGAGGATGGCACCCCGGTTACCACGCCCCTGATCAAAACTTGGGGTAAAATCAAATACAATATGGTGAAATAAATTCAGTACCTCGCCCTGCCCTTCGAAGGGCCAATAAAGTGTTCCGCCGGCGAATGTATGGTAAACACCAGTGAAGAAGTTGAGCAAAAATATCTCCCAAGGGCATTGCCTATTTTTTCACGGTTCCCAGAACTCAAAAAAATACTGATTTACTGGGCCCTGTCCCGGTTGGTTTTAACCATCGCTGCGGGCGCTTCTCGTATTTTTTTCGATATACAAAAAGGTCATTTCGGCAATCCTTTCATTGATGCATGGGCCATTTGGGATTCGGGTTGGTACCTCAACATTGCTGAAAATGGTTATTCAGCTCATACCTCCGAACGCGGGCAAGCTTCGTATGCCTTTTTTCCACTTTACGCTTGGTTGATTCGGTGCTTGGGCTTTGTCCTGCAAAACGATGTTATTGCCGGCGTCGTGATTTCAAACATATCGTTTATTGTCGCTTGCTTTGCGTTCTATCGCTGGGCACGTCTAGAACACGACGATGCCACGAGTGAAACCATGCTCATCACATTGGTGATGTTTCCTGCTTCATTTATTTTCACCGCGGTGATGACTGAGGGCCTTTTTGTGGCCTTAGCCATTATGTGTTTGCTGGCAGCACGGAAGGGATTTTGGGGATGGGCTGCGCTTTGTGCTTTGGCAGCGGTGCTCACCCGATCTATGGGCGTTTTTTTGGTGGTACCATTGGCGTACGAAATCATTCGCAAGCATCGTTCCATCATCGTTCCTCAAGTGTTGTGGTTGGGCATCCCACCTTTGGGGTGGGTGATCGTGGGCATCATTAATTACCAAGCCGCCGGCGATGCTTTTGCATGGGTGGAAATTCAAAAACAAGCCTGGCAGCACGTGAGCACCTTCCCACTCTCGGTGATTTGGGATGGTTTTTTCACCCCTGAGGAGCCTGCTTTCGCATTTAATTCGGCTTACAGCCTGGTGGTGGGCCTGTTGATCGTCGTGAGCTTCAAATACTTACGGCTGGGTGATTATGGTTTGTCGTTGATCTTTTTCTTTTTGCCCCTTTGCTCGGGCATCGTCACCTTGTATTCCATGGTGCGTTACAGCGCGGTGGTTTTCCCGCTCTTTATTTTGATCGGGATTTTTCTGCATGCGCGACCGAAATATAAAATTGGCATTTGGGTTTTGTGTGGCGGCCTGCAAGTGCTATTCATGATTCTCTGGTCCACAGGCTCGTATTTCATCATCTGATATGTTCGGCTCAAACAAAGTTATCACCTTCATTTTCTTTGGCACGCTCGGCTTGGCCCTGCTGCTCATGGCACGTGATGCGCCCGGTTTGTGCAATGACACTTCGCGTTTGGCCACGGCCGATGCTTTGGTCAATCACGGCACATTGCAAATCGATCACAGCTTTTTTAAATACACCTGTGACCGCATCCACGTAGATGGCCATTTTTATTCTGACAAGCCGCCGGTGCTTTCCTTATTCTATGCAGCGGGGTTGTGGGGCACGCAAACCTTGTTAGGCCTGAACCTCGCCAACGACCTGCCTTTGATTTACCAAATTCTGGCTTTCTTTTTTGCCGGCGTGCCTTTTTGTCTCATTGTTTTTTTGTTGGCACGAGAAAGCGATAAATCACAATGGCCAATGGGCTGGGGCCTGGGCTTGGCACTGCTTTTTGCGAGCACGTCGCAGCTGCTGGTGTATGCCACCGTCCTCAACAGTCACATAGTGGCCGCCCTGCTTTTGTTGTCCGCTTGGGTTTTTTATCGCGACAATAAACGTCCGTTTTACACTGCATTGTTTTTGGGCCTCGCGCTGGTCATCGACCCTTTGAGCCTGAGCTTTGGCTTGGTGTGGGCGGCTTTTGAACACAAAAAACTGTTGCGTCAAAACACCTGGGTGCCCACGCTCGTGGGCTTGGGGCTGCCCATCCTGCTGCATGGCGTTTTGTGCTTTGTCATTGCAGGCAACCCCGTGGCGCTCAATTTAAACCCAGACCATTTTGCTTTCGCCGGTGCCACACACACCACCGCCACCCTCACCGGGGTGGGCCTAAAACATGAATCTTTCATGGCCCTGCTCACCTACGGCTACCACAGCGTTTTTGGGGACCACGGATTTTTCATTTACAACTTGGTCGCCCTGTGTGGCGTGTGGGCCATGGTGCGGGTTCATGGGCTGGTGCAAACCTCTACGCGAATTGTGTTGCTGTCTTTTGCGGCCTTTTTGTGCCTGACCATTTTCTTTAGCACCAATCATTCGGGGGATGCCTTTGGCAACCGGTGGCATGTTTTGTTCGTGCCACTTTTGTTGGTCTCATGTTTTCAAATCAGCGCCCATGAACTGCGGGCTTCTCATGTTCGAGCGCCCATCGTTGCGCTGTTTCTGATTTGGGGTGGCTATATGACCTGGGTGGGACTGCATAACCCATGGACCCCCAATTTAGGGGCCGGTCATTCCTTTTGGGCCCAACAAACCGATGCCCCGCCTTACGATGCATACGAACTCACCAAAGCCAAAGTGTTTCTGCAGATAGGTCACCCCCATGAAGCCCGGGCCCAAGGCGAACTGGCCCTCCATCGCAATCCCAATCACCCCGAAGCATGGGGGGTGGTGGTGACATCGGCCATTCATCGCCAAGACCGGTCGCGGCTCGAAAAATACAGCAAAGAAATCAATCTCTTACCTTTGCCTGAACCTTTTAAATCAGAAATACTGGCCGCCATTCGTCAAACCCTGAACGGCGGAGTGCCAAGCGCCCCATAAAAACCCACGGGCCGGCTGATCTCATCCGCATTTATTGTCATGTTTTGATTTGCGAAAAGGTGCATTTTAAATAACAATATGCACCATCATACAGCTATTTTTCTTGGAATTAGAACATGCTTCGCGGGTTTATTTTTGTTGTCATTTTGGGGCTCAGCCTCAGCCCAAGCCAGTCTTTGGCTGCAGAGGGCCAATCAGAAGCCAAAGCCGAAGCTGGCGCAGAAGCCAAAGCCGAAACTGGCGCAGAGGCCAAAGCCAAAGCTGGCCCAGAGGCCAAAGCCGAAACTGGCGCAGAGGCCAAAGCCAAAGCTGGCCCAGAGGCCAAAGCCGAAGCTGGCGCAGAGGCCCAAACTGAACCAGAAGATGAGGGCCCCATTAAAGTTCTGCTCTTGGATCCCAAAATCCTCAATCTCGATGAAAAAACCGCCAAGCTCATCAGCAGCTTCATCACCGCTGAGCTGTCACAGCACCCAACCTTAGACATCATCTCCGGGGAAGACATGCGACGCATGATGGAGCTGGAAGCCGAAAAACAAACCGTGGGCTGCGATGATAACAACAACTGTCTGGCCGAATTGGCCGGCGCGTTGGGGGCCGATTTGGTCATCTACGGCGAACTGGGCAAATTGGGCAATCAATACATGCTCCAGCAAAGTTTGTTCAACACCAAAGCCGGTAAAGCCATGGCGCGTATTTCGGTGCAAAGCGAATCGGTGGATTCGATTCCCGGACAGCTCAGGCCCAAACTGAGATACCTGGTCAAAGATTTTCTCCCTGAAGATGCTTCCGACGGGGGCCATGCCGTTGCCGTACAACCCACAGCACCAGCGGCACCTGACCCCGTAAAAGCGAAACCGATTCCTCTGACCTCTTGGGTGCTCTATGGCAGCGGTGGGCTCGGGCTGATTGCGGGCAGTGTAATGACGTATTTGGGAAGCCAATCACTGACCGCTTTTGATGAAGCAAATAAAATATACGAAGAGTCCCTCAGTTCCGGTCAGGAAGATCCAGAATTTCTAACCAAGATGGGCGCTAAAGAAGATGCCGAAGAAAATTGGAATGCCCTGGGACAGTCTCTGCTTTGGGGAGGCGTCGGAACCATCACTTTGAGCGCTGTGCTCACCTTGGCCGGTCTTTATATCCATCAAGAAGCTCATTCAGAATAAATCGTCTTAGGAGAACTCAATGCGCAGATTCCATACCCGGCCCATGATTTTCATGGCCTTCTTTTTGTTCGCCTTGACATCAGGCTGCACCATCTCCTCCAACGACGCAGGCAACACGGGTGGTGGTGATGACAACCAAAGCTTTAAAACCGTGCTGGGGTGCGACGATAAAGCCACGGTGGTCGAGCAAGGTGAACTGCTGGTTTGCCAATGCCCCACTGGTTACACCGATGTGGCAGGTGATGGCTCTCTGTGCGAAGAAACCAATGAATGCGAAGACGAACTGCTCAACACCTGTCATTCAGACGCCACCTGCACCAACACCGATGGCAGTTTTGAATGTTCGTGTAATGCGGGCTTTGACGGTGACGGTCTTGAATGCACCGATATCGATGAATGCACTTTAGGTTCAGACACCTGTGACGACCATGCCGACTGCGCCAATACAGCGGGTAGTTTTACTTGTACCTGTAAAGACGGCTGGGAAGGCGATGGGGAAACTTGTAACGATATTAATGAGTGTGCCAATGCCGACAGCAACAATTGCGATGTGAATGCCACCTGTACCAACATCGATGCCTCCTACACCTGTGAATGCAACACAGGGTTCCTGGGCAATGGCGAAAGCTGTACCGACATTAACGAATGCGATGATGACGAACTCAACGAATGCGATGTGAATGCCATTTGTACCAATACGCCCGGTGCTTACACCTGCGAATGTAAAGATGGCTATAACGACGAAGGCAACCAAGGCTTTGCTTGTTCCGCTATATCTTGTAACCCCATCGATCAGCCGGCCAATGGGACTTTAAATTGTGTTGGAAGTAATTACTATGGCGACATATGTGCAGTCACTTGCGGCAACGGCTATAATCTCAATGGTCCCATAGAACGTACTTGTCAGGCCAACGGTTTGTGGAGTGGCAACGATAATTCTTGCGTGCCCGCCAACTGTGGCGAGGTGATTATTGAAAATGGAACCATGACCTGTCCTGCCGGTGGCACCACCTATCCGAATACTTGTACGGTCTCCTGTAACAACGGGCATAACCTCGCCGGCGTTAACTCCCTGATGTGCACTGCCAATGGCACCTGGGGCAATACGGCCCCCACCTGTAACCCGGTGAGCTGTCTGGCGACCAATCTTCCAGCACCTCCTTTTGGCTCAAAGCAATGCCCCAACGGCTCTACCTTTGGCAACAGTTGTACATTTACGTGCCAAGAGGGTTATACCCTCAGCAACGACACCCCCATCACTTGCTACGCCGATGGCAACTGGAGTGCTTCAGCGCCTTCCTGCATTCCTGCCAGCTGTCCCACCCTCAGTGCTATCAGCGACGGGACCATTTCACTCTCCGATGGCACGGGCACCTTTGGAGACAGTGCTTCGTATTCATGCGATACGGGTTACCATTTAGAAGTGACTACCTGCACCACAGGCGAACCTAATGACGCTGGCGTCACAGAAGAAGTTTGTATCGTTACCGAACCCGCCGTGTGGACCCGGGACTGTCAAACCGATGGCACATGGAGCAACCAAGATGCTTCGTGCCAACCTGACCTATGTGACGCACTCGACACAGTAGCGAATGGAGGCGCTTGGAGCTGCAGTGATGACAATCGCTTTGACAGCACGTGCAGCGTGACCTGTAACACCGGATATGACCTTTCCGGTGAGGGCAGTCTCACTTGTGGTGTTGATGGCTGGAGTGGTTCGCCACCCACGTGCGCCCCTAAGGATTGCGGTGTTCTGGAGTCTCCCGCAAACGGCAATAAGGTATGCTCTAACAGTACAACCTACGGCAGTGAATGTTCTTTTTCATGTGACAACGGTTATGCGCTGAGCAATTCCTCAACCGTGACTTGCCGCGATGATGGGACCTGGAGTGATGATCCGCCGACATGTATTCCTGCAAGCTGCCCTACCCTGAGTGCGGTAACCAATGGTGATGTGACACTTACAGGCGCATCTGGCACCTTTGGCGTTGAAGCCGATTACACGTGCGACACGGGGTATCACCTCGAAATTACAACCTGCACCGACACTAACGATGGTGAAACATGTGAAACGACCCTGCCTAATTCTTGGTCAAGACTTTGTGGCGCCGATGGCAACTGGAGCAATCAAGCAGCCACCTGCATGCCTGACTCCTGTGCCGCTCTGCCACAGATTGATAACGCCACCGCGTGGGATTGTACCAATGGCGATCTCTTTGACAGTCAATGCAGTCTCACGTGTCTGCTGGGCCACGATCTTTCAGGGGACGCCACACGCTCCTGTGGGGCTGATGGCTGGAGCGGCGATGCGCCTACGTGTACCCCAAAAGATTGTCAGGCTGTCACCGCACCAGATCACGGTTTTGTGGAACTAGGAGAGCTTGGCTCGCTTTATGGCGGGGCTGCCACCTACAGTTGCGCTTTGGGTTACAAGCTCATCGCCTATAATGGTGCTTCTGTGGGTTCTGCCACCACTGAAAGTGCTTGTACCAGCAATGGTGTTTGGTTCCCAGCGGCACCCACTTGCGCCGTGCAAACCTGCACCGAGCTCGCCACCCTAACCAACGGTACCCTCTCTTATGCCAACCCAGACAACACCACCCACGTGGGCGCAGAGGCAACGTTTGCCTGTGAAGATGGTTATCACCTAGAAGCGGGCGACCAGTCACCCAGCAACTGGACCATCGAATGCGATGGTACCACCGATGGCAACAATGGCCAATGGAGCGGTGCTGCGGCCACTTGTGAACCCAATGTTTGCGAGCCCTTAGAAACGGTTAGTAATGGCGTTTGGGATTGTGATCTCAATCAAAATATTTTTGGTGAATCTTGCAGCATCGTCTGCGCAGATGGCTATACCCAGCAAGCGGGAGACGCAACGCGCGCCTGCGTTTATGAAAATTTACAAACCAAATGGAGTGGTATTGCACCTTATTGCCAAGGCATTAATGAATGCGAAGCGACCCCCGACGCACTTTACTGCGCTGAAAATGCATCCTGTACAGACGTCGACCCAAATCCAGGTGAGCTCGGTTATACCTGCAGCTGTAACACCGGTTACGAAGATCAAAGCGATGGCAATGGTTATATATGTGACCTTATGGACTGCACACCTTTTGTAACTGAAGTCACAAATGCAGCGTCACCTACTTATGAAAACTCCTGGTATAACGGTACCGCCGACATCATATGCGACGCGGGTTTTGAATACATCGGTGGAGAAACCAACGAATTCGGTCACGGTGTCGTCACTTGCAATGTTGATAACGGTGTTGGTGGTTTTATGTGGACCACACCGGGCACCTGCGAAAACATCGACGAATGCACTGCCACCAATACGGAAGGTGAAATCATTGGCGACTGTGGCGAAAATGGCCACTGCATTGATGATACAGATGAAATGCCCGGCTGGTATTGCGGTTGTGACGCGGGTTATGAAACGGTGGGCCAATGGGATTCTGAGGATTCAGATAATCAGCCTGGCTGCGCTCCCATGGCGTGCCCACAATACACAGAGGATGTCGCTAATGGCGCTATGGTTTATGGCTTGGATGAATATTTGGGCACGACAGAAATCGTTTGTATGCCTGGGTATACTTACGTAGGTAACGAAACTACCACCACTGACTTACCCTATAAAGACAATGGTGTGATCACCTGCAATGTCATCGAAAACGGCAACCCCACTTGGAACGCTGTCGGTACCTGCGAAGACATCGACGAATGTACTGCTACCGATGCACAGGGCGAGATCGTTGGCGACTGTGGGCCCAACAGCCTGGCGTGCGTGAACGACGAGGCCGGCTGGCATTGTGATTGTAAACCAGGTTTTGAGCCCAGTGGGGATTGGACAGACAGCGATAATCTGCCCACTTGTGTGGAGCTACCTTGGATCGAAGTGACCGTGGGCGGGGCCTCTGAGGGGTGCATGCTCAATCCTTTGAATAACTGGTCCTATAATACCGAAGACTCTGATGGGGTTCATGAGCAGAGAACCCATGCAGAACACTTAGATGACCGTCTGAGCGCTCCTTCTTTCGCCTGTGGCCTCAAATCCGATCACACACTTTGGTGCTGGGGCTACCCCATTTTTGGCGAACGACCGCCTCCGCTTTACGCAAGAGCACAAAACTCAGGAATGGTCGATCTCAGCTGGAGTGAAAACACACTGCCCGTGCAAATCGGGACCGCAAATGACTGGGTCACGATAGACGCCGGGACCAAAAACCTTTGCGGCATTAGAGATGCAGATACCAATAATGAAACAAGCAACGATAGAACCCTATGGTGTCTCGGCCAACACTGGGACAACACCGTTTACGGCGAAGCGTTCCAAATTGGCGACT
Source organism: Myxococcales bacterium (assembly GCA_002721815.1). GTDB lineage: Bacteria > Myxococcota > UBA727 > UBA727. The sequence goes on from PBLQ01000001.1 coordinate 317,984, forward strand.
GGGAAGACTGGCAAAGCATCGAAGTAGAGCGCCCCGGCGAGATGTGTGGCACGCGATACAATGAGAGCGGGGATAACCCTGACACCGATCTAAAAGAAAACCGTGTCTACTGTATGGGCTCTCTAACGGAAAACCCCCAAACATACGAGTTTCAAGGCGGCGGCAATTGTAACCCAGACTATTCAGACCACTGTTATTCAGAAGGGGTCACTGAAGAAATCCACTTAGGGACCCGTGGTTCTTGTGAAATAGGGACAAGCATCTACAACGGGAACGCTACGACAAGCTCTTATTGTGAGTTGTTCGATAACAGCAATGTCAAAGATATGTTTTCTCCTTTTCAAGAGACAACGTGCGACGAATATAATAACTGTGAAACCAGTCCCCCTTTGGCCGCCCCTCAAAGCCTTGCCATGGGTGGCAGCCACCAATGCATCGTTGATACATTGGGTTCTCTTTATTGTTGGGGCTCAAACAGCAATGGTCAAACCGGTTTAGGGTTTAATATTGGATACGACAATGAACAAGGCGTGTGTGAGAAAGACATGCGCGGACAAACCCAATGTTATCAAACAATTGACCTTCCCATGACACTAAATGACGATGTATCCGGCGATTCTTTTAATCAATATTTAGAGGTGACCAAGCAACAAGCAGTGTGGAGCCGCGTTTGGGCGGGGGGTAACAACACCTGTGCAGAAAATGTGAATGGTGACTATTATTGTTGGGGCTCAAACAGCGTGGGACAGGTGGGTCAAGATCCCAGTTTTGAGCTTGTTGCAACCCCGCAGCACATGAGCCACCTAGAAAATGTTCAAGATATTGCCATGGCAGGGTGTAACAGTTGTGCCTTGACCGATTCAGGTGAGATTCAATGCTGGGGCGGTAACGACAAAGGGACGTTGGGCATCAGCGCCAATAAATCGCGCCCCACAAAGGTAAGTGAACGGACATGGACCCATTTATCTACCGGGATGTTTCATACCTGCGGTATCACCCCCCTTGAATACGGCCACTCTTTGCGATGCTGGGGCTTAACGCATCTGCCAGTCCCAATCCAAACGGCGGCCGATGGGATGGCAGATACTTTTGAGGAGCTCAATCAGCTAACATACAGTCTGGGGTACCCAGAGCTTCTTTTTCAACCCACAACCGAGCGTGAAACGGCCTTTTTTATTGAATCACCCAAAGCCCTGGCCACGGGCGATACGCACAACCACCTTTTAACCGCAAACCATAATTGGCGTTCTTGGGGCTCCAATTACTTTGATGAAGGTGTGTCCGTGGAGGACCACAGTGACCAAAACAATATGATATCCCTCCTCTACAGCAACGTTCTTTATGAGTGGGACATTATGAACTCCGAAACGCAAACGCCTTACGCGTTCACCCAAATTGCAACCGGTAAGAAACATAACTGCGCTTTAAATTACGACCGCGATGACCAGGATGCGAACTACCTGAAGTGTTGGGGTAACGATGCATGTGGACAAATTGGATACAGTATTCAGAATAACCAAGATGCGGAGCTGACGGGCATGCCCCACGAACCTAAGGTATGGATGTCTGACATCGCTGAGCAAAACATTACACCTTTTAACGATAATGCAAATGAATTCAGCGACCCAAAACCTTGGACAAAAGTTGTCACAGGCGCGCACCACACTTGCGCCCTAAGACAAGTCGGCTCCAGCGAGGAGTTCGACGCGGATGAACTGTACCCGTTAGAGTATTACCATCAACCCTATTGCTGGGGTCTCAATTTCATGGGTCAAGTCCCTCAGGGAGGCTCTTACTACGAAGACGAATCAGGGGAGATCAGTAACGGGTCGAGTTGCGTCCTTGATCTTTATGAAAGTTACTTTTTTGAAATTATCCCTGGCGTCTTTGAGTGGGATAGTTATGACAATAGATATCGCGAGTACAGCAACCAACTCACCATCACACCGATGCCCACCCTCGTTGGTAGTCAGAATGATCAGGATTGGACAGATATTGCTGCGGGCGCTTACCATTCTTGCGGTATCCGTGGCGATAATGGTTCCCTCTTTTGCTGGGGCGATAATCGCTACGGGCAACTGGGAATCGGAAACTCGCCCACACAAGCCGACCAACCCCGCTTCGTAGGTACTGGCTGGTCTAAGGTTTTTGCAGGGTATTATCGTACTTGTGCGATTAAATCAGACAGCTCACCAACGGATCCAAATACCCTTTGGTGCTGGGGACTCGAAGCTGCAACCAGCCTGGGACAAGCCGAACGCAGTGCGGATGTCTGCAATATCCCCAAAGCGGTCAATTATGAAAGCGATCAAAGCCAAGAGTTTTTCGAAGATCTCACCTCACCTCATAGCACCTGTCAGCGCCTCCCCACCAAAGTCTCCGAAGACACCGACTTTAACGAACTTCAGTTTGGCTTCTTGCACACCTGCGCACTCAAAACTGATGATTCATTATGGTGTTGGGGCAACAACCAATACGGCCAGCTGGGCGATGGCGATATTTTGAGTACAACGCCACTCAATATTTCAATCAACAGCAACTAAAGCGCGCGCAAGAATTCTTGCAGCGCTCGGGCGTAATCAGCGGAATAAGCATCGTTGTGCCCACCGCCGCGAATGGTGATGAATTCTTTGGGCTCGTTCGCCGCCGCAAAGAGTTCCTGGCCTAAAGCGTAGGGCACGATTTCATCGCGATTCCCGTGGCTGATCAACACCGGTCCTTGGTAATCTTTAATGTTATCGATGGACGGGTATTTGTTTTGCATCAACAACTTCACCGGCAAAAAAGGATAAATGGTTTGGGCCACATCGGGCATGGTGGTGAAGGTGCTTTCGAGAACCAAAGCTTTGGGCTGGTGGTGCTTGGCCAAATGACTGGCCACGCTGCCCCCTAAAGACCGCCCTAAAATAACGACGTCTTCTGTTTTAATGTTTGAGATTTTCGCCAATTCCAAAAGCGCCGCTTCACCGTCTTGGTACAACCCTTCTTCGTTGGGTTGGCCTTCGCTCTTGCCGTAACCGCGGTAATCCACTCCCATCACCGTGAACTGGTGGGCGGTGGCCAGGTGTCTTAAAATCTCGGCGCGATGCCCAATGTGACCCGCGTTGCCGTGCAAATACAACAAGTGGCCCTTGGCGTTTTCGGTTTTGTGCACCAAGGCATGGAGTTTGTTGCCATCGGCATTGGTAAAGAAGTGGTCTTGCAGCGCATCGTCAGGTTGCAGATCATCAAAGGCGGTCCACGGTGCGGGAAAATAAACCATGCTGTTTTCGAGAAAAGCCAAAACCATACATAACCCCACATAGAAACAAGCCACGGAAACGGACGATACAAATAGGCCGCGTTTCAATTCATGGCCTCTCGTTTATTTGAACCATTTTTTATTCACTTTATCGGCCAGGTTGGACACGAGGAGTTCTGCCATGCGACCCAACTGGTTCCCAATCGTGGGCTTTGCAAAGCTTTCGGTTTGGCTTTTAATGCCCGTGGCCTCCTCTAATTCTTGGGCCGCCCATTGCGCCTCGAGAACGTCGGCGCCTTCTAACAGCACGTGCTGATTCAGCCCTTCTTTGATGCCCAAGTCGAACCTTCGCTGACGACGATTCTCAAAAAAACCTGGCTCGTGGAGGAAATAATCAACACCGTTAAGCTGGGCCGTTTCACCTGAATGAATCACCGTTTCTTTGTTGTTCAGCAATCGGCTGATCACAAATGTTTTTGGCCCGATGCGAATGCGCCGGTTGCTCATCACCTGTTTGGCCAAAGACCACAACCGAAAAGAGGTGCCACCCACCAAGAGCGCAGACACCAAGGCGCCGCCAAAACCCAAGGGCAAGCGAACCATAAAGCCAGACCACAACAGCGCCATGCCAACCCCCATCACCGCCACCAAAAGGCGTCGGCGATCATTGAAGGAGACTTTTTTGGCTGTCGACAAAACAAAGGTGCCGTCTGATTCAAGTTGAACCTGGAGCCTGGCCCCCACCGGCTTGGTAAGGGCCCCCGTGTGCTCTGCGCGCGACACCGGAAAACGCGGTTTTTGGGCCTCGGCCCATGCCTGTGGGTTATTCATGTATTCGAGCAGCAATGCCGGAGACTCAAAACGATCTTCAATGGCCGGTTCGACCATTTTTTCGAGTAAGGGCGCAAGGGTGTGTTCGGCATTGACGTAAGACGAAAAATCAATCTTCATGCGCGTGTGGGGGAGATCTGAAGGCACCACGCCAGTTAACAAATGGATGAGCGTGGCCCCCACGGCATAAATGTCACTTTGCGGACAAGCGCGGCCTTGAAACTGCTCGGGCGCCATATAACCAAAAGTGCCCACCACGGTGGAGCCCAAGGCGGTGTGCGAAGACATTTTGTCTTTAGCCGCACCAAAGTCCACCAGTTTTACATTGAGCTGCTCATCCACGATGATGTTGGCGGGCTTAATATCGCGATGAACCACGGGCGGGTTTAAATTGCCCAAATACACCAAAACCTTTAGCAGCTGTTTTCCGATTTTGGTGATCTCGGCATTTGAAGGGGTCCAATCACTGTTTAACTTTTCTTTAAGGCTTTGACCTTTGGCATATTCTTGGACCAGGTAATGTGAATCTTCATCATCCGAATGAACATAGTCTAAAAATTGAGGAATGTTGGGGTGCTTAAAACCTTTCAACACCGCCACTTCACGCTCAAATAATTCGAAGGCTTTCCAATCGTTCAGCTTGGTCATGGATATGGCTTTGATGGCCACCTCTTTGTCACTTTTTGCGTCCGTGGCCAAATAAGTGGTGGCAAAGGCCCCTTGCCCCAAAACCCGTTGTACTTCGTAACGCCCATCGATGTTGGCGCCTATTGATAAATTTTCAACCATGGCTTTGGTATAGCAAGTATGAGGTTTTCATCACAAGATCCATGTTGACGGCCCGAAAAACTACCAGGTGACTGGGACGGCCCTGTTTCGTTGGGTGGCATTTGTTCCGTCACCGATTTGGCCAAAAGAGTTGAGTCCCCAGCAATAGGCAAAATAGCCATCAACAATGGCGCAGGTGTGATCTTTGCCCGTATAGAGGCGCCGCCAAAACATTTCATCGGGAACATCGATTTCTTTGTAAGGCTGAGCCGTTTGCAAGTATTCATCTCCCGTGCCGCACGCGCCGTAATTATTAAAGCCCCAACAAGCGATCTTATGGGATTCATCTAAAACACAACTGTGATGGCCGCCGCTCTGAACGATTTGAATCTGTTGTGTGTAAAGACCCGTGGGTGTCACGGGAGACTCCTGAAGCGCACCACCGGGCGTTCCGTCATCCATTTGTCCAAAACCATCACTGCCCCAGCAAAGAACCTTATTGCCTTCGACCATGGCGCACGAATGGTGATACCCCAATGCGACATGACCCACACTCACCACATCATATTCCTCTAAAACATTGATGGGCTCACCGTGGTTTTCACCTGCGTCTATTAAACACTGGGCAGCATGGTTAATGCCCCAACACATGAGCTTCACATCGTCCGTCACCACGCAGGCATGTGAGTCCCCTATATGAACCTCACGAATTTCATCGGCGCCGCTCAAACCTGATACCAGTTTCGGGGTCATGGAACTTTCAAACAAACCGTTGCCGAGCTGACCCAGATCTCCTTTGCCCCAGCAAAATACTTTCGCTTGCTCGCCCATTGCCTGGGTGACCGCACACGTGAACATGCGTCCACCCGCCACTGAGACGACCGGGTCTTCCAAGGCCGTCACTTGAACCGGCTCTCTTCGAGTGATGGTGGTATTATCTCCCAGCTCTCCAAAGGCATTTGAGCCCCAGCACCACAAGGTCTGATCGGACTTGATGGCACACATGTGGTAGGCCCCAGCTGCAATGTAGTGGACGTCTTTAAAGTCAGGAATAACGCCTGGCACATTTCGGTCCTCTCCCGGCAACGAGCCATCACCCAAGGTGTCGGAGCGACCCCAACAAGCCACCTCGCCAATACCGCCATGTAACACCGCGCAGGTACTCATCTCATCGAGCGCCATCCGCATCACTTTCACCGAAGGCTCGGTAGGCGGATCTTCATCGATCGGCTCGGGCGGATTGCCTGCATCAAATGGAGGCTCGGGCGCCACGCCCGCATCAATGATGGCTAGACCAGCGTCGTCAGGCTCACTCAGTTGCAGACCCGCATCAAAAGGAGGCAAACAGGCGCCCTCCAAACAACCGTGGGGGCAGTCAACATAGGTCGGCACATAGCGGCAGATTCCTTCTACACACTCTCCGTCTTGCTCGTAAATCATCAAGGTCATGTCATCGAGACATGCTTGCTCGGGTGGGTTGTCACAATCACCACAAATCACCTCTTCGACCCCTTCTCCCTTGAGGTTGATGAGGGTTTCGGCCTTGTTTTGACTGTTGCTCACCAGTTTCAAAACGCCCTCGTAGGCCTGGGCTGCAGCGGGGGTAAAATTGATGCTCAGATCTACGGACTGACCGCCTAAGATCGACAGCTCTGAGCCCAACACCATGAAGACACCTTCATCGGATTCGATGGTTATGTTTTCGAAGACCAGCTCTTGTTGACCGGCATTGGCCAATTGGACGGTTCGGCTGGCAGTGAAATTGAGGGGCAACTCACCAAAATCGAGAAGGTCGGTGCCCACCACCAACAACGGCGGGTTTTGCACCACATAAGCCTCAGTGTCGCAACCGCCACAGGCCGTGTTGAGACCAGTGAACAGACACAACATTATCAAGACAAAATATTTCATTCATTACACCTGCCAACATCAGACGTCGGTTTTGAAATCTGCAAAGGAGATTTTACCGGAAAACCACCACGCGTCCAAGCCTGTAAACCAATTTAAGCCGTTAATAGGTCCCTAATGCGATCATTCGGGGTTAAGATCCGTTTACCACGACACCGGCACAGGAACGTACTGGTTCATTTCGGTACTGCCAGCCCCGAGCTGACCATAGCCATTGGAGCCCCAACAGAACACTTGATGCTCCGAGTCTGCCGCGCAGGTGTGGGATGACCCCCCGTAAACCCGATACCATTGCGTATCATTGGCGGGGGCAACAATGGGCATGAGGCTCTGCTTCTCTTGCACATTTGCTTCTCCCGATCCGCACGCCCCGGAGGAATTATGACCCCAACAAGAAATGGTGCGATCCATCATAATGGCACAAGAATGATACGACCCACTGGCAATCCCCAACACCGGATCATCCTCGAGACCTGCTGGTGACATGATCTGGGCGTATTGTGCCACATTGCTGTCCGCGTCGACCTGGCCGTAGCCATTCCCCCCCCAACATTTCACCTTGTCATCTTTTTCGATCACACAAGAATGATGCATCCCCAATGCCAACTGTTGCATGGGGTTGTTGTCGTCCTCTTCGTAGACTTCCACAGGGGTGGCTTGATTTTGGGTGTTGTCCGAGACCAAGCACTGGTTGTGGCCATTCCATCCCCAGCAATACACTTGATTGGACTCTAACATGGCACACACATGATATTCTCCGGCTTCGATGCTGATAAGGGACACCCCCTCTGGCAAGCCCGTTACTTGCTCCGCCGTGGTGGAATTATCAAACGAGCCATTCCCCAGCTGCCCCCAATCGCCTTGCCCCCAACAGTACACCTTCTGTTCAGCGTCCGTTTCGTCAGCACGGGTCACCGCACAAGTGAAGTTGCGGCCGGCGGTGAACATTTCGACGGGATCTTCAATCACGCTCACCAACTGGGGGGTGTAATCGGTGATGTTGCTGCCATTGCCCAGCTCACCATAATTATTGATGCCCCAACACCATAGCGTGTTGTCGATTTTGCTGGCGCACATGTGATAAGAACCCGCCGCAAGATATTTCACATCGGTAAAATTAGGAATCACCAGCGGCACATTGCTGTCCGTGGTCACGTCTGGCCCCTGGCCCAAAATACCGTGATACCCCCAACACGCCACTTGCTTATCTTCATCTTGCCACAGCAGCGCACAAGACCCTGCCTGTCCCAATGCCATGGATAACATAGAGAAATGGCCGTCCAATATCTCATCGGAAACCCCAGCATCCATGACCGGATCCGACTCTGGAACCACGCCGGCGTCTCCCTGTGGCAAACACGCCCCATCTTCACAGCCATAAGGACAGAAAACAGTGCTGGGCTCATACCGACAGATGCCTTCGACGCACTCACCGTCTTCAACGTAAATCATTAAGGTGTTTTCATCCAAACAGGTGTCCTCTGGCGGGTTGTTACAGTCTTCACAAACGACGTCTTCATCGCCCTCTCCCGTTAAAGAAATGGTGGTCTCAGACTTGTCTTGCGAATTGCTCAAGATGGTGAGGGTGCCTTCATACACTTTGGCCTCTAAGGGTTTGAATGAAACGATCAAGTCCATGGACTGCCCACCCAGAATACTGGTTTCACCGGGTGTGATGGTGAAGACATCGCCTCCCTCGCTGATTTCAATGTTTTCAAAAACCAACTCTTGCTGGCCAGCGTTGGCCAGCTGAATCGTTCTAGAGGCGATATAGTCCACAGGAATTTTACCAAAATCTAAAAGATCGGTACCGGAAACCAATAAAGGAGGATTGCTAACGACGTAAGCTTCAGTGTCGCAGCCACTGCAATTCAGTTGAAAACTTGCCAATCCAATTACCAATGCGGACAACCAACCTTGGCGCATCACTCACCTCCACCCAATCAAAAAAAGTGCTTTATTTAAGGGATTAGATACGCATCAGGAATGTTTTGGTCAATATAGTTCGGCTTGCCCCAGCATCTAATTTTATTTTCATGCGTGACGACGCAGGTGTTCACCTGACCCGTCGCAATATCCCAATAGGTTTCTTCCACGTCTGGCACATCTGCTTGTCCTGCCGCACCGACACCAGTGGTGCCTCCCCAACAGTGGGCCTTCCCCGTATCTGCTGCCAAACCGCACGCGTGCAACCAGCCAATGGACAGCCGTCCAAAGATGACGTCTTCAGGCACATTGGTGTATCCGAATTGGGTTGGGCCCCAACACTTCACCAGACCATCTGTCATGAGTCCGCAAGTTTGATAGGGTGCTATGCGCCCGGATAGAAAAGTGAGCCCGGTAGCGGGAACAGAACTCGCGTACGAATGCTCGCCCCAACATAATAATGTGCCATTTTCTCTGAGCGCACAACCGTGTCGATAAGCCACTTCCACGTGAGCAAAAGGTCCGGCCGGGATGTCATTATACAAGGTTGCCAAGCCCGGAAGATCTTGCCCCCAACATACAATTTCACCGTCGATGTCCAAGGCGCAATTTTTGTTCACATTGGCATTGACCATGATGAACTGGCCCGGTTGGGCAGTTGCTTGTCCGTAGTCGTTCGAGCCCCAACACGCCATGGTGCCGTCCAATCGAATACCGCAGCCGTGATCCGTTCCAATATCAATCTGAGCAAAATCGGTGGGCGCCTCATCCTGCTTGCTCACAATTTTTCCGCCGCCCCAGCACTCGATTTGTCCCATCGCATCCTTCACGCAAGCTGCCCGGCTGTCCACCACCAGCAACATTTCGCAATGGTTGCCAACGCCAGTTCGATTCACGTCCACTTGGGTTGGATTATAAACCTCCGGGCAGTTATCTTCCTCGGCGCATAGCCCGTCTTCGTCAATGTCGTTATCTGGGTCATTGGGACAGACGTCACAAATGTCACCCACACCGTCCAGATCCGAATCGGCTTGGTCCTCGTTGCTCACAAAAGGGCAATTGTCTTCATCAGCACAGTGGCCATCCGAATCGATGTCGTTATCGGGATCATTCGGACAAATATCGCATACATTTCCCTCGCCATCGGCGTCATTGTCTTCTTGACCCACATTGGCGTCTTCGGGGCAGTTATCGCAAATATTGCCCACGCCATCTTCGTCAACGTCTGTTTGATCTTCATTGCTTACCGTGGGACAATTATCACAAGCGTCACCTATGTTATCGCCATCACTGTCGGCCTGATTAACATTCACCACTTCGATGCAGTTATCATCGCTGTCACATACGCCATCCTGATCGGTATCTACCCCCACCTCTTCAGGGCATGCATCACAGACATCGCCGACATCATCCCCATCGCTATCGGTTTGATCATTATTGGGTATCCCCACGCAATTATCACACAGGTCGCCCACGCCGTCGTCATCGCCATCATTTTGAAAACTGTTGCTCACCGAAATACAATTATCACACACATCGCCTACGCCATCCGAATCACCATCTTCTTGTTCGGGGTTTGAGATAGAGACACAGTTATCGCACAGGTCGCCCACCGAATCTTCGTCGCTGTCGTCTTGGTAATAGTTGGCGGTCGAGACACAATTATCACACACGTCGCCGCGGCCGTCTTGATCTATATCAGACTGGTCATCGTTGGGGGTATCTGGACAATTGTCTTCGCTGTCACAGGAGCCATCACCGTCGGAATCATCACCCTCATCATAAGGACAAACATCGCATACGTCCCCCACACCATCTTCATCTTCATCGGCCTGATCAGCATTGGTGGCTTGGGGACAATTGTCACAAGCATTACCAAGGTCATCTTCATCTGAATTCAGTTGGTCGAAATTTGAGACGTTCACACAGTTATCGCACACATCGCCAATGTTATCGCTGTCGCCATCGGCTTGATCTGCATTGCTGTTCAATGGACAATTATCACAAACATCGCCGTGACCATCGTCATCGTCGTCGGCTTGGTCTGTATTGGCATCGACCAAACAATTGTCGCATACATTCCCGATGCCGTCGCCGTCTGCATCCGCTTGATTGGTGTTGAACAGGGCCACGCAATTATCACAAATATCGCCCACCTGATCTTCATCGCTGTCCGCTTGATCTTCGTTCGCATCATAGGGGCAGTTATCACAGACGTTGCCCAGGCCATCGTTGTCTGAATCTGCCTGGTTGGTATTGGCCGCAAGAATGCAGTTGTCATCGCTGTCACACACCCCATCTGCATCGGTATCATCACCTGCATCAGCCGGGCATACATCACAAGCGTCCCCAGCACCGTCTTGATCTGAATCGGCTTGGGAGGCATTGGAAACAGTGGCGCAGTTGTCACAAATATTCCCTGTGCCGTCTTCATCCGTATCTTCTTGGTACGCATTGGCCATTTGCGGACAGTTGTCACAGAGATCACCGATGCCATCTTGATCTGAATCGGCCTGATCTGTGTTCGCCGTATCCTTGCAGTTATCATCGCTGTCACAGACGCCATCCGCATCACTGTCGTCTTCAAAATCATTGGGGCACGTATCGCAAACATCGCCTTTGCCATCAAAGTCAGTATCGATTTGATCTACATTGGCATCATCGGCGCAATTATCGCACAGGTCTCCGAGACCATCTTCATCTTCGTCGCTTTGATCACTGTTCGGGGTTTCCAGACAGTTATCACAGGCATCGCCCACCCCATCATCGTCTGCATCAACCTGGTCGGCATTGGGTACGGCGACACAGTTGTCCTCTTCGTCTATGATGCCATCGCTATCGGTATCTGGTGCCGTCAGGCATGCCCCGTCTTCGCAACCATAAGGGCACAGTTGCGACTGGGCACGATAACGGCAGACGCCTTCCACACATTCGCCATCCTCCACATAGGTCAACAAGGTGTTTTCATCTTCACAAACTGGCGTGGGCGGGTTGTCGCAATCCCCACAAATCAACGCGTCAGAGCCCAGGCCCCACAAATCCACCACCACGTCTTTGCCGCTGGCTTGATTGCTTACTATGGTCAAGGTGCCCACATATTCTTGCGCGAACAATGGCGTGAACGACACAATGACATCCATGGTGTCTCCGCCGAGCACGTCTTGCTCCATAGCTGTGGCCAAAAAGACATTGCCCTCGGTCTCCACCAGGAGGTCTTCAATGCTGAGGGTTTGTTGACCCGCATTCGCCAACTGGATGGTGCGGCTCGCGGTATAGCCCACCTGCAGTTCACCAAAATCAACCAAATCGGTGGCCACCACCAACAAAGGCGGGTTGCGGACCACAAAAGCTTCGCTTTCACAGCCAGTTCCCCACATGGACAGGCCGAGCAGACTCCATGTTAAAAGATGACGCAGGAAGGGTGTCATAGGTGTCCTCTTAAGGTTCGGTACCTGGGTTGGACCCACCAAAGAGGTGAAAAGTTACAAATTTACGAGAGGGGCAATCTGTTGTTTTTTCTAAACATTTCGCTAATTTAGTCACCATAGGTGTCGACCAAATAGCGCAGGCCTGGGTTTGGACTGCCAGGATCACCTGAATAGACCACAAAGTTGAGATTTTCATCGAGCACTTCAAACCGAGGAAATGCATTTCCCAAATAAGGAGAGAACTGGCATTCGGTATCCGGGAGCACCAATATTTTGTCGTTGGGCCATTCCTCGTGCCAGGCCGCTGCGTCTTCTTGAGAGGGTGGGTTGCCGGTGCAAGACCCTTTCAACACTCGGATCCAGTACACATCGTCGTTCATCAATATGTCATAAACTTCTTCGTAATCAGGGTGCCACCAGCCGCCGGTGTTGGGATCTGAATTCTCGGGCGGCTCGTCCCAGGGCTGATGATCCCAGCACTCAATGCCGCACGACACATTTTCGCTGGTAGCACCTGGGTCACCGGCCACCATAAACGCTGCAAAACCATTGCTGCCCTGATTGAACTTGCTGGCCAATGCCAACTCAATGACAATGTCACGTCCACGGTTCATGAAATCATATAAGTCCACCGTATCCCCGAACTGATCCTCGCTCGACCAATTGGGAAACCGAACCCCTTCGTCGGGTTCTTCGTCAGAATCCCAACCGGGATCTTCTTCCTCGTCTTTAAAACGGTTGTATGGCCAGCCCCCTTCATAGATGACATCCTCTGCATCTTGGGGGTCGGTCCCAGCGTGCACTTCATCCAAATCGGAATAGCCATCGTTATCACTGTCATCGTCGCAAGCATCACCGGGACCTTCTCCATCTGTATTGGTTTGGTCTGGGTTGGCCGTATCAACACAGTTGTCGCATAAATCACCAACGCCATCCTGATCTGCATCCTCCTGCGCCTCGTTGTCATCGAATGGACAATTATCACAGGCATCTCCTAAGGAATCGGCGTCGCTGTTCTCTTGCTCGGTATTGGTATCATCCACGCAATTATCGCAAGCATCCCCAACGCCATCTTCGTCGGAATCGTCCTGAGACGCATTGTCATGGAGTGGACAGTTGTCACAAGCATCCCCTACGGAATCGCCATCGCCGTCTTCTTGTTCGAAATTCGGCACAGCCACACAGTTGTCCTCATTATCTGGGATACCGTCTTCGTCTTGATCTGGGGCTGGCTCCCCTTCGGGCAAACAGGCACCATCTTCGCAGCCAAAGGCACAGGTGGTTTCTTCGGGGTAATACCGACAAACGCCTTCGACGCACTCCCCTTCTTGGGTATAGGTGAGTAAAGTATTTTCATCCAAGCAGGTGGGCTCTGGCGGCTCATCGCATTCTCCGCAAATCACTTCAGCCCAACCTTCTCCCAAGAGCTGAATGGTTCGCTCCGTTTGCTGGTTATCATTGGAAATAATAGTGAGCGTGGCCTCATAGGCTTTTTCTTCGGCCGGCGTGAAGCCCAGGTTGATCATGACGGAATCACCCCCTCGAATTTCCGACGATTCAAGGGTGGCCATAAAGACCGCGTCGTCCGATTCCACCTCAATACGATCGATCACCAACATTTGCTGGCCCGCATTGGCCAGTTGAATTTTTCGCATGCCCGTGTAGCCCAGGGGCATCAAACCAAAATCCAAAATATCAGTGGCCACCACCAACAGTGGCGGGTTACTCACCACGAAGGCCTCCCGATCACAGGCCGTACCCAAACTAATACTCATCCCAAGTAGAATGGGAGTGATCAAACGAAAGAATGAGTTTCTCAGTCGGTGTCTCACAATTACTCTTCATCCGTTGTGGGTTGATAGATTTCGGGGATACCGTTTTGAATGGCGTTGCTTTGCCCCCAACAAATCAACTTGTTTTCCATCGTGAAGGCGCAGGTATTGTTTTGTGCTGTGACCAGATCCCAAAATTCGGGCGCATCCTCAGGTGGGGTCATTTGCCCCCGATCATGAATGGAATCGCTCGATCCCCAGCAGACCGGCTGCTGGTCCGCCTCAGTGAGGGCACAAGCGTGATAATAGCTCACCGATATTTTGCTTAAAGGGACTTCGGGCCCATCATCAAAGCCCCCAACGCTTCCCCAGCATAATAGCTCATCATCCTCGGTGATGGCACAGTTTTGATAAGGTGCCAGGCTAAAGCCACGAACAACCTTGCCCTCAACGTCGGTGTGCGATGCGCAGGTACTGGCCCCCCAACACAACATTTCACCAGATGCGCGCAAGGCGCAAGCATGGCGGTATCCCACTTGCACATCGACAAAGGGGCCTTCCGGAATGCTCCCATACAAGTTCTCGAAAGTGGTGCCTTCGGGTGCCGATGCCCCCTGCCCCCAGCATTTCACTTCGCCTTCAGCGGTCACCGCACAGGAATGATGGGTATTGGCGCTCACCATTTTATAAAGACCTGCCGGAGCCATGGATTGGCCATGCTCATACCCGCTCCCTGTGTCGGTGGTTCCAGCGCCCCAGCATTGAATTTCACCATTTTGGCGCACCCCGCAGCCATGGGCTTGTCCCAGATCGATCTGCACGTAGTCTGTGGCGGCCTGTGAAACAGAAGATACAATTTCGCCACCACCCCAACAGTCTACGCCGCCATCAATGTCTTTCACGCAGGCGGCAAAAGTTCCTAACGCCAAAATCAGCTCGCAACGGTCACCCACGCCATTTTGGTTGCTATCGGTTTGATTGGGGTTCGCCACCGTAATGCAATTATCATCGCTGTCACAAACCCCATCGGCGTCCACATCGTTACCGCTGTCTTCTGGACACATGTCACAAAGGTCACCAGCGCCATCGGTATCCTCATCTCCTTGTTCTGGATTGGGAACGTCCACACAATTATCGCAAACATCACCGACCCCGTCTTCATCGGTATCGGTTTGATCCGCATTGGGAATGCCAGGACAATTATCACAAGCATCACCAACCCCGTCATCATCTTCGTCAGCCTGATCTGCATTGGGAACGGTAATACAATTGTCGTCCCCATCTAAAATACCGTCCGCATCTTCATCCGGGGCGGGCAAGCAACGGGCATCTTCACAGCCGTAAGGACAGTCTACCTCGGTGGGTACGTAGCGGCAGACGCCTTCAACACACTCTCCCTCTTCGGTGTAAACCAGCAAGGTGTTTTCATCAGCGCAAACGTCCTCTGGAATTTGATCGCAGGTCCCACATATAATCTCCTCAAAACCTTCACCCTTGAGTAAGATTTCAGCTTCCGTTTTGTTTCGACTGTTGCTGGTGAGCACCAAAATCGCTTCGTATGCTTTTTCTTCTTTCGCAGTAAAAGACACCAATAGCTCGATGGATTCACCATAATTAATCTCACCTGCATTGGGCCCGATAGAAAAAACATCGGTGTCTCCAGTGATGGTCATGTCCTCAAAAACAAGCTTTTGATCACCCGCATTCACCAACTGGATTTTTCGGGTGGCTGTGTACTCCAAGGGCAACAAACCAAAATCCAGGACATCCGTGCCCACCACCAACAAGGGTGGATTTCGCACCACGAAGGCTTCTGATTCACAACCCCCACAATTTAGAGTTCCGAAGGCGATGATTAAGACAAAAACATTTAAACAATTACGCATGTGGCATCCCCAAAAAAGGTTGGGAAAGCCTAGCATAAGCGCGCAGATCCGCAGAGCAGCTCGCGCTAAATTGGCCCAGAAATCATGTGGTTATAAGTGGGTAAAAACCTACACTTTTAGGGTGTCTGTTTAGGCACTGCCCATGATCAAACCAGCCACCAACATCAGACTCACCAAAGACTGTAAAATGATGGTATTTCGATTCGCGGTAATGAGGCTTCTCTTCTGAAAGTCCCGAAAACAAAGGTAAATGCTGTGCAATGCCATGGGCAGCAACAAACAGGCCAACAGTGCGCCACTGTTGAACAGACCCGTCTGAACCAACCCAATCACCGCCGCAAAGGCCCCGAGCATAATGCCGGCGTAGCCGAAGCGAGAAGCTGAAACGCCCAGGGTGACCACCAGATTGTTTTTTCCAGTGGCCTTATCACCAGCATAATCGGGAAACTGGTTGATCCAGAGGATACCGGTGGTCAAAAGACCTAGGGGCAATCCCATCCAGAAAGCGTTCATGTCGATTTGCCCGGAAAGTGCAGCCACGGTTCCCAAGGTGAGTAGAGGGCCAAAGCACAGACCAATGGTGAGCTCGCCCAATCCCCGGCGTGCAATCAGCCGCAAGGGGGGGGCCGTATAGAAGAATCCCAATAAGGCGCCCAGCAATCCCACTTGAGCGATGGCCGCACCATATTGCATCACCAATGGGATGCCGCAGACCACCGCAAAGCCCGTTAAAATCGTAGCTAAACGAAACTGCCCTTTTGGAGTGATGAGGCCCAACTCCACGGACCGGGAACCGCCGGAAAAGGGAAGAAAATAATCGTTATTGGCGTCGTCAGCACCGGACTTGCCATCGAAGTAGTCATTGAACACGTTCGCCGACAAGTGCAGAAAAATAACGCCGAATAAAGTGAGCCAAAAATTGAGCCAGGGGAAAGCTTGTGAGCCGTTGTACGCCAACCAGACGCCCGCGACCACCACCGGGAAAATGCTGGCCGAGAGAAAGGGCGCACGCATGATTACCAACGCCGCAAAAATGCGGGTCATCACGGAAATGGGCGGCATCACTGTTTGGGGATCCACCTCTGGGACCGGAATCGTCACCCCACAGTAGCCTATTTGCTGACCATCTTTTTTGGTGGGGGTGATTCGAATGTCACAAGCAATGGGCGAGCCGTCTTTGCGAAGGAACTGGGTTCGGGTCTCAAATTGGCCTTGCTCTACGGCCGTCTTGAGCCACGACTCAATGTGTTCCAGCACCACCAAACCCGGCGAAAACAAGCTGACACGCTTTTTGCCAATCACCTCTTCGGGTGCGTAACCGAACAGTTCTGCAGCTCCGGGACTGAAAGTCTCGATGCGGCCCTCCAAATCGCAGGTAATAACGCTCTTTGCGGATGCGGTGGAATTCATACAATTGCTCCTTTTCTGGTTCACAGCTCCGTGAACCTGATATAAACAATCGAGGATTTCAAGGTATTCCCAGAGGATTTTCGGGGAATATTTACCTAATCTAATCGGTTCAAGGTTATGTGAACAAAATGCATTCGCCCAGTCCTAATACAGAAGCCTTTTCAAAGCTTTCCGCCCTATTCGAAGCGTGGGTTCATGAAACGACAACCCTGAACAATACCCGTGTGGCCCGGATCATTCGTTTGGTCTTGTTAGACTCCAAAGGCAGCTGGCTTCGCCCCCAACTGGTTTTCGGGCTGGGAGACGCCCTAGGGCATGGGCTCGATGAGCTCCTGCCCATCGCCGCGGCCGCAGAAATGATGCATTGCGCCTCGTTGTTGCACGACGATGTTATTGACGAAGGGTTTTCACGCCGAGGCAATCCCACCGCCAATGCGCTGCATGGCAATGTGGCTGCGGTTCTGTGTGGTGATGTATTAATGGCTCAAGCCATGACCCTCTTGTCAGAGCAAGCCCCAAAGGCCATTCCTCACGCGGCCAAAACCATCGCCGAACTGTCAAACAGTGCGCTTATGGAGCAAGACTTACGGTACCGCAGCGATGTTGCCATGTGCGATTGGCGCACGGTGGCTGAACAAAAAACAGGGAGCCTTTTGGGCTTTTGTCTCAGCAGCCTCTTGCCCCCCCAACAGACTCAACAAGCTTTTGAGCTGGGGTACCTTTTGGGACAGTTTTTTCAGTTGTGCGATGACCTTAAAGATTTTCACGACACAGGCACAGGGAAACCTCCCTACCAAGATCTCAACAACGGAAACCCCAATTGGGTCACACTCACCCTGGCTGAACAATCGACCGGTTTTCGCCAAGAACTCCGACATTTTTGGGCCTCAACCAAATCTTTGCAGGAGGGCACGTCTTTCACCCAGCGATGGGATTTTCGCACGGTGGCGCTGCAAGGGCTGCAACGGGTCAAAGACCTTAACGGTGAGATCCACCAGCTGGGCCGTGTGCTTTTCAATGATGAAGGGCAAAACTTACTCGAGCAGTGGCTGAATCAAGTCAACCAAAAAGCGCAGAAACACTTGGTTTCGGAACCAGCCTTAGAGGTTGCGCTGTAATCGCGTCAAGTCCAACCGCGCCGTTCTCAAAAAAACGCGAATGGCGCGCAAGACATTCTCACCAGAACGCCTCATGCGGGCCACCCGCTGTAACGTGGCTCTCGACGCTGGTGCATGATAAGACAGAGAGTTCTCCACGGCCTTTAAGGCCAAAATCACCTTCTCTAAGACCATCAACTCTCGTTTTTGAAAAACCAAAGCAATCATTTCTAAAAGATTGGTGTTTGCTGAAAAGACCATGGCCCGTTGGCCTTCCACGCTATGCCGCTGTACCACCCGCCACTCTTCGAGGTCTTTAAGCAGTTGCGACACGCCCCCCTTAGACATGGAAAAAGCATTTTGAATCTCTTTCGCGGTCATGGGTAAATCTCGTAAATACAGAACGGTCCAAATTTGGCCGTGCCCTTTTTTGAACCCCCAAAAGGCAATAAGTTCGCCCACCGCTTCCGCTGCACGAATTTCCTCATCACTGAGCTCACCGCTCCCATTGGGCAGATAGGAGGCGCCTGATTGGTAACCTTTCATCGTCGTATCTGCTGCCTTTCTGAAACCAGAGGCTGGATTAAAATCGTCTTCAATGGGTATCAACACTGGCAACATAGCAGCGAACGATGCCCTTGTGAACAGCGCTCCCGGGTTTTATTTACCTGACGAAGCTTTGCCGCACGACCGATTGATCATTTGTACGAAGCTGATAGCCTACGCTCTGGAATCTCGCTTACTCTAAAACGAATGGTGCAAAATGATCCTCAAGTATTCAATTCTCGTTGCGGGACTGACTGTTGTTTCGGCATGCGGTGACACGACGGGCGTGACCGAACCCGATGCCACCGTTGAAGATGCACCCTTGGACTTTTTTAACAGTCCCGATGACGATGCCATGATGGACGCAGGGGAAAGCTCTTGGGCAATAGATGATCTCACCAGCGATGCAGGGGAGATGACCTACGCGGACGATCCCGATGGTGGCGCCACCGATGAATACGGCGGTGAATCTGACAGCGGCTACGGTGACAACGGCTACGGTGACAGCGGCTACGGTGACAACGGCTACGGTGACAACGGCTACGGTGACAATGGCTACGGCAGTGGGTACGACAGCGGCTATGACAGCGGCTACGGCGGCAGCAGCGGTACCAATGATGGCTACGGCAGTGGATACGACAGCGGATACAGTGACAGCAGCGGTACCAATGGTGGTTACGGCAGTGGGTATGACAGCGGCTATGGCGGTTAGCCCAACTGGTGCAATCGCCCAAAAAGTTTTCTAGTCGAACCGGCTCTCCAAATACAGCGACCAACCCTGAATCGTGATGCCCGAACTCGAGGATGCGTCTTCAATACCCCCGTCCACGGCGGGCGCTTTTATTGATAAGGTCCATAGCCCATTAACATCTTCATCGCCTGGAGGCCGAATGGTGATACCTGTGGTCAGTGATTCAAAGGCCTCAGAAAGGTCTGTAATGCTGCCGTTAGGGTTCACCAAACTGTATTCAAAATCGGCGGTCAACCCACCCGATGTTTTGAGCGTGATAATGGCCCCTTCGGGAACCGTGGCCAAACCACAGGCCGCTAAAGTGCTGACAACAGTTTCACCACTTCCAGGCGCAGGGAGAACAACGGCTTCATTACTGAAAAATGCATTGCCCATCCACCCCGGATCACACGTGGGCGTGCCCCAGCCTTCGCCCATCAAATCCCCAACACACACCAGGTCTTCACCGCACGGTCCGTCTGAGGTATCGCAATTTTCGCCCTCACCAGGAATGGTCACACCGTTTTCCAGGCATTGACCCTTCGCTACCGCCCCAGAACTCACCGCACCCTGACATCGATAGCCAGCCAAACAGTCAGCAGACGAGTTGCACCCGTACTCACAGGTATTCGGCGCCATCAAACTGTCCACCAGGTCTTGATAGGCGGCCGCGCTGGTGGCCATTGAAGTATTGCCACAACTCAGATTTCCCGTTTGCTCCAACGCTTCATCGCCCTCCATAAAAATCCAACGACTGTAGGCCCCGACACATCCTTCATCGGCTTCGTGGGTGGAGAGGTAATCTTCACACACAGATTGGATGAAAGCCTGGTTATCCAATGCAAAGACTTCAAAATGCCGCTGTGTGGCCACGCACGTATTGTCTGGCCCTTCCGGCGAAGAACCTTGTAAACTTTCAACAATGCGGCCGTCAGCATGAAAGGTCACAGAATTTTGAGGCCCGCAAGGACCACTGGTACCACCCCATCGCCACACCACCGCATCAAGGGTTGCACAGCTCAGCGTCGCCTGTTGCCCACCCGCATCGACCACTGGTTCATCAATATCATCGGCACTACCGGCGTCGAGCAATTCCCCATTCGTTGATCCCGTCGTAGCGCCGGCATCAGAACTGCTGCCATCGGTTGAACCGTCGGTGCCGCCGGAGTCAACCACATTACCATCAACGACACCATCGGCACCTCCCGAATCAAACACATCGCCATCTAATGCGCCGTCAACATTCCCATCCACAGATCCGTCAGTGCTACCTGCATCTTTTTCAGAATCGGTCACGGTTTCTTCCGGCTCATAGGGCTCGTTGGGGTCCTCGTTGTTTTCTGGACAGCCGGTCAACACCATGCAGACAGAAGCCAGCACTAAAAATGATCTTAATTTTTTCATGTTCGTTCCTTTAAAAAGTTTATTGGCTTGCCGACGCGTTTTCCGGCAAAGACATATCGATGTTGAACTTAAATGTGACATCCTCGTCGGTGGCCACTTGGTAACCCCTCATCGGCTCAAAATGCGTCAAGCTGCCAATCCATGTGCCATCGTCTTGTTTAAAAGTCCCCAGTCCTCCGGTGATGATCGAATTGAGTTTTGCTTGCACCTCTGGCGGAATGGCACCCACCTCATCACCGGTATCAAAAACGCGTTGTCTGGCGAGCCCGGGAAAAGAAATCCAGTTGGTTTGATCATCACAATTCCAGGTGTAGTCATTTTCACCTTCGCACAACATGCCCGCACACGTTTCGCCTGCCTGGGAGCAGTCGTTTAATAAACCGGCCACTTGAACAGTCACGGTGTATTCGCGGTCGAAGTTCGGTACCCCCGGCATGCTCCATAACATCTGGGCACTCGGGCTCACCCAAAAACTGTCCTTAGGCCCCAAGGTGCCGGCAACCAGTTCACCGACCCAGTTGTCATCGTCGTCTCGGACGACCTTCACGCGTCCGCCGATAATATGATTGAACCGGTCTTCAGCCAAAAGAAGCTCGGCCAAATCCAAATTAGCAGGTAAATCGTAAGCCACCGAAACAAGATTGTTGCCAGCAGCTAAACAGGAACAATTCCCTGAGCATTCCGCGAGGCATGAATCACTACAAGGGTCTTCTGCGCTACAACCGCTGCACGCATTGGTCTCTTCGTCACAAATCGGGGTTGTGCCGTAACATGGCGTCGTCCCAGGCCCACAGGCGCCACCGGTACAAATCTCTGCGCCATTACAAAAAAACCCATCTGAACAATGAATGTTTTCTGTACACGCGACACATGTATCAGTCTGCTCATCGCAGAACGCCAAATCCCCCGTACACGGATCTCCGCCCGGTTCGCAATTGTTTGCGTTACAGACTTCAGCGCCATTGCAAAATTCGCCATCGTCGCAATCTGAATTTTCGGTGCATTCGATGGGTGCGCCGTTACACATACCGGTGGGCTCATGACAGCCGTATTCACACTCTTCAATTTCACCTTCGTATTGGCATTGGCCATCCACACATTCACCGACGTGGTTGTAAATTAACCGGGCGGTGGCGGTAATACACGTGGCAGCGGGCGGTGAATCACATGCCCCGCAAATCAATTCTTCGTAAGCCACGCCTTTGAGCTGCAAAGTTAAATCATCAGCATTAATGGCATCAGACTCAACCCTTAAAATTCCTTCATGGGCCCCGGCATGGGTGGGAGAGAAAAAAACATCCACCTTACGATCGCTGTTACCAGGGACCGTAACCGAAGCCTCTGCGGTGCTAAAATGCGCATCGGTGGGCTCTAGGGACATGGCCGTCACTTCCACCGCCTCGATGCCATGAGTGGTAAAAGTAATGGTCCGCTTTAAATTTCCACCGACCGCTGCGGGGCCGAAATCCACCAAATCGGTGTTGAGCAATAACTTGGAACGCTCCTGACGAACGAATGTTTCTCCTTCACAAGCCGATATCAACAAGACACCACAAACCATTCCCAAAAAGACATTTCGTCCAATCTTCATATGCCTACCCCAAAACGTATTGCCCCTGGTTTTTAACACGAATCCCTTTTATCGCCTAAAAGTGCAGCCCTAGAAGCTTTTCTTTTGGCTGAGCAATGTAAATTCTCGCTTTTTAGCCCCTGATCCCGGTACATAGTCGGAAAGGACAACGTTCATGCCGCTGTATTTTGCTTACGGTTCCAACCTAGATGTCGCCCAAATGGAAGCGCGTTGCGATGCGCCCACCCTGGTTGGAATTGCATTTTTGGCCCATCACCGTTTTGTATTCGCCGGAACCAGTCCCAACCGTGAAAACATGGGAGTGGGCAGCATGCGCGTCGCGCACAACCACCAACTGGCAGGTGTCATTTGGTCCATCACCGATGCGGACCTGAAAGCCTTAGATGGTCGCGAGGGTTTTCCCAGTCGTTATCAACGCGAACTCATGCCAGTCACAGACCTGCAAGGGCAGCAGCACCAAGCCCATGTCTATTTTAAAAAAGACGATGTGCCATTGAATCCCCCCTGCCAATCCTATCTGTTGCAGGTCTTGCAAGCCTACGAGTATCACGGGTTCGATTCAGAAATTGTGCATCGAGCCAATGATGAAGCCAAGGCAGCGGTGCACAACTAAGCAGGTACCGCTTCGAGACCGGCGTAGCATTCTCGCAACGAGGCCTCCCACTCTTGCATGCAGGCTTTGGCCGCTTTCTTTTTGGCGCGAAAAGCACGCTTGAGTTCTTTGACCTCGTTTTTGGCGGCTAATTTCAGCTCCTCGGTGGAAGCATCAAAACGTTTGCGCTGGGCATCGGCCCATTGCCGCTGGGTGTCGCGCAATTCTTTTAGCGATTCTTCTAAACGGGTCTCTGCATGCTCTAACTGGGTGCGCATGCTGTCCGACAACATTTGGGTCTTTTCATTCCAATCCTTTTCCCATTGGGCCACTTTTTGCTCTACCTGGGCTCCAAATTCGTCGAGGCGAATGGCCAGTTTAGAGCGGCTCTCTTCAAAACGTCGGCGCAAGACCATGTCGGGTCGCGCCTTGCGCAAGGAATGGGTAATGCCCAATTTGGAAGCAGTCCAAATCAGCCATTTGCCGGGGTCAAAGTTATACCACAACGTACCGTTACGGTAATCAGCCTGAAAAGCGTGGTGATAGTTGTGGTAACCCTCACCGAACGTGAAGAAAGACAAAAACCAATTATCTCGGCTTGTATTGGCATCGCTCCATGGCTGAGTGCCCCACATGTGCGCCACAGAATTGATGCAAAAAGTAAACTGATGCACCAAGACCACGCGCAATAGACCCGCAAAAATCATCATGCCGAGAACGTCGCCGGTGGCCAAGCCAATGAGAAAAGGGACCCCCAGATTAAAAGCCGTACTAATCAACATGTAATGTTTGTGTTGCCACACGCAGACCGGGTCTTTCCAAAGGTCGGGTACATTGTCCAATGCCTCGTGGCGCGGGCCTGTTTTCATGACCCACAAAATATGTGACCATAAAAATCCGCGTTTGGCGCTGTAAGGGTCGCCTGCCGTGTCCACGTCTCGGTGATGGTATCGGTGGCCGGCACACCACGTGATGATGCTGTTTTGCCAAGCGGCTGCCCCTAAAATCGCGAACACAAAACGGAACCACGTTGGTGCTTTGTAAGTTCGATGGGAAAACAGTCGATGATACCCCACAGTAATGCCCAAACCAGCTGCCCACCACAGCACGAGCGTGGCCACGATGTGGGAAGTTTGAATGGTGTGGGTCATGGCGAACCAAGGCACCAAAATCAAAGCAGCAATGGGCGTGAGGACCAAAAAGGCCACGTTGCCCCAAACGGTTTTTTCATTGGTGTTGAGGTTAGACAATCTGCTGTTTTGAGCCATCTTGCGTCCTTGTGTGCGCGTGCGGTTCACAGCGCATTTCGAGATTCATTTTGAACCTGGCTGGAGGTTATGAAAATAAAGCCATTCCGCAATAATTAAATGGCGATTATCGCCAAAACGTTGCAGTGCGTCATAGTCCCGCACATTAAAAATCTATTTAATTCAGTTGCTTGAGTTGTTTTCAGGGCAGCCCCAAAAGAAGCAAAAGCCAATAAAATTTGGGTCCCCGATCGCCCGTCATTCACGATTCAGGCGTTGACTTTTTTCTTGGCTCAAAACGGTAACCACACCCCTTCATTAAGGATGGTTGTCCGAAATAGTCGATGCGCGGCCACGTTCGACAAACCACCGGACGGAAGGCATAGTTGTCGCACCGACCTTCGGCCGTGAGGTGTCGACATGAATAAATCCGCATCTGCTGACCTTCAGGGGCCTCCACTTCAAAGCTTCGCTCGTAAAAACCGTTCACTTCCGTGGCCCACCAATGAAAAAATGGCCATTTGTGCAAGCCCGACTTTTGCTGGGCCAAATAGCGACAACACCTGCCCGACATTTGGCATTGACCGAGGCGTCGGTGCGGCGGGCGAACGAGCATGCGTAACAGGGCTTGGCACGCCAAATCCAACCGCATGAACGGGTAAATCAAAATTTGAATCATTAAACGGGCGAACCGCGGCAATCGCTGGGGTGGGAGGCCGCCTGCCGGTGGGGCAACACGCCGGTCGGCACCATTGGACTCGATGATCTTAAAGACATGACTCATTGTTATGTTTTACCACTTCAAAGACCTGCCAGACACCGCTTTAACCTAAAAGCCATCATAAACGCTGGTTAGGGTCGTTCTAAAGTCCCCGTTGAGCTACCCTTTTTGAGGTAGACTGTTTTTGAGCTTTCTGGCACACTCAGCACACCCTTAATTCCGCCTAGGAGTCCCCTGTGTCAGAAACGCATCCCCCCAGAAAACGCTCTCGCTTAATTGGGCCGGTGCTTCTGCTTTTACTGCTCATTCCTTGGTATTGGTACAACCAAGAAATCGCCGACCAAACCACTGAATTCGCCGAACGCACCATTGCACTTTTGAAATATGGTTTCGGGATTACCATTTGGTTATCCGTGGCCTGGTTCCTTATTCGAACCCTCGAAGTCTTCTTTTGGGAAGGGTTTTTGGCGGCCAAATTAGGAACCAAAGTGCCTCGCCTCCTCAAAGATGTGGTGGCGGTTTTGATCTTTTTTGTGGCAATCACCGGCATCGTGGCCACTGTTTTTGATCAAAAGGTCACCGAGCTCCTCGCCTTAACCGGTGCTTTGGGTTTCGTGGTGGGCTTGGCACTGCAAACCATGATCAGCGATGTGTTTCAGGGCATCGCCATCAACATCGATCGACCATTTCGAATCGGCGACTGGGTTCGCATTCACCAAAGAAGCATTCCCGCCATGATCGGGTGTGTTCAAGAAGTCAACTGGCGATCCACACGCTTCAAAACCACCGATGGTACCCTGCTGGTCATTCCCAACCACATCATTGCCACCTTAACTCTACAAAACTTGTCGCTCCCCCAAGAACGCTCTCGGTTTGACTTAATTTTCTGCTTGGACTTCGCGGTGCCACATGAACGTGCGTTGCGGATTTTACGGGCCGGCGCGCTGGCAGCCCAAGGTCCTTTACAAGATCCTGCCCCTAAAGTCCGTGTGAATGGCGTTAACAACTTCGGGGTGGAATACAAAGTTCGGTACTGGCTTTTGCCAAGAGACATGTCGCCCGACAAAGGACGGCATGCCATCTCCTCGAGCATTTTATCTCATTTGCATCAAGCGGGCTTAACTTTGGCGTACCAAAAACAAGATATTTTTTACGCTGAGATGCCACCACGTCATCTGAATTTCAGAACCGATAAGAAGAGCTTGCTCTCCAGGATTGAGCTTTTCAAAGATCTCGAAGATGATGAACTGGGCGAACTGTCAAAAAGTGTGGAGCAACAATCCTACAAAGCAGGTGACAATGTGGTAAAGCGAGGCGGGCAAGGAACCTCCATGTACATCTTGGTGGAAGGCCTGCTGAATGTATTTGCACCCGTGAATGGCGATGACACTGAAATCAAAGTGGCCCAAATCACGCCTGGGCAGTTTTTTGGCGAAATGTCTTTGCTCACCGGTGAACACCGATCAGCCACCGTTACGCCACAAACCGACGTGGAAGTATATGAGATCACGAAAGAACACGTGGAAGCCCTGCTTCAAAAACGGCCAGAACTGGCCGAGCTGCTCTCACGGACCGTTGCCGAGCGACGCATGCGCAACGAACAAGTGGGCCAAGATCTCAACAAAGAACAAAAAGAAGAGCAAACCCAAAGCCTGGCAGATCAATTGCTGGGTAAGATGAAAACCTTCTTCAAGTTTCTTTCTTAACTTTTCGCCTGAAACCAGGATATGTGGTTTTCATAGAGCCTCATCAAAGAGTGCCGAATTATCGAATTCGTTACCCAACAAAGCCCTCGAGAAAGTCCTCCATACCGCTGCCTTGCTCATCGGGAAAACCATATCCACTTTTGGCGACTTCGCCATTTTCATATAGGATAAAGTAAGGTGAAGAGGTCACCCCTTCTTCCCCGGCCAACCTGGTAATTTCTTCCATGTTGGGGTCATGCGGGTTCCACCACAATTTTTTCACCGTCAATTCGTCTGCATATTTTTTAGCCAAAGCTGGGACCGAACCGAGTTGTTCGAGCAATAAACAATGGGCGCAATAGGTCAGTCCATATTTTACCAAAACAGGCTTATGGAAAGAGGCTTCCAAAACATCTTTATTGAATGCTGCTCGAGACTCAATGGTGTTGGCAGCATTCCATGCCTCTGCCCCGTCAATGGTCATCATGTCTCGTGGTGAGTATGGGTAATGTGCGCCTTCGCCTCGGGCCATCCGCGAGTGAATCTCTTTTTGAAGCAATCGTAACTTTTGAATGAACTTCCAGTTTTGCAACCGCGATATTTGCTGCTCAGGGTCTTGGCTGGTGGACAAATACCGTTGCCCATAAACCGCGAGCTGTTCTTCTACTTCGCGCAATGACAATTGACCATCCCCTCGCCCTGACGTGCTTTTGTCGATGTACCAAGATAAAACTTCAAAGAACTTTTGATCTTGATGTTCTTCATCAGGCATTTTGGGGTTTAGTACCGCCGCCCACAGAGGGGACAGGTGCTCACGCGGTTCGGGTGCACTCACCACGTGATCAATATAGGTTTTTAATTCTTCGTCCGTCCAACCATCAGTTGCGAATTCATCGTGAATGTCTTGTATGCTGGGCGGGGCTTCCACCGGTGTCGTGGTCCCGGTATTGGGTGTTTCAGCACTTTCGGACGCTGTAGGGGCATGACCAGAAGCCGAAGTATTGGCGGTGGTAGATGTGGAGCCAGTGTTGTTGATGTTGGGCATAAGCAGTCCTTCTCTAAGACGCGGATCTTACCGCTAACCACCATAAAAATCCAGATGAACCCGGTTACAAATCCAATGACCCTCATTTCTTTTGTAGGAGCTAAGGTTGTGAGCAGGCCAACCAATGGGCTAAACTGTCGATATCCAAAAACAAAAGGAAGCATTATGGCCCGTTTATTGATATTTGCTGCGATTGTCGTCTGGACGGGCTGTCCCCAAGAAGAAGATCCGCCTCCGCAACCTAAACCCCCAGCCATTGAGCCATGCTCAGCCAGTAACCCCTGTGAATTTGGTCTTGTTTGTATCGATGGCATTTGCGAAGCGGCTCCCGAAGCTCCACCCACCGACATTTTCGAAGATGGCGGCGTCAACCCCGGGCCAGTCGATGATGCGGGCCCCCCTTGTGATGGCTGCGAAACGGGATTTGCCCCTGATGAAAACTGTGACTGTGTGGATATCAATGAATGCCTTGAAAACAATGGTGGATGCGAAGAAGCCTGTGTGAACACGGAAGGCAGTTTTTTCTGTCAAAATGATGATGATGATGACGGTGTGGGGAACGGCGATGACAACTGCCGAGATGTTGTCAACCCCGATCAGGCCGATGGCGATAATGATGGAATTGGGGACGTCTGTGATGATGACTTGGACGGCGACGGGCTTAAAGATGCCCTGGAGGAAGCTGTTGGGCTTGACCCCGAAGACGATGATTCCGATGACGATGGGGTGATCGATGGGGCCGAATACGGCTGTGAAGAATTTGGTCAGGGCTGCCCTGATGCACCCGTTGACACCGATGAGGACGGCACCATTGACGCGCTCGATAACGACTCTGATGGAGATACAATTTTAGATGGTGAAGATAATTGCCGCACCATCCCCAATCCCGGCCAAGAAAATTTTGATGGAGACCTGTACGGGGACGCGTGTGACACTGATAAAGATGGCGATCGCGTCTTGGCAGAACAAGATTGCGATGATGAAAACCCCACCATCGGCTCCATCCTACTAGACCCTGATTGCGACGGGGTTGCTGACGAAAAAGATTTTACGCCCAACTTTAGCGCAGGCTGGAAACACACCTGCGGAATTACCACCGACGGTGCCATACAATGCTGGGGCCTCGATAATGGCACCCAAACCACGGTGCCACTCACCAAAGACAATGAAATTTATACCGACTGGGTGGCCGTGAGCGCAGGGGGCAAGCACTCTTGCGGCATTCACAGCGACGGCACCATGCACTGCTGGGGCGGCAATACGCACGGCGAGACCAGCCTTCCTTTAAATGTTACCGGGAACCCGTACAACGATTGGGTGGCCGTGAGCGCAGGCGGCGAAGCCAACAGCGGTGGGTTCACATGCGGCATTCACAGCAACGGCGTTTTACAATGCTGGGGCAGAAACCACCGGGGGCAAACCGACGTGCCCCTTGCAGCCACCGGAACTCCTTATCAAGATTGGGTGGCCGTCGAAGCGGGCTATGAGCACGCCTGTGGCTTGCACAGCAATGGAAAAATACATTGCTGGGGCTGGAACATCAGCGAAAGCACTGTCGCCCCTGACACCGATGACTTTAAAGCCATTGGGGTGGGCTATGCGCACTCTTGCGGTCAACATAACGATGGTCACATCGAATGCTGGGGCGTTGGCAGCGATGGGCAACTGAATGTTTCACTCACCGACGATGACGAAGTGATTACGGACTGGAAGCAATACACCGTGGCCGGCTTTCAAAATTGCGGTCTACGCTCAGAAAACATACTCACTTGCTGGGGGAGCCAATACAACGGCGCAACTTTCATTCCCACTCAAGATGGAAATGTGCCCTACGATGACTGGGTAGGGATAGAAGGCGGTCGCTACCACACCTGCGCGCAACACCATGATGGGTCACTGGACTGCTTTGGCTGGAACAGCGATGGCCAAACCGTTCCACCTCTCAACGTTCTTTTCAAAGTTCCCACCGAACCGGATAATTGTCCCGGACAATATAACCCCGAGCAAACCGATTCCGATGGTGATGGCTTTGGGGATTTATGCGATGGAGACTATGACAATGATGGGGTCCCCAATGACCTCGAACCCACTTATGGCCTTGATCCGAACAACCCTGACACAGACAACGATGGTATCTCTGATGGGGATGAGGTCCCCTGCATCGATAACACGTGTCCAGAAAATGCGGTGGATACCGATAACGATGGAACGATTGACGCTTTAGATGATGACTCCGATAATGACACTGTACCGGATACAGAAGACAACTGCAGAACCGTGGTCAATACAGGGCAAGAAGATTTTGAAAATGATGGACTCGGTGACGCTTGTGACAACGATAAAGACGGTGATTTTGTCCTGACAGAGGACGACTGTGACGATTTCGATGCAAACATTGGACACTTAAGCCAAGACAGCGACTGCGACGGATTTCCCGATCGCGGCATGTTGCTCGAAGGAATTGTTGCCGGCGGCTATCAGCACACCTGTGCCCAACTCAACGATTTTTCGGTCACCTGCTGGGGGCTCAACAACTATCTTCAAACCGAAGTGCCCACAGATTCCAACGGTGATGCTTACCGGGATTGGGCTTATTTGAGTGCTGGGTATAGCCACACCTGTGGCGTTCATTTTGATGGCACACTCTCCTGCTGGGGGGCCAATTACGATGGCCGTTGTGATGTGCCCACTCAAACCAATGGTGAACCGTTCACCGATTGGATCATGGTGAGCGCCGGGTTTAGCTTTACCTGCGGGCTTCATGAAACCGGTGAGATTCAATGTTGGGGCAGTAACTTTGACGGACAAACCGATGTGCCTGCCACCAACGAGGGCCAAACCACCCTCGACTGGACCTGGGTGGATTGTGGTGGTTTTCATTCATGTGGCCTTCACGAAGATGGGACCGCTGAGTGTTGGGGTTCGAACGGCTCGCAACAAAGCTACTTTGGTGATCATGCGAATGACGATGACTGGGTAACCATCCGCGCCGGCCATGAACACACTTGTGGGTTACACGAAGATGGCACAGGTCATTGCTGGGGCGGTTTCAATGCGCCATTTACCGTGCCGGAAAATACAATTTGGCGAAGCATTCATGCAGCGAAACAATTCAGCTGCGGGCAATTAACCAGCGGCGAAATCAACTGCTGGGGCGCCGTGAACAACCAAGGCGAGATGAATGTGCCCACCGCCAATGGCAATGCGGCCATCACCGACTGGTTGGGGCTAAGCAGTGTGGGCGAGCACAGTTGTGGTTTGCGAGCCAGCGGCAATCTTGAATGCTGGGGGCGTAACGATCACCTTCAGTCAGAGAATACTTTTGAAAGTACTTTGCAGTTCCCCAAACCAGCAGACAACTGTCCCCAAAACGCAAATCCAAATCAAGAAGACAGCGATGCGGATGGGATTGGGGATGTGTGTGATTCAGATTAGCTCAGTCCCGACATGGGCTTTCCTAGGATTTTGTGCAGGCACCACAATCATCAGGTTCTTCGACCTTTTTTTCTGGTTCGCAACCTGAACATCCCGATGCTTTCCCATCCGCCACACCTTTTTCGCAGCCATCGTTGCAAGGCGCCTCACCCCCCTCAACCTTGCCACAAGAGTCACAATTTGATTTGTCACATTTCGTTGGCGCGGCCTTG
Source organism: Myxococcales bacterium (assembly GCA_002721815.1). Classification (GTDB taxonomy): domain Bacteria; phylum Myxococcota; class UBA727; order UBA727. The sequence goes on from PBLQ01000001.1 coordinate 349,459, forward strand.
GAAGGTTCAGCGGTGGCGGTTGCCTCGCCCGAAGTCGTGCCCTCGGTGATAGGTGCGGGAGCGGCATCTGTCTGTGTCGCAGTCTTTTCTTGTGTGGTGGCACATCCGACCAGACCAATGGCCAAAAGAGTCAAACATAGAAGCTTATGGATTTTAAAGCGCACGGGCCCTCCCTAGATTATGAAATGGGGTGTCGCCCTATTATATCCATCGGTGTGCGTGGAACAACCGACCCGCTTAGATAACGCGTTCAATTTGAGCATTTTCCAGGTTAAACCTGCCCAAAAGCCCCATTTTCAAGCAAAACTTTGGATTTTTAGGCCCAAAACCATTACAAGTGACTCTCTTAGCTGAACCGGAGAGGAGTCGCAGAATGAAACACTTGATGGGCTTATTAATCCTATCCTTCATCGTGGGCTGTGCCGGCTCCAATGGCGGCGTTGCCATCACCGGTGGGCGTGGGCCTGTTCCGGAACGCACCGCCCCCTTTTACCCGGGCGATATGGAAGCCTCCGATGACAATGCCGGCGAAACAGATGATCCAGCAACCCCCACACCACCAACCCCCGAGACCATCATAAACGGTGGCGCGTGCGACAATACCTCCGATGAAGCGGCCATCGCGGACCTCAGCACCGGCGATAACGAGGCACTCAACGACTGTGTTCAAAACTGTCTTTTCGCAACCGTCTCAGAAGAAGAAACCCTTTCGGGCTGTTACAGTAACTGCCTGGTGGAGGAAAGCCAGGTTTCCAGCGCCTGTGCCACCTGCTTTGGTGATGTGGTCGAATGTGAATTCGAAAGCTGCATGGATTGTGACAGCCGAGAGGAGTGTGACGCTTGCATGCAAACCAATTGCGCGCCTGATTTTGAAGACTGTGCGGGCATTGCCCTTCCCGACTGATTAAATCCCCCTTCCTTTGAAACTCAACAACCATAACGAGCAAAGAACATGACGTGTGAAGGGAAAGAAGTCATCGTTATTGGTGCCGGTCCCGCGGGATGTGCAGCAGCCTATAACCTCAGCCAAAAAGGACACCGTGTCACGTTGCTTGAGAAAGAAGCGGCGATCGGCGGACGCACGCGAACGCATCGCGATGAAAACTTTAAACTAGACACGGGCGCGGCCTTCATCACCAATTTTTACCCGCGCATATTCGCCCTCGCCAAAGAACTGGGCTTTGAATCATCGATTGCCGAATTGAGTCGGATTTCAGGTCTGCATTATGAAGGTCGTACCGCTGAACTCAACATTAGCTCCACCGCTTCTTTTTTGGCTTTCCCCTTCTTGGGCATGCTCGATAAGTTGAAGATGGGAAAATGGACCGCAGGCCTCACCCTCAAAAGAAAACAATTCGATATTGGTGACCCCCAAACACTGCAACATTTCGATGCACGCTCAGTGGGTGAGCATGCGCGAACTCATCTCAATGAAAAAATTTATGACTTTCTAATTCGGCCAGGCATTGAGCCCTTCTGGTATTTTTCTTGTGAAGAGGTGTCTGAGGGCTTGGCTTTGGGGCTCAGCGCCCACGCCGCGGGCGCCAAATTTTACTATTTTCAAGAGGGCATCGACGAGGTCTGTCAAAAACTCACCCGTCAAATCCAGGTTCAATGCAATGCCACGGTCTCACAGGTGACGTATACTGCCGGCAAATTCCAAGTGACGGTGAAGGGACCTCAGGGCGAAGAAAGCCTCGAAGCAGATCGATTGGTACTGGCCACCACTGCCACCGTGGCCAACCGAATCACCTCACAGTTGCCCACCCAGCTGGTCAGCGATAACCAACGGGCTTTTTTACAATCTCAAAATTATGTGGCGAACATTCATCTCGCTTACAAGGTACCTCGGCTACAAAAAGCACCGCCCATGAGCTCTATCTTTCCGTGCGGCCCCGGCAATCACGCATTGGCGGCTTTATCATTTAACCGTATCAAAGACCCTCAACGCGACACCCGAGAACATGAACTGATTTCCCTGTATCTCTCGGGAGAAGAAAGTACCAAATACCTCGAACAACCCGACGAAAAAATTTACGAACGGGGCATTGAGCTGGCACGGGAATTCTATCCAGATATCAATGCACAAGCAGAGCCCTACTATATCATTAGACGTCCTGAAGCCATTCCCGTACATGCCGTTGGCCGTTACCGCTTGGCCCACGCATTTCAACAAGAACAAAAAGCACGGGGCGGCCCTGTATTTTTCTGTGGCGATTATTTGGCCACAGCAACCATTGACGGTGCGGTGGCCACCGGCCTTTCCGTGGGCTAAACCGCTGTTTTTTTAATTCAGCCCATCCATCGATACGACTTCCGACCGATGTCTCAAAAGAGATCTATCTTTCCATGAAACAGACAAATAGGTATGATGTGTGTATCAACCTATCGTTGTAGCCACATTGCAAACAAGGGGTGGTTCATGAATCGTCAATTTGGGCTTACCCTATTGTATATTTCGATCTTCATCACTGCGCTACCCAACTGCAGTTGCGATGTGGAAGTCTACAGCCCCCCATCACCTGCTTTAATCGTGGTGATGCCCGATGAAATTGATTTTGGTGCAGTGGCCGTTGACTCTTTTGCTTCGCGCACATTTACGATCCTTAACGAAGGCAAAGCAACGCTGTCCGTCTCAGCGCTCACCCTCGATCCATTAGAAGCTCCCTTCGCACCAGAGCGCAACACCTACACCATAGAAGGTGAAAGCAGTGTAGATGCCATCATCCATTTCAGACCCACTGAAGACGACAGCTATGAGGCCATTTTAACCGTTTCCCACGATGCCAGTAACAATAACGAGCCTAAAACCGTGACCCTCAAAGGACGGGGCGCCAGCGATCTCGTTTGCACCAGTTGTGATGGGCTCGAGAGCGAATGCCAAGAAGACACTTTGGTTAGCTACGAAAACATTGGGGGCTGCGAAGAAGACCAATGCTTGTATCAATCCACTGAGACATGGTGCGCGTGTGGATGTGATGCCCAAGCCCTGGAATGCATCTTGTGCCCAGATGCAGGGCCTACCGAAGTATGGGATGCGGGCTCTTTCGTGACAGTGGGCGAAGTGGATGCAGGCCTTGCGCCCAACCTCGTGATTGATGCTGGTTCGGGCCCCACCGCCGCGCTCGATGCGGGTATCTCTGAGCCCGTTTCTCCCGAATCTGAAAGTTACCGAGCGGTGATCGCCGCCAACATCGAGCGCACCTGTGGGATCAACGCCTCGGGAGAAGTGAAATGCTGGGGGAAATGTGACCTCGCCCCCAGTTGTCCGCCCGATGGGATGTGGGGGAACAACGCCGGCGAAGCGCCGGCCGATATGCCTGCTCTGAATTTGGGTTTCAATACGCCGGTGGCCTCCATTAAATGGAGTGGCTTTGCATACTGCGTCCTCACCACCAACAATTACGCGAAATGCTGGGGCAACAACATGGGCTCATTGGGCTTTCCCAGTGATGAAACGGTGGTTGGTGCCGACCCTGCTCAAATGGGGGCCAACTTACCCTATTTGGATGTGGGCGCTGGATTGACCATACAAAAGTTAGACCTTGCCTTTAATCACGGTTGCGCATTGCTCACCAACGGAAAAGTGAAGTGTTGGGGGGCCAAATCGTTTTTAGGCTTGGGGCTCAGCGGAGGGCTCTCCGATCAACTTGGTGACGAACCCGGTGAAATGGGCGATGCATTACCCTTCTTAGACTTTGGTTCTCACGGGCATGAGGTGGTAGACATTGCACTGGCCGGTGAAAACAGCTGCGCGCTTTTCTCCAATGGCAAAGTTAAATGTTGGGGGCGTAATTCAGCAGGTCAGCTGGGCATCGGCGAACCCCCGTATGTCTTAGGTCTGGCAAATACGCGTGGCGATGCACCGGATGAAATGGGGGACAATCTTCCATTCGTCGATTTGGGCGAAGATGTTTTTGCCATTCAGGTGACCTTAGGCATAGGGCACGCCTGCGTGCTGACCTTTGATCAAAGGGTCAAATGCTGGGGTGCAAACAATGAATGGGGCTTCTTGGGACAAGGACATGATCTCCCCAAAATAGGCACCGAACTCTCCGAAATGGGAGACAACCTTCCCTATACCGACCTGGGTAGCCAAGGAGGCGTTTTAGCGCTCTTTGCCAAAGGAACGCACACCTGTGCCCTGTTCGACATCGGTAAAATCAAATGCTGGGGAGACAACTGGACAGGCATGCTCGGGTATGAAGATGTCAATCCCCGGGGCAGTGCAGCGGCTGAAATGGGGGACAACCTACCCTTTGTGGATTTGGGAACGGACTTTTTCGCGATGGGCCTGACTGTGGGCGCCCTCTCCACTTGCGTCAGTAGCATGACTGACGAGATCAAATGTTGGGGCACCAACCCCAACGGAGAATTGGGCTTGGGCGACACCGCTAACCGTGGCGATAATTACGGTGAAATGGGAGACAACCTTCCCGTGATCAATATCGATTAGTGACGTCCATCAAGCAAATTTTGCCAGGCGCGATCGACCAAATCGTAGACCGATGTATTGACGCTTGGTTTTAGCGTATGAACCCCCACCGATGCTGCGAGAAACCCCGTTGCACTCGCTTCGCTTTCAATCTTCAAATCGGAGAGGGCGCGTGCCATATCCGCAGCCAATGTTTTGGCGTCCACATTCGAAGTCGCGGGCAATAACAACGCGAATTGATTCCCTCCAAATCGCGCCAGGAAATCCCCTGGGCGACAAACCTTTGCCTTCAACACTTTGGCCAGTTGTACCAAACACTGATCACCACTGATGTACCCATGGGCACGGTTGTAAGCTTTGAACCGGTCCAAATCCAACAACAGAAAAGACAGCGAAGCGCCCACTGGCTGGGCTCTGGCCCATTCCACTTCGATCTGTTCAATCAGCATTTTTCGTGAAGGAAGCTCGGTGAGCGTATCAACGTTTTGTTGTTTTTCCATGCGATCGATATGGTACCGGTCCCTTAAAATTCTTCCTAAACGCGCACTGGAAACTCGAACTTTTTCGTCGGTGGTTAAATATTCAACTGCTCCGATGGAGAGCATATCGATTTCTTCTTCGGTGGATGGATTCGCGGTGGCCAGCACCCAAGGTATCGATCGGGTTTGTGCCAATGCACTTAATTCAGATATATCGCTCTGCTGCATCGCACCTTTCTCAATGATCAAAAAGTCGGGCACAGCCATTTCTGACAAATGTTTTTTTGCCGCTTCAAAATTAGGCGACTGCAGAATATTACAGCTGGAACGAAAATCAGACAACAGCTCCCACAAAGCGTTGAGACTTCCACACACCAGTAGGGAGGGTTGATGCTGATATAAACATACAGCATTGTCTACAACTCGAGTCCGATCGCCAAACAAAAACGCTTTAAGCGTTTCTTCGTCGGCCAAACCCACCAAAGACCGTCCGCTCTGAGGATGAAATATCACAGGGATACTATGGTCAAAATTACCTTCCTCCCAGGATTGCTGCCATTGTTTTAAACGAGCAGGTTCTTCTTGGCACAAATCCAACAGGTCCAAAGGCAAATCATGGGTACGTAACAATTCTTGAAGCACCTCGAGAGAACCAATATCCTCACTGTTTTGCCACAACGTACGGTATACCGCCAATCTAAATGCGTGCGCCTTCTCGGGCCGACGCTCCTGCACATAAGTGGTGAGCCGCGTTGCGATGGTGGATCGACACCGCTGCGCAGGCAACAGCAATTCAACGTCTGCGGCCCGGTGGCGAACTTCGAAAACCTCTCGGGCCAGCATTTCTTCTTGTGCCAAATCGAAAGGCCCATCAAACACATGGGAAGCATGCTCCACCAAATGCCATTCTACTTTCGATGCAAAACCCCAGCGATGCAATCGCTCATGCAACACAAAACAAAATGGGCAACTGTAATCAATAAACGCCTGGTGACCTGCAACAACTTCTAGGGTTGCCTCTTCTGAGGACAGCGATGTGATGTCTAAAGTCTGATCTCTCAATGAAAGAAGCTCATGAAACGACTTTGTCGGTAAGGTCTGAACCTGAAAATCGTCGTAAAGCGATTGTGTTTCAGAAAATCCACTGCCCAGGGACTCTGTTTTTGAAGGACTCACAATCTTTTCGATCTCTGGCTCCCAAGAGGACAAGGGGTTTGCTTTCTCGTCCGCCGGTAAATCCGCTGAAATTTTATTGAGGTCCACTAGCATTTCTTGAACGTTGGCGTAGCGATCGTCTTTTTCTTTCTCCATGGCTTTTCGCGTCACCTCTTCAAGAGGTGAAACATCATAAACGTTTTCAAGAACACTGGAGAAAGCTGGCGGCTGCTCGGATAAATGCATTTGCAACAGCCTGATGGCCGAACGGGAGCGAAAAGGAAACTTGCCCGTGAGCATCTGGTAAAGCGTCACGCCCAACGCGTAAATATCGCTCCTAGAATCGAGACTTTCGCTGCGAATCTGTTCGGGGGACATGTATAAAGGAGAACCCACAGTGCTGTTTGCTTTTGATATCTCTTCAACGCTGTTCAGCTGCTTGACCACGCCAAAGTCTAATATTTTCACAAAAGAACCGCCTACCGGATTGGGGACCAGGAAAATATTGGCGGGTTTTAAATCGCGGTGAACCAAGCCCTGGCCATGGGCTTCAACCAGCCCCTCACACAGTGCCTTTAAAATAAATAGTGCCTCGTGGGCGTCCAGTCTAATCTTCTTTTTGAGTAACTCCTGAAGGTTGGTGCCCTGTAAATACTCCATCGCAATATAAAAAATATCGTCTTCGTGACATCCATAATCAAAAATACGTACGATGTTTGGGTGGGTCAGACGACCGCATAACGAGGCCTCCAAAAAGAACCTTTTTTTGAACTCCTCTGTATTTCGTGATGTTTCTTTGAAAACCTTAATGGCGACCAATCGATCTAAATTGATCTGCTTGGCTTTGTAAATTTGGCCCATCCCTCCTTCGGAAAGGTATTCGAGGACCTTAAAACGACCATCCAATGTCTGGCCAATGACATTGTCTTGTTTTTTGGTGGGATTTTCACCGGTACCCATAAAAGAAAAAACCTTACTGCTTTTTGATGCCTGACCCGCCTGTGCGCCGCTCAGTCAATCAACCCCAAGTTTTCAAAATAAATTAACGCTCCCTGCCTGGGAAGTAAAATATCCAAATCGCCATCACCGTCCCAATCAACGGTTTTGATTTGGCTCATGCCGCTACCCGTGCCGCCAAGAATGTGGCGAGTAAAATCCCAATTACTCTGATTGCCGTTGTTTTTGAACCATGCCAATGCATATCCAGAGATACCACCATAACGTCCTGACGTGATCACATCCAAATGACCATCGCTATTCAGGTCAATGAGTTTGCTCCCTCTGACATTCGAACAATCTTCACAGACCCCTGGTAAGGTGGTTCTTGAAAAAGAAGGCGTGGCCTGTCCATCNTTTTCAAAAAANGAAATCNCGGATCCGTTATAGTAATANCCCAAAATNTCATTGCTTTCATCACCATTNATATCNCCGATNCCCCCGATACTGGCCTCCCATCCCGTCGCATGACGCGTGAANGGNGCNCCACTGGTACTGTTCTCAAGCCAATAAATATCGGGGCCGCCAGTGTTNGAAGCAATATAAACGACGTCTAAAAGCGCGTCGCCGTTCATATCAGCTGCCGACAGATATTCGTCGTCTCCTTCCCATCCACTTCGTAAGACATGAGAAGAGAACTCGGGCTCTTGCGCACCATCGTTTTTGTACCAGGTNACCNNCAAACCGTCCCCCTCCGAGCCGATGTAAGTCAGCACATCCAAATCNTCGTCATTATCCAAATCCACCACNAAGACCCGCCTAGGGTTGAGAGCTTGGTCNTAAATTGAGCGAATGGTGAAATTTTCAGACCCATCATTCTCGTGCCAACCAGCGGTGGAGGCAAAATCCACATCGCCATCGCCGTCAAGATCNCCNACCTTTATGTCTGAAGGCGTCATNCCTGAGGTGTCTAGTAAAATTTTNATCAGAACACCGTCGGTNTTTTGGTACCAACGCGTTCCACCGTTGGCCAATAAATCCATATCACCNTCTGAGTCCAAATCCACCGCAACGAAACCAGTAATNCCCTCNGAAGNGCCAAGCAAAGTGTGTNTTGCGAAAGTNCCATCGCCCGCGACCCCGGCGTCGAANCCGCCCAAAACCGTGGTAGATCCATCGCTACTGCCATCGCTGCTGCCATCGNTGCTGCCATCGTTGCTGCCATCGNTGCTGCCATNGNTGCTGCCATCGNTGCTGCCATTGCTACTGCCATCGTTGCTGCCATCGCTGCTGCCATTGCTGCTGCCAGCATCGCTCATTGCGCTACCGTCCGAAGCACCTGAGGCCACTTTGCAAATATCGTCCACACATTCCAAACCCGCATTGCAGGTCCCATTGCCGTAGCAGGGCTGACCCTCTTGGCCTTCTTGAGACTCGGTGGGGGTGACACAAATGTTATCCATGCACACCAAACCCGAATTGCAGGTGCCGTTGCCGTAACAGGCCTCACCCCGCTGACCCTCTTGGGAAAAACAACCACTCGCCAGTAGCACCAATCCAAAAATTAAAGTTTTCATTTGAACCGTCCTTTTAACGTTTAACGCAACCAAGCATCTGGTTTGTAAAATACTTCAGAGATGGTCCGCCAAGCCAAGGCCAAAGCATCGGTGGCGTTTTCACTTTTTAACCGAATGGCCCGGCGCCCGGTGCGTTCGATGCCCGGCACCGCGGTCATGCGTTCGGCCATGGCATCTTTGTGCACTTCAATTTCTGCCGTCACGGGACCGGAAACCACATAAGGCTTAAAATCGCCTCTTTTGTGTCGACGAGTTGCCTCTGCGGCGGCCTCCTCCAAAAGGGGAAGTGTTTTCTGCGGGCCCCAGCACGCGGCAAGATCTACCCCGAGCACTTCTTTGGTAATGGCCACTTGCACATCGCCTAAATCTTCTTGTGCCTCTTTGGCCAAGTCATCACCACCGCATACCAAGGCCACCGGCACGTTTTGTCCCCCAGCAGCGCAGCGTTGATGGCGGTTTCTCCCACTTCTTTACCGTTGAGTAAGAACTTGTGGACCACTGCGCCGGCCCAAGTGTGGCAGAGCAGCCCCCCCGGTGTACCGGCACGGGTGTGAAATCCCACAAACATGCCGACATCGGCATCGTCGGGCAATGCCGCGACTTGACACAAAGGCTTGCTTTGCCATTTGGCCGGACCGCGAATCACACGCGCGGCGGGGTGCAGGTCCTCGACCAAGATGTTTCGCATATTGGCGTGTCCTTCACTCACAATCACCTCGCTCACACCTTCAGAAACGGCGCCTTTGATCACCGCGTTGAGATCGTCGGTCAGCAGTTTACAGCCTTTCCAGTAACGCTGCCCACCACTTTCGAGGAGCTGATCGGCATGTGTAATGCCCGTGGCCCCCTCCATGTCAGCGACAATATAAAGCTTCATGCCTGTCTCCTTATTTCAAAAATTGGACCACGGCGATCTTGCCTTCTTTTTCCGTATAACGCACCAATACTTCACCTTGGCTGCGTTCACCGGTTTCGGGATCGATCCGCCACCACGTTTCATAATCCACACAATGGTTGCCCGCTTGAACACGTTTGGGCACCGCCGCGCCAAATTCCCAGTTATCGAAGAGCGCTTGGTACCGCTCCCGAAAAGCCTGCAATCCCTGAAGGGTTTCTTCTCGATCATCCAAAACCACCACCGCTTCGTGGTAGCAATCACAAAACGCATCCAAATCACTGGCGTTATAGGCCTCTAGCTGGCGGGCTGCCAAAACATGCACTTCGTTCACAAAACGCTCCAATTCGCGAGAGTGTGACTCGAAATTTAGCCCTTTTAAGCCACAGAAACAATGAAGCACCGCATTAAAAAGCAAGGGCTTAAACGATTTGACAGCCCATTTTGGGCTGACTAAGGAAAGTTCATCAAAGAGGTCGGTCTGGGGCCGATCCTCCTTTCCACAAAGGGGCGTACCATGGCCAGCGAATACGACGTAATCGTCATTGGGGGGGGACATAACGGACTGGTGAGTGCCGCATATTTGGCCAAAGCCGGTCGCAAAGTTTTGGTGCTTGAGCGCCGACCCGTATTGGGTGGGGCCTGCGTCACCGAAGAAACATTTCCAGGCTACAAAGTATCTACATTTTCTTATGTGAACAGCTTGTTCCGGCCGGACATCATCAAAGATCTTAAACTCCACGATCATGGCTTCGAAATGCTCGAGCGAAGCCCTTCAAGCTTTACGCCTTTTGCCGATGGGCGCAGCCTCGTGCTGGGGCCCGACGCTCAAATGACCCACGACTCCATTGCGCAGTTCAGCCCCAAAGATGCTGATGCCTATCCCAAGTATGAGGCCATGCTCGAGCGCATCGCCGCCTTTATTGAACCCACCATCGACGAAGAACCCCCCAACCCTCGCTCCAACAAGCTTTCTGACTTGTGGCGCATGTTTCAACTGGGCAAACGCTTTCGCGGGCTCGGTTCTGAAATGGAAGAGGCCATCCGGGTTCTCACGGCACCCGCCAATCACATTCTCGATGAATGGTTCGAGAGCGAGCAGCTCAAAACAACCCTGGCCACGGATGCCATTATCGGTGCCATGGCCTCACCGGCAACACCGGGCACAGGCTACGTGCTTTTTCACCATGTCATGGGCGAAACCAACGGTAAAAAAGGCGTTTGGGGTTACGTGCGCGGCGGGATGGGCGCCCTGTCCAATGCCATCGCGGGTGCCGCCCAAAGCTTCGGTGCAGAAATTAAAACCGAAGCCACCGTGCAAAAAATCCTGGTTGAAAATGGCGCGGCCAGTGGCGTTGTGCTTGCCGATGGCACCCCCCTTAAAGCCAAAACCGTGGCCAGCAATCTCGATTGTAATCTCACCTTTAACCACTTGGTGGGCCAAGCGCACCTGGACAGTGATTTTCTCAGACGCATTAATCGCATTCGTTACGACAGTGCCTCGGTGAAAATCAACGTGGCGCTTTCCGAGCTGCCCGACTTCAAGGCTGTACCCGGCAAAGCGCCTGGCCCTCAACACCGCGGTACCATTCACATTTGTGATGACCGTCAAACCATTGAGCGGGCTTTCGATGACGCCAAATACGGTCGGCCTTCTCAGACGCCCGTGCTCGAATGCTCCATCCCTTCAGTGGTGGACAACACCGTTGCCCCCGAAGGCAAACATTTGATGAACATGTTCATTCAATACGCGCCTTACGACTTGGCGGAAGGATCTTGGGACGATCACCGCGAAGCCTTTGCCGATCGCTGTTTTGAAATCATGGATGCCTACGCACCCAATTTCAGCGGCGCGGTTTTAGATCGGCAAATCCTCGTTCCGCCCGATATTGAAAAGATGATCGGCATGACTGGCGGCCACATTTCTCAAGGCGAGATGACCTTGTATCAGCTCGCGCCCATGCGGCCGGTGATGGGCTGGTCCAACTACCGCACGCCCATCAAAAACCTGTATCTGTGCGGCGCTGCTGCACATCCAGGTGGTGGGGTTATGGGGGCCAGTGGTCGCAATGCCGCCCAACGTATGATAAAAGACGGAAGATGAGCAGCACTCTTTTCAATCCCAATCTGCCCTTGAACGAAGCCAAAACCCCACCGGCTTCTTGGTACCGCTCCATTTACCAAGACCAGCAAGAACGACGTTCAGTGTTGGCCAACAATTGGCAAGTGGTGGCCCACCTGGATGAACTCAAAGACAACAGCTCTTTCGTGTCAGGCTGTGCCGGCTCTGAGCCTTGGGTGATCACCCGGGACCAAGAAGGTCAACTACACGCCTTCGCCAACGTTTGTCGTCACAATGGCACCCAAGTGGCCGATGGGGCAGGCAAACAGGAGCAACTGGTCTGTCCCTACCACGGTTGGCGGTACGAACTGAATGGACGTCTCGCCAAAGCCCCACGCATTGGTGGGGTGGCCGATTTCAGCCGAGACAAATACAGTCTCAAGCCTCTGTCTCTTCAAGTGTGGGGCCCCCTGGTCATGATCAGCAGTCAGCCCCATGCGACCCAATTGCAGCTAGACGAACTCACCCAACGCCTCGACGCCATGAACTGGACGGGGCTCGAGCGCATCACCCGGCGCACCTACGACATCCAATGCAACTGGAAAGTCTTTGTAGACAATTACCTCGACGGTGGCTATCACGTGCCCTTTTTGCACCAAGATCTTTCTGCTGAGCTGGATCTCAAAGGTTATAAAACCGAGCTCTTCGAGGGCTACTCTATTCAAAGTGTGGCTGGACAAAAAGAAGCGGGCGATCGCTTAGCGGGCGATGCGCTTTATGCCTGGGTCTATCCCAACCTCATGCTCAACCGGTACGGCAACATGATGGACATCAATGTGGTGGTCCCCCTCAGCACCGAAAGCTGCCGGGTGATTTTTGATTGGTACGCAGAGCCAGGCCTCAGCGAAGATTTTATTTCGGCAAGCCTCAAGTCCAGTGAACAAGTCCAAAAAGAAGACATTTACATTTGTGAACGTTTACAGGTGGGCATGGGCTCCATCCATTTTGAACCAGGCCCTTACGCACCCACAGTTGAAATGGGCAAATACCAGTTCCACCAAATGCTCGCCGCCGACCTCAAGCGGTCTTAGCTTACGGAACGCTGTCGACGCTCCACATGATCAGCCCAAATTGTCCACAGAGCAAAACAATGTGCGCCACATAGCCCTTCAACATCCCTGCCCCGGGCTTTTGAAACAGCGTCTGTGGGGATAAGGGCGACAACACGATCAACACCTGGTGTAAGAGCAACCCGTACACACTGGAGAGGATGCCCATGGCCACCAAAGGGCCGAGTCTTGAGGGATCATCCATGTAAAACGTTATCATCACGGTGGCGAGGCCCAAACCCGAATAACCAGCTTGAACACTCATTTGAGCCACATCCATCACCCCCAAGCCCTTCTTTAAAACCTTTCTAAAGACGACCAAGCCACCGAAAATTCCCAAAAAGCAGAAAAAAGCTTCGGTGGAAAAAAACGAAGATGCCGAAGCGGACAGAGCCACCGTTCCCCACCAACCCAACACCAGGCTCAATACGGCCAGGACGGGCAGCATATTATTGGAACCTAAAGTGATCGGGTGTCTGAACGGCTGTGTTTTGATGAGCCGCGCACCCACGTAAAACGCCCCCCACAACGCCATCATCAACAGCAGCGAATAAAACTGCGGCCAAACTTGAGAAGGGTCAGAAAGGTTGGAGAGCATGTGAACCATGCCCACCCAAGCGGCCAGCGCCCCAGCGGGCAAAATTAACTCGATCACTTTTTGCCGCACCAGAGCAGGTTGAAACCCACCCGCCAAAACCGATGGCACCACCAAACCGAGAATTATTAAAGGCAACCAATTCCAAGGCCACAAATCCATATCTAAAACGTTCATTGTACCACCCTCCTCATCTTGTTTTTATCTAACTACAAAGCGCCCACTGCCCACAACACCACCATCACGTGTAAACCCAACAAACCCAGATGCGTCCAAAAGAATTGAACCATGGCCATTTCAGATGCAGGGCCTTTCGCGGTGCTTAACCCATCCAAAGGTTTTAAAAGGGTCAGCACGATGTAAAATAACAAACTGTAAATGCTACCGTTCACCCCTACAACCATGAACTGGCCCAAACGCTGGGATGCATCAGGAAAGAAAACCTCATGGCCAATTAAAAACATACAGGACAAGCCCATGATCAGCTGGCCCATCCGCAAGCTCACCTTCGCCAAGTCTTCGTTTGACACCCGTGAACTTTGGTTGCGCATGCGGACCCAAGCCAGCATCATGAAACATGCAAAAACCACCAATGGTTCTATTTGAAAAATCACCCCGAAGCTCAAATCTGAAATGGCGAAGGTCATCCACCACCCCATCGCGAAACTTGTCACCGCCAAAACCGGCTTTTTAATGTCTTTAATGGTTAAGCGATAAGGAAGAGGCTCGTTTTTGGGGGCGAAAAAAGCCGTTCCGTAGATCACAGACCAAAACAACAAACACCCCAAGATGGCACAAAAGACGGCGCATTGGCGTGCGGGTGTGCTGTAACTTTGATGAAAGCTCACCATGCCCACCCACGAGGACAATGCGCCGATGGGCAACGCCAATAACAAGAAAAGTTGCCGGGTGCGCGCCGGTTGAAACCCGCCTGATAAAAGTGCTGGCCCCACAAACCCAAAACCAAATAGGGGTGCAAACCTCATAACCCAAAGTGACATCACTTCTGCAGTCATCGCCAACCTCCTAACGATGAAAATTTCTAATCCTTCTTTTTAAATCTTAGCAATCAGCTCTTCGATCTGTCCACTGACGCCGAAGATAGTAAGGTCCTCAAATTGCGCTGGTTTTTTGTGGGTTGTGACGAGGCTCACAAACATGTGGTAGAAAAAATGGCGTTATTCGGCGATGGGGTTGCCGATATTGTACAATCCGGTGTCGCCATAGTCTTTGCCAGGGATGCGTTCAATGTCAGGCGGAAAGACTTCTCGCTTGTGACGGTAATAAGCATCACGATAATCACCTTGTGATTGCGCGTTATACGTCACATAAGCCGCGCGACGGGCACTGGCACTTTGATTGGGCCCCGACCGATGCGGAATGTACGAATCAAAAAGAACCAAATCGCCTGACTTGGTTTCTAAAGGCACCCAAGTCAATGCATCGATGGCTTCTTGAGATAACACTTTGTCTTTCGTCATCTCTAAAAGGCCGGCGCGATGTTTGCCCGGCACCATTTCCAGACAACCGTTTTGCCGGGTGGTGTCATCAATAGAAACCATGGCGGTGATGTGAAAGTCTTGGCCAAAAGACGCAAAGGCCGGTGCATCTTGGTGCGCGGTAAAACCGTTGCCACCGGGTAATTTGAAATTCAGTTTTTCTTTGAACAGCAATGCAGGCTCATGGAAAAGAATTTCCAAAACGGTCATCAGCCCTTCGTTGTAAATGACATCTTTCCAGCCCTCATGAAAATGTAAGAAATTTTCCATGCGGCACAAAAGTTTTTCATCGGCTTCACCGATCTGCTCAAAATATTTCATCCATTTGCCAGCGGTTTCTGGCCAAGTGCTCATGTCATGGGTCCAGTGGCGCAATGCGGTGCCATCCCCAAAGAATTGAGGGAGATGAATAAAACCGTTGTCGTCCCAAAAGTTTTTTTGTGCAGTGGAAAGGTTCATGGGTGTTCGGCCTCATTCATTTGAATATGTTGCCATGCCATGGCTTTAATTTCATCGAGGGTTAATATGGCGCCGTCTCGTTTTTTCGCGGCTTCATCCCAGGCCCGAAGTCGCAAAAAATCTTTGTGGTGGGGATGTGCTTCGAAGGCCAAAGCTTCTTCTTCGCTCATGGGACCGCCTTGAAATTCGAGGGTGCCTTTGCTGGCCTCCGAAAGTTTGGCGTAATAGCCTGGCTTGCGACAACACAAATAACGTTTGGCCGCCACGTGCGAGGCCACCCCTTCGGTGACCCGGTCGGAAAAGCCCAGGCTTTTTAAATGGGCGGCACCAATGTGCTCATGCTCGATAACCCCCAAACCGTCCATTTGTGGGGCGTCTGCTTGGGCACACAAATGGCCGATGTCATGAAAAAAAGCGGCCAGCACCAGGGCATCGTCAGCCCCAGCCGATTTGGCCAAAAAGGCCGCCTGCTGCATGTGGGCCAGCTGGGTCACGGGTTCGCCGATATAGTCTTGTTCGCCATCTGATTCGTACAGGGCGAAAAGTGCCTCTAAGGCATGCATAAGGCCTCCATTGGACAAGAGCATGCCTCAAAACCCGCAAAAATCAATCGGGCTGTTGTCGGTATGCCCCAACGCTTTTCCACATCATCACAATGGGCTATCTAACACACCAACGATTCGGGGAGGCCAATGAGCGACAGTCCAAAAACCAGCGATGAAAAAACGCTAGAAGAACTCTTCCCTGGCTATGAGGTGGATCGCGACGCTTTGGCGCCCGCCTACAAAGCGCTGCGCATCAAACTGGGGATCGGGCAGTTTTACATGCGTCACCGTGACGCACCCAAAATTGGTTTTTTTACGGGCCTGCCGCCAACGCACAAAAATGGGAATAAGGACCTGCCCACTTATATGTCATCCAACCCCATTCACATCGAAACCTTCAAACCCGGGGTGGAATTGAGCATCGATCTCCAAGGCGAATTCCTCACTTGGTTGCAAGCGTCTGGTTTTTGTATTGATGTCCAATTGGACGATGAGTATCTCGATCGGCGTTTGTACATCAAAGCGAAACCCAAAGAAGAAGAACCGTTTTGCAGGCGCTTTTTACGTCAAGAAACCGTGATTGATTTGCTGCGAAGGTTCATCCCCCCGGAAGCACCCGATGCTGGGGTCGCCGCTTTTTTTCATTTAAAAGACCAACATCTGTTTTTCACCGTCCATGCGGTTCGCAAAGGTGGGGGCAAAGTGGCCCTGTGGAAGGCCCAACGCATTGCCCGTTATCTGCATGAGTTTGTCACCACCTTAGACAATCTCCCCCTACAAAAATACCCGCTGGTATGGCCCGAAAATCCAGCCCCATGGTTTCGTTCTCAGTACCCCGATCTCAAACGATGGACGCTCCCAGGTCGTTCCACCGCCTCTCCTTCGGGCTCGCCCGTGGCCGTTTGCTATTCAAATGTGGGCGAAATCGAAATCGAGGAATAACCTGCCCATGGGTTTTGTTTGAGCTTGAATAAAAGACCTCATCTGCTGTATCCAGCGGCATGAATCGCAAATAACCCATGGAGAAAAATATGTCCGCAAACTTTACTGAAGTCGTTCAAAACGCCCAAGAAGGCCTCGAAGTATTAAAAGCCAACGAAGCCCAAGCCGCGCTCAACGCAGATCCCAACACCATGATTCTCGACGTGCGCGATGAGGGTGACCTCAACCTCACCGGTATTATCCCAGGCACCGTCAATGTGTCCATGGGCACGCTGTATTTCAAAGCAGATCACAACATGCCCGCCGAATTTCAAGATCCCAACTTAGGCGACAAAGATCGTCCCATCATCACCACCTGCACCTTGGGCATGGTGGCCTGCATCGCAGCCAAAACCCTGAAAGATTACGGATTTAAAAATGTGAAGGTCCTTGAGGGTGGCAACCAAGCTTGGAAAGAGGCGGGCCTCCCCCTCGAAGAAGCTTAAAACCTGATTTGCGCGCCCACTCCCCAGCAAAAGTGGGAGTGGGTTTTGCCTTTTGGGCCCGCTTTCTCTAAACTGCAGGTCATGGCAAAAAAATCCACCACCATCCGCGCAGAGCTTGAAAAAGCATTTCCCGGCTTTGAGTTCGCCACGGTAAAAGATTCGTTTATCCATAAGGCTTACCAGGCACAAAACATCGACAGTGAAAAAATTCATTTCATTGTGAAACCGTATTTCTTTGGCGGAAAAATCACCCACGCGGATCTTTGGTGGTCGCCAATTTACATTCAAACCTTAAAGCCGGGCGTTCAAATGAATGTCAGTCCGCAGGGAACCGTCACTGATCTTCTGCAAAGCTTGGGCTTTAACCTCGATCTCCAGCTCAATGACAAAACACTCGATCATAACTATTTCATCAAAATAAAACCCGATGAAGAGCGCTCTTTCTGTGAAGAATATCTGCGACA